>CAVJUB010000067.1:0-12359 GCA_963652545.1 Hallella faecis | reverse complement strand
CAGTGGGTCTGCAGAACGTCGGCGATGATGCGGCACTCGGCGAGCTGATTTTTCAGGACCTCGGCGCCCCCTGCATTCGGCCCCGACCGGCGGGCCAGCGCTTCGACGAAGTTCTCCGGCGAGCCCGCCTTCTTCATGAGACCGGTGTAGAGCGTGTTGTGCAGCCAGGCGACGCATTGCAGAACGATCTTGCCGCCGGCGCGAGTTTCTTCCAGCGCGTCGCGGGCAACGACGATGGCTTCGGTGTCAAAGTATTCCCAGAGGTTGATGTCGGGTGTTGTCATGGCGTGAAAAAAGAAAGCGCCTCAAAGCGGAGCGCGGCGATGGGATTGTAAGGGCAGGCGCTTGAAAAACGGACGATGCGCCTCGGCCGGTCAAGAGGCGCCCCCGCGCCATGGGCATGAGTTATGCGTTTTTGCGAGAGGGGATCGGACGGACAACGGCGTTAGCTTTCATGGCGGTCCGGCCGTGCCGGAGTTCACATCAGGAGACAACGCATGAACGAAAAAGCCTTTCCCGAAACCGGCAGTCCTTTCTACAGCGTCAAGCCTTTGGTGACGTCGCTTTCTCAGAAGCAAGTGAAGAACGTCCTCTTGGTGGGCAATTCGCTGATGTTCTACAACTGCGGCGTGGCGCCCATGCTGAACGGCTTTGCCAAAGCCAAGGGAGTCAAGCTTGTGACGACCATGGTGGGAATCGGCGGCGCCGGTCTTTATTGGCACGACGTGAAGAGCTACCTGCGCCCCAACGGCCTGAGAAGCTACAAGATCAACGAAGACAACTCGTTCGAATTCCTGCAGTATCCCGACGGGAAGATCTTCGATGCGGTCATCATGGTGGACAGCACGCAGGGCCCCATTCATCCTGAGTTGAAGAAGCTCTTTCATCAGTACGCGGCCAAGCATTGCGCCGATGTTCGCGCGACCGGCGCCGAGCCGCTTCTCATGGTGAGCTGGGGCTATAAAGACCGACCTGGCATGACGCAGGCGCTGGCGGATTCGATCATCACGACGGCCAATGCCAATCATTGCATGGCCGTTCCCTGCGGCATTGCTTTTGAGCGAGCAATGGCGGCGCGTCCTCAGCTGGAAATGATTCGCTCCGACAATCGGCATCCGACGCTGGCAGGCACCTACCTGGAGGCAGCGGTGTTTTTTGCGACGCTCCTTCACGAAAGCCCGGAAGGCGCGGCGTTCTTCGGGCGCTACGAAGACCTGGTGCTCGCGGCCGACGACGCTCGATTCCTGCAGCGCATCGCCTGGGAGACGGTCCGAGACTTCAACGGCTGGGCGGACTAATCCTTGCCCATGTCGTGGGCGAGCGACCGGAAGGGGGCTTCGTCCGGCTTGATGGCGAAGGCGTACCAGTCGTAGTCGGCGGCTTCCTGGCGCAGGTATCCCAGAAGCCGCTCCGTGAGCCGGGAGCGCGGCCGGTCCTTGGGGTAGGCGAGGACGTATTCCACGGGATACGGGAAGCCTGCGATCGGCACGACGACCAGGTAGTCGCTGTGCCGGCGAATCTGCACGGAAGAGAGGATCGAAAAGAAGTCGTTGCGGGCGACGAGCTGGTTTGTGAGGAAGTAGCCGTTGCTTTCCACGGCGTGGGCCGGCGCCAGCTTGTCGAGCACGCCGGGGCACCGTTCGTTGTAGAGCTCGAATTCGGGCGAGAGAAGCCAGTCGGCGTTGGCGAGCGTTTCAATCTTCGTCGCGTTTCTGAGCGGATGATCCTTGGCGCACGCGACGGCGACCGGGCAGATCATCAATGGCTCGACGTGAAAGTCTGCGAGCTGGGAGAGGTCGGCCGTCGTGCCTACGGCGAAGTCGATCAGCCCGCGCCGCATTCGATCAAGACTCGTCTGGAACGTTGAAACTTCGACGTTGAGCCGGCAGTGAGGCTCGCTTTGCATGAGGCGCGTCATGCAGCGGTTGAGAATGGAGCGCGTGACAAAGTTGGGAACGGCGAAGGAGACGGTGCGGCCGGTCTTGCCGTTCACCGCTTCGGTTTCTTCGATGCCTTGCTGGAGCTCGCGCAGCACCGAAGACGCATAGCGCCGAAAGCATTCGCCGGCGGGCGTGAGAACGACGCCGGCGCCGCCGCGCGTGAAGAGCTGGATGCCGAGCGTTTCTTCGAGCTCTCGCAGGGCGCGGGAGAGCGTTGACTGGGTTTGCTTCAGGTTCTTTGCCGCCTGATTGATGCTTCCTGCCTGCGCGGCGGCTTCAAAGAACATCAGCTGGTTCATCTTGGGAAGGCGCTTCATTGAAAACTCCCTATGCAAAACCGAGATAACTGATGCAAATTTTATGCCTTGTTTGCATGAGAAGCCATTTGGATAATGAAAAACGAAGCGAGGAGCGGAGGACTTCCCCACGCGGCCGGTCAGGCGCGGACGGTTGCCGGCTTTTCGCTGCCACAGGAGAAAAAACATGATTCCCGTCATTACGGCTTGTCTGGTGACCGTGGTCGCCGGCTGGCTTCTCATCAAGCGGTTTCCTTCCCAGATGGTGCTCCTCTTTGCAGGACTGGCCGTCATCTATGTGTCCATCCTTTGCGGCGTGGACTCGTTTCTGCCCAAAGGCGTGAAGCCCACGGGCTTCGTCGGCTTCGATCCCATTCAGCTGCTGGTGTCGGTCGCCGCCAAGCAGGTTTCCGGCATCGGCCTCATCATCATGGTGTCCGGCGGCTTTGCGGGCTACATGTCGCAGATCGGCGCGTCGAACGCGCTCGTGAATCTGGTGGCGGATCCGCTGAAGCGCCTGTCGAGCCCCTACCTTCTTCTGGCGCTCGCCTTCATCATCGGCCAGCTGCTCAACGTCGTCATCATCTCGGCGGCGGGCCTCACGATGCTCTTGCTGGTGAGCTTCTATCCGATCCTGACGCGAGTCGGTGTTTCCAAGGCTGCGGCGGCTTCGACCATCGTGCTTTCGACGTCGCTCTGCACGGGGCCGCTTTTCGGGACGCAGCAGCTGGCGGCCAAGACCGTGGGACTCGACCCGACGGCCTATATGGTGGAGTATCAGCTCGTCTGCACGGTGCCGGCGCTTTTTGTGATGGCCTTTGCTGTCTGGGTGATGCAGAAGTACTTCGACAAAAAGAATGACGACGTCTATGGAGACTCCGTCATCGAGAAGAAGACCGAGGAGCGGGCGTGCCCCGTCTGGTACGCGGCCTTCCCGTTTGTGCCGATCATCTTCCTCTTCGTCTTTTCCAAGTTCGGCATCGACTCGATCAAGCTGGGCGTGAATCAGGTGCTCTTTCTCACCTGGCTCTTGGTCATTCTCATTGAGATCGTGCGGCGTCGCGACGTGAAGGGCGTGATGTCGGACGCGATGACCATGTTCAAGAAGATGGGCCAGATGTTCGGCGGCATCGTGGCGCTCATCATCTGTGCGGAAGTCTTTGCGACGTCGCTGCGCGTGTCCGGGCTCATTGACGGCATCATCGGGCTCGCGTTCAACACGGGCTTCGGCGTGACGGGCATGACAGCCGTGCTTTCCGCCATCACGGGCGGCATCACATTGCTGGTGGGTTCGGCGATTGCGGCTTTCGCGACCTTTGCTTCGCTCTCGCAGGACATCCATGCCAGCATGGGCGGAGACTTGGGCGGCATGGTGAATCCCATGCATCTCGCGGGCACGGTTTTCCGCTCGATGAGTCCGGTGGCCGGCTGCGTCATTGCGGCGGCGCTTGCGGCCGGCGTGTCGCCCATGGCGATCTGCCGGCGCACGGCGGTGCCTTGCATCGCGGGCTTTGCGGTGATTTGGGTGATGAACCAGCTCTTCAACACGGGACTTGTCTAGCCCGAAGGACTTGCTGACGAGCCGCTTCTGTAAGGGCGGCTCGTGATGTGACGCTCGTCGCAGAACGCCCCGGTTTTCGGGGCGTTCGCGTCTTGGAAGGTGTCATCGGCAAATGTAGTTGTCAGAGCCCCCGCTGAGCGTCGCTGTGCCAGCATCGCTCGACGCGCCCGAGCACGGTGATGTCGCGACCGACGGCGCCGGGCTCCAGATCGATGTTCTTGTAGAGCGGCGAGTCGCTCAGAAGCGTGATGCCGCCGTTGAGGAGGTGTTGAATGCGCTTCACGTCGAGGTAGGGCGTTCTCACATACGTGATGACGTAGATGGCGTCGGTCTGAAGCGTCGTGTCCGATCGATCGACCAGCACGATGTCGCCGTGGATCAACGTGGGCGACATGGCGTCGCCGCGGACGCTGAACACCGCCAGATCTTCAATGTCCGCGCCGGGAGCGGCGGCGCGGAGCCAGTTCTCGTCGGCTTCAATGGCAACGAGGCTGTCTTCGCTGGCAAATTCCGGGAGGCTCTGATTGAGCGACGGGATCCGCACGAGGCTGGGGCGGGCGGCCGCGGCGTCAGCCGATGTTTCAACGCCGTCCATGAGCCACTCGTGGGAGATCTTGAGGCATCGACAGGCGCGAATGATGTCGCGGTAGGACGGGGCGGCTTCGGCGCCGTCCACCCAGCGCTGCGCCGTGGCTGCGTCAATGCCGGCAAACCAGACGAGATCGCCGGCGGATCGGTTTTGTTTCTTGAGGACGGCATTGAGCCGTTCGTGCCATGACGTCATGGGAGTTTCCTTTGTTCAGAGAGCTCGCGGCGGTCTTGTGAGCTGGGAAGACGTGCGACCGCATGGACCGAATCATAGAGCGCTTGTAGGAATGCCAAATTCAAGATTGGTGGACTCTTGCGCTACCGCCCTCGCAGCCTCGCTGCGATGAGGAGCGCAAGGAAGTATCCGGCGCCCAGCACCGACGCCAGCGTCCCGGCGGGAATCTGGGCGGGCGCAATCAGCTCCCGTCCGAGCCAGTCAGCGGTTGCCACGAGGAGCGCCCCCACGAGCGCCGCCGTCACGAGCTGGCTTTTGACCGTGCGGGCGCCGGAGAGAAACGCCATGTGCGGTGCCACAAGCCCCACGAAGGCCACCGGTCCCATGGCGGTTGTGGCGGCGGCGCAAAGAAGCGCGCACAAGAAGAGCAGTCCGGCCGCTGCAGGCGCAAGACGCAGGCCTCGTCCGGCGGCAAAGTGCTGTCCCACGGAGAGAAGCGTCAGCGATCGCGACACAGCTAGGGCTGTCAACGCGAGTCCTGTGACGGCAACGGTCAGAAGCCCCGCTGTCACGGGCGTTGTCCGATAGGTGGTGCCTGAAAGCCATTGCAGAAGAAAGTAGTTGTCCATGGTGCCGCGAGAGAGCACCAGTGTGGTGGCGGAATCCAGGCACGCCGACACGGCGATTCCCAGCAGGATGACGGACGAGGGTGCGAAATGCGCCGAGCGGGCAAATCCGATGAGCAGCGCGATGATGAGCAAACTTCCCGAGAGGGCGCAGAGCGCCGCGGAAGCCCCCGTGCCGACGCCAAGGAAAAGCACGCCCAGCACGATGGCAAAGGAGGCGCCGGAGCTCACGCCGAGAATGTCAGGGCTCGCGAGCGGATTGTGCACGAGACGCTGAAGCACGACGCCCGCAGCGGCAAATCCAGCCCCGGCAAAAATCGCCGTCACAAGCCGCGGCCAGCGCAGCGACAGCACGTCCGGCGACGCCAGACTCCAGCCGGCTTCGCCTCGAACTGCCCATAGCGTTATGACGGCAATGACCGCCAGGGCTGTGATGAGAAGCGCCGGCACGGCGGGAGACCAGCCCCGGCGTCCCGATGTCATGCGGTCGGCGCGGTTGTCGGCGGCTTCGGCTTCTCCCGAGCGCTGTTTCCGCACAAACCAGATGAAGACGGGCGTGCCGATCACGGCGGACACCACGCCGCAGGGGACGATGTTGTTCGTAAGAAGTGACAGCTGTACTGCCAGCACGTCAGTGGCTGCAAGGAGCACGGCGCCCGCCGCCGCGGAAGCCATGAGCTCGCTTCGCGGACTGCGAAACCCAAGTCGACGCACGAGGTTGGGGGCGATGAGGCCCGTGAAGTTGATGACGCCGGCGGCGGTCACAAAGAGCGTTGAGGCGGCGATGCCCAGCGTTGTGAAGGCGGCAAAGACCGGCACCACCGGCAGACCGCGCGCTCGGGCCCCAGCGTCGCCCAGGGAGAGAAGCGCTAGCGCTCGAGGAGCTGCAGTGAGAAGAACCAAGGCGATGGGGACCGCTCGCAGCAGGAACCAGACGACGTTGCTCCAGCCGTTTTGTTCCAGATCGCCGCTCCCCCAGAGAAAGACGTTCTGAATGAAGGCGGAATTGAGAAGCACGATCGCGGTGGCGAGGGCGCCGAAAAGGAGGTTCACGACCATGCCGGAGATGACGAGCGTCACGCCGGTGAGATGCCGCGGTCCCGTGATGAGCACGACGAGCCCGAAGGCAATGAGTCCGCCCGCCAGGGAGGCCGCGGCGAGCCAGTCATTGGCAAGCCCCGGCCAGAAGGCGGAGACCGCGGTCAAGGCGAGCCACGCGCCCGAGGATGTTCCGAGCGTCAGCGGCGAAGTCATGGGGTTTCGCGTGAGCTGCTGGAGAAGACTTCCCACGAGTCCCAGCACGGCGCCCCCGGCGAGCGCCATCACGACGCGCGGCAGCGAGCCGTGCAGGTAGTAGTAGGCGTCAAAGGATTCGGCGAGAGCGGGATGCGTGGGATAGAAAAGGAGTTCTCGCACCGAGAGTCCGCTGTCAGTCAAAAGCGACGTGAGCACCGATACCGCCAGCACCGCGAGCAGGACGAAAGGAGCGGGTCGTTTCATGAAGCGCCTCCCTGCGGCGCAAGAGACAACAGCGCCCGGCTGACCGAACGTGCTGTCGCAAGAATGGACATCACGCCGCCGTGGCTCCAGAAGGGCTCGGCAGGCGCCGCATGGCCTTTTCGCACAAAGGGAAGCGCCTGCCAGAGAACGGACTCCCGCAGCTTTTGCTCTTGCGCAAAGGGCCGCACGTACACGACAAGCGTGTCCGTGCAGTGGCGGAAGTCCTTCAGACGGCGCTGAGTGAGGCCGTAGGAAGCGTTGGGTGCCGAGAGGGAGGGCGAGAATCCCAGCTTTTCCACGACCCAGGCCGTGATGGAATTGGGCGTGTAGATGAAGGCAGTTGTGAGGGAGGCCAGCCGAATCACCTGCACGGGCGGCCGGGCAGGAAAGGCTTTCGCGAGACGCTCGCGCCAGAGACTGAGCTCAGCTTCGATGGCAGCCAGCACGCGCTCCGCTTCTTTCTCGCGATGAAAGAGCTTCGCCAGATCGCGAAACTGAGCCATGGCCGTTTCCGCCTGTCCGAGCGGGGCGTCGGCGCGGGAGTTTTCAAAGCAAAGCACGGGCGCCGCCGCGCGCAGCTTTTCCGCCAGATCCGCCTGCGTGGCTCCGGCCACAATGAGATCAGGCCTCAAAGCGAGGATTCGCTCGATGCTGGGTTCGGCGCGGGTGCCGACGTCGACGATTCCGTCGGGAAGCGGCGGAAACCGCACCCATTCGGGCCACGGGCCGGGATCCGCCGCGCCGGCCGGCGCCAGGCCCAGCCCGAGAAGATCGTCCAGCGTGTCCCACTGCAGTGCGACCACGCGTTGCGGCACCTGATGAAACGTGTGGTTCCCCAGCGCGTCACGGATGATCACCGGCGTTGTGTCAGCGCAGACCGCTGTCCGTCCGGCGAGCGGCGCCGATAGAACGCCGAGCAGCAAGGCTCGTCGGGAAAGGAAAGTCATCGGCATACGACGGCCACCTCGCGCTGCAGTTCGGGTTCAGGATGCGGCAGGAGCTTGACGCGCGTTTCAAAAAGCGCCTCGAGGTTTCTCTCGTCATGAAGGAGATCGGCCGAGCCTTCGAAGAGAATTCGTCCGGCTTTGAGCGCCACAACGTGCGTGGCAAAGCGAAGCGCGAGATTGACGTCATGGAGGATGGTGATCACGCCGCGGCCTTTCTTTTGGCAAAGGTCCTTCAAGAGCGCAAGCACGCCGTACTGATGCTTGACGTCAAGCGCGGAGGTCGGCTCGTCCAGAAGCATCACGGGACTGGCTTGCGCAAGGAGCATGGCGATCCAGACGCGCTGGCGCTCGCCCCCGGACAAGTCGTCCGCGAAGGAGGCGGCAAAGCGCTCGGTGCCGGTGAGGCGCAGCGCTTCCGTCACAGCTTGTTCGTCTTCGTCGCGCCACCGGCCGAAAAGGCCGCGCCACGGATAGCGTCCAAGGCGCACCAGCTCGCGGCAGGTGAGGCCGGCGGAGGCGGGGAGCTTCTGCGGCAGAAACGCTGCTCGCTGCGCTCGTTGGGTTTCGGTCAAAGCAAGCCAGTCCTCTCCGTCAAAGCGAACATTTCCTTCGTCAGGCGGCAGCACGCCGCCCAGCACCGAGGCGAGCGTTGACTTCCCTGAGCCGTTGTGGCCCAGAATGATCGTGAATTCGTTCGTCGGAATCGTGAGCTTGTCAATGGACAAAATGACGCGTCCTGCACGCACAAGACGAAGGCCGTGGAGAGAGAACATGAGGCTTTGGCAGAAGAAGGAAGCGTCCGCCGTCGGACAACGGCCGGCGGCGGACTGAAAGAGCGCTTACCAGCTGTAGGTGAGCGTCGCCTTCATCACGCGGCCTTCGCCGTAGTAGGCGATGTTGTTGTAGGCGCCCGTGATGTAGGTGCGGTCGGCGAGGTTGGTCGCCACGCCGTTCACCTTCCAGTGCTTGTCAAACTGGTACGAGATCTGCGCGTCCCAGAGCGTCACGCCGTCCACCACGTCCTTCGAGGCTGTGTTGATGGAGCTGCCGAGATAGCGCAGGCCCGTGCCCGCCTTGAGGCCGGGAAGCCCCACGCCCGCGAAGTCATAGGAGATCCAGCCCGACGCGATATGGTGCGGCATGTAGTCGGCGCGGTCGCCGTCTTCGCCGTAGGTGGCGTCAAGGTAGGTGTAGGCAAAGTCAAGGCCCACGTACTTCGCCACTTGCGCGTGCGCTTCGATTTCAAGGCCCTTCGTTTCTTTTTCAGGCGACTGCACCGTCGAAAGGACGCCGCCGAACGTCTTCTGCGTGATGGCGTTCTTCTGCTTCAGGTCGAACCAGGCGACGTTGAAGTAGCCGTCAAGCCATTCGGGCGTGATCTTCACGCCGACTTCCCACTGGTCCGATTCAACGGGCTTGCTCATGACGCGCTGCCAGGCCGAGTCCGACACGAGCGATCCCGTCGCGTAGAAGGATTCGGAATAGTTCACGTAGGGCGACACGCCGATGGGAGAGAGGTACATCAAGCCCGCGTTCCACGAGACCTGACCTTCATCGAGCGACTGATTGAGCGCGCGGGCCGTCGGATCTTCGCAGTAGTTGTCCACCTTCACGCGGTCGTAGCGCACGCCGGCTTTGGCGAGGATCATCTCGTTCCAAGTGGTCTGCGCCTGAGCGTAGAGGCCGAGCTGCTTCTTTGTGATGTCGTTGTCAAAGAGCGAGAGCTCGTCGTTGCCGGGAAGACCGCCGTAGGTCGGACGGAAGATGTCGATGAGGCCGCCCACCGCGACGCCTGCCGTGCCATTGCCTTTGAATTCGTTCTTGTAGTGCGAGTAGTCAAAGCCCGCCTGCACGACGTTGTCGAAGTCGCCCGTCGTGAACTTGCCCGTCAGGTTGTTGTCAAACGTGAAGCTGTCCGAGGTGCCGTCGTTGATGAGGCTGTAGCGCTGCAGCTTGTCGGGGATCACCGCAAAAGAAGAGTCATAAGCGTTGTAGGCCGCGGTGTTGCGCAGGAAGAAGTTGTCGTGCTTGAAGGAGAACGAGTTCTTGTACGTCCAGACGTCGTTGAAGCTGTGAGAGAACTCCCAGCCGATCGTCGTCTGTTCCTTGCTGAAGAGGTCGTGGTCCGGATCGCCGTAGTTGGTGGAGCGGGAGACGTAGCGGCCGTTCACCGGGAAGTAGGTGCCGTACACCGAGTAGAAGGCGGAGTTGTTCACGCGGCGGTCGCGGGTGTAGCTCGCCATGACGGTGAGCGACGTGTCGGGCGTGAAGTCGATCGTGTAGCTCGGCGCAAAGTAGGCGCGCCAGCCGTCAACGCCGTCCAGAGGCGATCCCGTCTTGTTGGCCATCGCCACCAGACGGAAGCGCTGGTCGCCGGCTTCCGTCACGTTGTCAGCGATGTCGAGGCCGGCCATGTAGAAGTCGTTGCTGCCGGCAGACACGGAGATTTCATGTTTGGGCGTCTTGAGTGGCTTCTTCGTCACCATGTTGATGACGCCGCCCGGCTTCGAGTTGCCGTAGAGCGCGGATGAGGGCCCCTGCAGGACTTCGTACTTTTCCAGACCGAAGGGTTCGATCACGGTGCTGAAGTAGCCTTCCTCGTACTGCATGTGGCCGTCCACCAGCGTCGAAGTTTCAAAGCCGCGGATGTAGATCCAGTTCGTGTCGTAGTCCGGCCCGAACTGATTCCAGAAGCCAGGCGTGTACTTGAGCGAGTCGTCGATCTTGGTGGCGACCTGATCGGCGAGCGTGCCGGCGGTGACCACGTTCACCGTCTGCGGCGTCTCTTGGAGCGAGGTGTCGATTTTGAGGGCCTCCGCCGTGACGGAGACCGGTCCCGCCTTTACGGTGTCTTCCGCGAATGCGTTGCCGGACACGAAGCCGGCCATCACTGCGGCAGCGACGGCCGAGGCGATTTGGGAGTGAGTGATTTTCATGGTAAGAAAGAAATGGCTTTTGTGGAATGAGAACTATTCTCATTCCGATTTTGGCGCGGCATTTTATCGAAGCGCCGGAAGGAGCATCTGAGGAAAAGCAGGTAGATCCGAAAAGCCGGGCTGCGTTGGCGATTATCGCGGTGCCGCAGGTTTTGCTCAGTGGCAACTTTTCAGAAGTTGCCACCGCTCGATTTGCGAGAGCTTGCGAAGGATGTTGCGCCACAGTTCGTTTTCTTTGCGCAGAAGCAGGAACTGCGGTTTGGTGTGCCAGTCAATTTCACGCACCCATTCGGCCTTCTCATTCGAGAAAAGCGAAGGATTTTTTGGATAGGCGGAAAACTGGTGAGAATCAGCAAAGTTTCTCGCAAATTTTCAGCCCTTTAATCTTTGATATTTCGAGGTTTTTGTTCAAAAGCGGTTAGTCAGATTCTCAGCAATCCGAAAAGGTTCGAATAACGATTTTTGGAAAAGTTGATCGAAATGGCGCCGAGTCTTTGCACTTTTGAAGCCATATGATTCTTTCAGAATCAACGAGTTGCAGTTTGAGAAACTTGCGAGAAAGGCGCACAGAATCTCAGCAGTTTTTAGCCCAAAAGGTCGCTTTTCGCCAGACTGGCAAAAAAACTGCTGAGAAAGTCTGGCCGCGAAAACCGCAAAAAGTTGAGAGAAACGATGTCAAACCCTTGCCCGTGCTAAATCGCTTGGGACATTGAAAAAACGGAAGAAACAAGTCATGAACATTGCTGAGATTTTGTCGTGATGTTTGCCCCAGAAAAGTTGCGAGAAAGTTTGATTAAATGCGTTGGGAAAAACTGGTGAGAATCGGCGCGACTTCTCAAGAAGAATAAAATACTTCGGGAAAAAGGCATAATCTTGGTCAAGTCATTTTGAGCCAAAAAATGACGATAACAAATCACTCAATGCCGACACCGCCCAAAACACCAGCGCCATGCCATCGGAATGGCAGAAGTGTTGCCACGAACGCGGGAAGAAGGACGCCAAGGTCATCAACACCTTCACGAAGATTGCGGACGTCGCGCTTGAGGACATTATTAGTATGATCGAGGATGAGGTGCAGTTGTTTCGATGCCGCATTTTCTTGGCTACGCGTTCAAATTTTTTAGGGCAACGAACGTTCGTACAGTTGTTTTTTCATGTTGCGTTGGTGAAATCCAGCTCTGCAGAACAATCAACAAATGTGCAGAAGGGGCAGTTCAGCAGGTTTCTTTTTTTCGAAAAAAGGGAACGTGAACTGCAATGCGAGCAGGTGAGAATTAGAACTTTTCTTGATTTCTTCGCCGCGATTTCATTTGGCGGAGTGTTCTTATCACAGTCCTCAAAGAAGCCGTGCGCTAATTCAAAGAGTGTTCCCGGAAGCAAAAGTTCAGGGCAAAAACCTTCGAGAAAGTCACTTTTGATGTCTCGAAATTGATCAAAAGTCACCATCCACGCATGCATAAAACAACTCAAATCGACGTTCTTGGCACCCTTCATTTCAGAGATCGAAATGAAGTGAGAAAGGAAAACGCAGGCAACAACACGCGCTGCAGGAGTAGTCGGATACGGAAAAATCGGCTTGAAAATCGCGATCTCTTTCTTCAGTTCACCCATCATGCGATTGCATTGGTAATAGAGAGATGCGAGAAAAACATAGCTTGACGAGGGTGAAAACCAGAGATCAACAGACGCTTCGTTAGTGCCTTGCGGTTGTCTTCAATGTGGTCAAAAGCCATTTTGTCGAATTGGTTTCGGTCCTTGGAGATGTCTTCAAACGAGGGAATTTTTCCTTC
>CAVJUB010000066.1:0-12413 GCA_963652545.1 Hallella faecis | reverse complement strand
GATTAACGCTGTCAAGGCTTTTCGTTTAGCCTCCAATGCCAAGACAACCCAAGGTTACGCAAAGGTTCCCCATCTTTTTGCCCAAATCACTCAACCCGATGATGAAACCTACCTGATAATTCCATCTGTTTCATCCGAAAATCGAGCGTACGTCCCCATTGGTTTTGTCAACGGCAACATCATTGCATCGAATGCCGTACAGATCGTGCCAAACACGACCTTATTGCATTTCGGCGTATTAACCTCTCGTGTTCACATGGCTTGGATGAAAGCAGTTTGCGGACGGCTTGAAATGCGTTACCGCTATTCCAAGGAACTCGTCTATAACACATTCGTCTGGCCCAACCTCACCGACAAACTCACAGCACGCATAACTCAAACAGCACAGCAGATCCTTGATGCCCGCAACAATCATCCAGAACTCTGCCTCGCTGATTTGTATAAAGACGTCAGCTTGATTCCTGAGCTAAGGAAAGCTCATGAAGCAAATGACAAAGCCGTCTTAAGCGCTTACGGGCTCAGGTCATCAGCAACCGAACCCGAAATCGTCGCCGAACTTTTCAAGCTCTACCAGAAGAAGGTGGACGAGCTCGCCGCCGCGGAAGCTGCTTCCAAGGCCGCCAAAAAGCCACATCGCAAGAAGGCCGCGGAGCCGGCTGCTGACGAAACCTCCTCACCTTCCGCCGCCTGAGGATCACGTCATGCGCACTGTCCTCTCGCGTCTTCTGCAGTCCGCCCTTCTCTGCACCGCCGCCGCGTCCGCCGTTGCGGCGCCCTTCCGACTGGCGCTCGTGGAGCTTTCCCTGCCCCGCGACCAGATCCTCGTTCAGGCCACCGTAGAAAAAGGGCTTGCGGGCATCTTTCCTGACGGACTGGAAATCACCAGCTGGCGCTACGAAGACCTGGACCGCATGCTGCGAGACGGAAAGGCGGACGCCATCCTGGGCACGGCGGGGCAGCTTACGCGCCTCACCAACGTGCCTCTGCGGCCCCTGGCGACGATCATTCACAGCGCAAGCGAAGACCCCAACCGAAACGAAGGCACGGCGATCGTCGTGAGGAAAGACCGCAGCGACCTCAAGACGCTTTCAGACCTCAAGGGAAAGAGCATCTCCGCCAACAGCCCTCTGGGGTTTGCCGGGTACATGATCGCCCTGGGCGAAGTCGCCAAATTCTCGGCCGATCCCGAACATTTCTTCTCCTCCGTCGACTTTCAGCGGGACGCCCGCGCCACAGAAAACATCGCTCAGTCGGTGCTGAGCGGCAAAACCGACGCCGGCTTTCTGCGCCTTTGCGCGCTGGAAGACTTTGAAGCGGCGCACCCCGAAGTGCGGGGCGAGCTGCGCGTCATCAACCGACGCACCGACTCCCTGCTCTCCTGCGTGCATTCGACCGACCTCTACCCAGGCTTCACGCTCGCAGTGACGTCCTCCGTCGAGCCTGAGGTCGCCCGCCGGATCACGATCGGCCTCCTCTCGATGCCGCCCACCGCGAGCGGCACGCAGTGGTCGCTCCCCACGGATTTGAGCGGGCTGAACGACCTTTACCGTCTGCTCAAGGCGGGCCCCTACGCCTACCTTTCCGTCTGGAGCCTTGAAGGCTTCGTGAAGCGCTATTTCTTCTGGTTTCTCGCGGCCTTCGCCGCCGTCGCGGCGCTAGGGCTTCACAGCTGGCGCTCCCACGTGCTTCTTGAGCGGCGCGACCGCGACATCCGCAGCGACCTCGCCAAACTCACCGAACTGCAGCAAAAAACGACGGCGGCCGTGGTCACGAAAGCCTGCGCCGATCGTCTGACAACGCCCCTTGCGTCCGCCGTGCAGTCCGCGATCAGCCTGCAAAACCGCGTCGCGGAATCCGACGTGCCGGCGCCGCTCGCCGCGCTCGCCCAGTCCGCCGTCTCGGACACCCGCGCGGCGCTCGCGCGCGTCAGGGACCTTGCGGCCCTCGCAGACCTTCCCGCGGGCGAACACGCCCTCTTGGACGTGGGACAGCTCCTGCAAAAAGCGCTGGTGCTCGCAAAGCCCTGCTTCACGCCCGCGATGAAGCTCACGACCGACCTGACTCGCGAGAAGCTCACGATTTCGGGCAACGCCCGGGAGCTGCAGCTTCTTCTCGTTTACCTCTTGAGAAACGCCGCCCGCGCCGCCGGCTCGTCGGAAACGATTCACCTCGCATGCCGCCGCGAGCGCGACCTCGTCACCATCCTGATCCGCGACGACGCCCCGGTCACGGACGACCTGTCGTCCGATCCCGCGATCGACGAGACGGCGCCATCCCTCACGCCTCCGGCGCTGCGCCTTGCGGTCGCCCGCCGCATCATCGCCCATCATCACGGCGTTTTCAGCCTCACGGAAAATCCGGTCGCCGAAGGCGGCGTCACCGCGACGCTCTCGCTGCCGCTCGTCTGATCAACGGGCACAAAAAAGCGCCGCGGAAGAGGAGAGAAGGAAATCCGCGGCGCAACTTTCCTTGTGGGGAAAGAGACTGAAACGTTCAGCTTACTTGTCGTTGTGGCACTCGCTGCACTTCTTGAAGTTTTCTTCGTGGTGGCAGCCGTAGCAGGTGGACACCGTGGCCTGCTTGTGCTTGTAGCCCTTCGGGATGGGCAAGGGATGCTGTCCGTGGCAGCCCTTGCAGTCAGGGAGCACCTTGGCGCCCTGATGGGGCTTCGCGTTCTTGCCGTCGATGTACTGGTGGGGATTCACGGGCGAATCAAATTCGTCCTTCCAATCCTTCGTCTTCTCGCGAATCGCGTCAAAGCTGCCGTGGCACATCAGGCACTGCTGGGCCGCCTTCTGCGTGGCGGCGTCATCGTCAGCCATGGCGGGGGCGGAAACGGCCGCGGCCAGAAGGCCGGCCATCAACAAAGCGGAAATCTTGTTCATTGTCACCTATCTCCTGAGATGACGACCGGGATCTGAAGGCTCGGTCTCTCCTTCAGACCCCGGCCGCGGAGTCATTGCTGCTTTCGGGTTACTTCAGCTTGGCGAACTCGTCGCCCAGCACATAGGCCATCACGAGGCCGCGGGAGAGGCCGTGCATGGACGACCCGCCCGTCACTTCGCCGGCGGCCATGAGGCCCGGGATCGTCTCGCCTTCCCACGTGACGACGTGGCACTTCTCGTTCACGTGCAGGCCGCAGTAGCAGTCATGCAGCGTGACGGAGGTCCAGGCGGCGTAGAAGGGGCCGTGCTCGATCTTGTACTGGGGAGCGGGCTTGTCAAAGTCCGGATCCTTCTTCTGATCGACGTAGGTGTTGTAGGTCTTCACCGTCTCCGCGAGCACCTTCGGATCGATCTTGTGGGTCATGTACTTGTTGCTGTTGATCTTCTCAGCGAGCTCTTCGATCGTGTCGGCCTGGAAGAAGTATTCCGGATCCACGGACTCTTCGGTGACGCGGATGCGCTCGCGCTTGCGGCCTTCATCGTCGAAGATCGCCCACTGCGGACCAGAGGACCAGTCAGGCGCGTGAGAGCCTTCGTTAATCTGGAGCGCCGCCGCAATGAAGTTGATCGGGTTGTACTTCGTGCGGTCGATGTTGCGCCAGTTGCCCTGAACGTACGGATTCTCCTCGAGGTTCTTGAAGAAGGCGCCGTTCGTGCCGTTCATGAGGCCGCGGGTGGAGTTGGCGGTGCCGTAGGAAGTCATCTTCGCCGAGTCAGCGGTGAGGCCCGCGGAGCTCGTTTCTTCAAAGAAGCGCTTGCCGCACCAGTTCACCACGATGGCGTTCTGCCAGTTCTTGAAGGCGACGCCCGAGTGCTTGATGAGCGGGAAGAGCGGAGATTCCGGCGCCCAGCGCAGGTACGTGTCGCGCACGCCCACGACCGCGCCGCGGGTGAGCGAAATGGGACGCTCGGTGTAGGCGTTCGTCAAGCCCCAGAGGCCGGCGCCGCAACGCATGGCGGCCAAGGTGCCCGAGGCGTCCTGAGGCGAGTATTCGCAGGCCGCGGCGGCAAATTCGTGCGTGAGACGCGGGTCCACCATGCGGCGGAAGGCAACGTTGTCGGTGTAGCCCGCCGTGGCAAGGACGAGGCCCTTCTTCGCGCGGATCGTGATCGACTTCTTCTTCGACTCAATCTTCGCTTCGGGATTGAAGGCCTTCAGCTCCGTGCCGTCCGGAAGAACCTTCGGCGTGCGGTGAGCGCGCAGGCCGATGACGCGGCCGGGCTTGCCGTTCTTGCCGTCCTGCTGGACGAGGTCGTCCATGTAGTAGTTCATGAGGAACTTCACGCCCGCCTTGATGGCCGCCTTTTCCAAGGCGCGCATCAGAACCGTGCCGCTCGTGCCCGCGGGGGCTTCGGCGCAGGCGCCCTTCGTCCACGCAAAGTGCAGTTCACGCGGGGCGCTGCAGCCCGCGCCGTAGGCGCCGGCATTGTCGGGCTTTTTGTCGAGGAAGGGAACGCCGATCTTCACGAGCCAGTCATAGGTCGGGATCATGTTGTCGGCGATCATGCGCTGCATGCCGCGGTCGTTGAAGCGGTAGTCGGCGAAGCCGTTGGGGAGCGTGACGGACCAGTCGGTGAGATCCTTGAAGACGTCTTCGACGGAGTCCTTGATGCCGTACTTCTGCTGCACGGCGTTGCCGCCGCCCAGGAGCGTGTTGCCCTGAGAGATGATGGCATGGCCGCCGATGTCGTAGTTGGCGTCCACGACGAGCACCTTGAGGCCCTTTTCCGCGGCGCGGATGGCGGCCGGGATGCCGGCGGCGCCGGCGCCCACGACGACGATGTCAGCCGTGTAGTCCCACTTCGAGGGGATGCTCTTCGCGGACGCTTCGCCCGTCATGCCGAACATCATGCCGCCCACAGCGGCGGAACCGGCGAGGAAGGAACGACGAGACAGTTCTGCAGTCATTTTTATTTCTCTCCACTTGTTTTTGTGTGACGACCTGCACTTTCCGCGCCGGCCGCGTCGGGCGGCGCTCGCATGCGCCGCTCTTCTTGACGCTTGGTTTTCTACGTGCCCGGATACTCGAGTATTTTGACTTTTGTCAAATGTCGCATCGCCCCCGCCCGCCGTCCCGCCTTCCGCGCCCCGCATAATGTCGCCGCTTCCACCGAAACGATGCTCACCATGCCTGCGCTTGCCAAGACGCTTCTCTTTGCGACGGCCGCCCTGATCGCGCTCGCCGCCGGCCCTGCCGCGGCCGATCCCGACACCGCGGCAGCGGACGCTGTCTCCGGCGCTTCGCTTTCCGTCTTTCAAAAAAGGCCGCTACGGGTGGGGATCATCACGCTTTCGGAAACGCCCGAAACAATGCAGGCTTTGGACGACTCGATCAGCGTCCTTCGCAAGACCTTCGCGCCCTACCCCATTGAAGTCGTGCGCCGCGTGCCCACGCGGCAGCTGGAAGACGAAATCAAGTCGGGGAAAATCGACGCCTTCATCGCGAGCTCCGGCTTTTTCTGGCGCATGCAGCAGTACGGCGCCATCAGCGTCGCCACGCTCATCTCCGACCGGCAGCCCAATCCGAACCAGGGCGTCGCCGCCACCGCCCTCGTGCGGCGCGACAGCCCCTACCAGACGTTTGCGGACTTGAAGGGCACGCGGCTTTCCGCAAGCTACGCCACGGCCTTCATGAGCTACCGCACCGCTTTGGCTGAGCTCGCCGTCCGCGGCTTTGATCCCGAGCACTTCTTTTCCGACATCCACTACCTGGGCGACACCTTCAACACCTTCATCGCCGAGCGCCTCATGACGGGGAAGGCCGACGTCGCCTTCGTGCGCGCCTGCTGGCTGGAGACGCAGCCCGCGGACATCCGCTCGGCCTTCCGGGTGCTCGAGTCCCGCCAGGGCGACGATCTGCTGTGCCAGCACTCCACCCGCACCTACCCCAACCTCATGGTGGCGGTGACGCAGGGATCGGCGCCGGGCGCGGCGCACTTGATCTCCCGCTCGCTTCTCACCATGGGCAAGCGCGCAGGCGGCGTCCACTGGGGGCTTGCAACCGACATGCGCCCCGTGGACCGCCTCTATCGCGAGCTCAAGATCGAGAACTACGCCTACCTTCGGGAAACGACGATCGAGCGCTGGCTGCGGGACAACTGGATTTCCTTGGTGCTCGCGCTCCTTGTCGTCGCCGGGCTCGCCGTGCACAGCTGGCGCGTGAGCTATCTCGTCAAGAAGCGCACGTCGGAGCTTTCGCGCCTTCTCACCAACTACCGCGTCTCCGAAGAGCGCTTTGAGCGGCTGCACCGCCGCATGGAGCGCCTGCAGAAGGCGGCGGTCGTGGGGCAGCTCTCCAACCTCATCGCCCACGAGTTGGCGCAGCCCCTGGCCGCCATCCGCTACTACTGCGACGGCCTCAAGGCGCTCGCCAAGGCGCCGGCGGCGCCGGAAAAAGCCATGCTGCAGATGAGCGCCGACGGCATGGAAGACGCCTTGAAGCGCACCCATGACATCGTGGACAAGGTGAGAAGCTACGCCAAAAGCGAAGTTCGCCGCGACACGCCCGTGAACGTCCTCGCGGCGTCACAGGCGGTTCTTTCGGGCATCGGCCCGGCGGTGCGCGAAAAATCGGACTACCAGTCCGCCGTGCCCGCCGACCTCTGCGTGCGGGCGGATGCGCTGGAATTCGAGCTCCTTCTCAACAACCTGCTCAAGAACGCCTTCGAAGCGGCGTCGCTAGCGGAAAAGCCCTTCGTGTACCTCTCGGCGAAGACGGACGGCGACACCGTGACGATCACCGTGCAGAATTCAGGCCGCGCCCTCACAAACGAAGCGTTCAGCGAATTGAGAACGCCCCTCATCACGTCGAAAAAAGCGGGGCACGGCCTCGGCATTCCGATTGCGATTGCGCTTGCGGAAGCTTCGGGCGGGCGCCTCGACTTCCGGCAGCGCCCCGGCGGCGGCCTCACCGTCACGCTTTCGATGCAGCTCGCGGCCGGCCGCGCTGAAAATGCGAACGCCAGCGAAACGAAAACCCACCAAGAAACGACCTCATGACCCAGCTTCAGGAACAAACCCTCATTCGCATCGTGGACGACGAAGCCCTCGTTCGCAACGCCCTCGCCTTCATGCTGGGCTGCAGCGGCTGGAAGACCGCGAGCTACGACTCGGCCGAGGCTTATCTCGCCGACCTCCGAAGCGACGTGCCGGGGTGCCTGCTGCTGGACATCCGCATGCCGGGCATGTCCGGCGTCGAGCTGCAGCGCACGATGAAGACGAAGGACATCCGTCTTCCCATCATCTTCATCACGGGGCACGCCGACGTGGAGACGGCGGTTCTCACGCTGCGCGCCGGCGCCTTTGACTTCTTGCAAAAGCCCGTGGACAGCGAGCGGCTCAACAGTTCGCTTGAAAGCGCCTGCGCCATTTCCGTGGAGCAAACGAAGGGCGCGCCCTCGGCGTCCGAAGTGCAGGCCGTGTGGACCGACATGAGCCCGCGGGAAAAGGAGATCCTGAAGCTTCTCGCGGACGGCCTCACGAATCAGGACATCGCCGAGCGCCTGCACCTTTCCGCGCGCACGATCCAGGGCCACCGCAACAACCTCTACCACAAGCTCAAGGTGCACAACCTGCGGCAGCTGACGGAGCGCCTCAAAGAGGCGGACCTCTCCGCGCTGTGACGTCCGACGGACGCCCCTTCATCAAAACGGCCGCGGGCTGAATCGCCGGCGGCCGTTTCTCTTCCCCGTCACTGATCGGGCTGAAGCGTGATTTTCTTAAGTTCCGGACTCTGCGTCTCGAAGGTGCGCTCCACGGTGGCGAGAAGCCCCAGGGGCGGCTGCCAGCCCATGTCCATGGCGGTTTTGAGATTCAACACCAGGCTCTGGCTGCGCTGAAAGCGCATGTTGATCGAACTCGGCTTCACGCCCTGCAGCACCTGCTCCACCACCTTCGCTTCAAAGCGCCCCATGCCCGCGAAGTCCTCTTCGCCGACGCCCAGCAGAATGCCGCGGCGCACGGCGTCCGAGCCGATCTGCGAAAACGCAGGGATGCGGCGACTCGTGAGAATTCGGTTCAAGTCCCGCATGTCGTCGTCGTTCGCGGGGAACCATGGCAGGTAGACGGCGTCGCAGTGGTCCTGATCGAGCGCTTCCAGCAGCGCGCGGCGGAACAAAACATAAGCCGTCTTCTCCTCGGCGCGGCTTGCGCCGTAGGTCTTCACCACCAGTTCGTACCCCAGCGTATTGGCAAGCGTCTGCGCGTCGTCAATGCCGCTGCGCTCGAGATTGCGCCGCGCCGCCACTTCCGCCAAGCGCTTGAAGTGAAAGAGCGAATAAAAGCGCCGCAGCTGCCACTTCCACATGTCGGTCGTGACAAGCACATGGATGTTGTCCTGCCCCGCGTCGTTTTCGCTCGCCACCACGCCGGAAACGACCGGGTCCGAGCAGCTCAGGTTGATGACAGGAATGTCCTTCACCAGCTCCTTCATGTCAACCGCGGGATCCGTGCCCATCGTGAAGATGAGGTCCACGTCCTTCCATTGCCGCAGGCGCTCGTAGACGTTCTGCCGCTGCTCCTGGCGCTTCTCCACGTCAAAGCCGTAGTCATACCAGCCGTCCAACAAAAACTGCAGCTTCGTGCCGCCCGCTTCCTTGATGAGCCACTTCCACATGGGCCACGTCGAGCGGCTCGTCTCCGGAATGGGCACGTCGCCCTTTTCGATGAGCCCCTGCTCCGCCAGGCCCCGGGCCGTCGCCTGCAGAATCGCCATGTAGCGGTAGTAGTCGCCGCTTGTGATCAGAATGACGCGCGCAGGACGGTTGAGCGGGAAGCGGTTGGTATAGACGGAAGAGGCCGCCCAGGCGGGCATCGCCATCGCCGCGCCCGCCGCCGCAAGAATCATTCGCCGCTTCATGCCGCTTCTCCCTTCTTCGTGAAAGCCACCATCGTGATGTCGTCGGACTGCTCGGCTTCGCCGCGATGCGCCGTCACCGCCGAGAGCACCGTCTCTATCAGACGCTTGGGCGAAGCGCCCGCCGCCGAAGCCGCCGCGACCGCAAGCTTCTCTTCGGAGAAGAGATGGCGCTCCGCGTCCATCGCCTCCGTCACGCCGTCCGAATACACGAGCATCACTTCGTTCTCGGCGAGCGTCGTCTCATGATCAACAAACTGCGCCTCCTCCATGACGCCCACCAGGGGGCCCGACAAGTCTCTCACCCAGCGCACGGCGCCGCCTGCCGCGGCCGGCGCGACGCAGGGCGCGGGATGGCCGCCGTTGGCGAACGTGATCCGGCCGCTTTCCACGTCAAAGAGTCCGATCCAGAGCGTCACGAACATGCAGCTCGGGTTGTTGGCGGCGAGGTGGTCGTTCACGAGCTTCATGGTCTCCGCCGGCGAATAGCCGCGGGAGATGCCCAGGCGCGCGAGCGTCAGCGTGACGCACATCAAAAGCGCCGCCGAGACGCCCTTTCCGGACACGTCCCCGAGGAGGATCGCCCGGCGGCCGTCCGGCGCCTTCATCACGTCAAAGAGGTCGCCCCCCACTTCCTTCGCGGCGATCATGAGGGCGGAGGCTTCAAAGCGTCCGTCCTTCACGCCGTCCGGGCCCACCGTGAGCATGCCCTGCTGAATTTCGCTCGCCGCCCGCAATTCGCCCTCGAGGCTGTGCTGCTTTGCGACGGAGCGCTTCAACGCATCAATGTTCTCCTCCATCGCGAGCGTGAGGCGCCGGAAGGCGTCCGCCACCTTGCCCACTTCGTCGCCTCCGGGCGGCGGAAGCGCTCCGCGAATCGCCCCGAACTGCTCATGGACGGTCTTCGACGCCAGATCGAGTCCCGCGAGACGCCCAGCCGATTCCGCCACGGACCTCAAGGGCATCAAGACGCGAGTCACGGTGCCGAGGCCAAGCATCACGAGCACAAGGAAGATGAGCAGCACGATCGTCGTCAATTTGGCCGCGTAGGCGCGGGCCGGCGCCGTCACAAGGCTCGTGGGCACCGTGGTCTCGATGTACCAGTCAAAGGGCGCAAAGTAGCGAAGGGAATAAAGGAGCTCCCCGCCGTTGAAGTCGAGAACGCCGTTGGCGATGCCCTCCTTCTTCGCTTTGGCGTAGATCTCAGGGCTGCCGGCGAGGTAGTCGATGAGCGCCCCCTCGCCGCGGCCCGCGACATAGCGGCCGCTCCCCGTCATCACCGCAATGGTTCCTTCCAGATTCGTGAGGGCGTCCATCACATCCTTCAGATGCCCCTCCACCGCCTCGCGGCGGCTCTGCATGTGAGCCTCCACGTAGGAAAGCTCCTCGGCGACGGCCAGCATCGAGCCGTCGGCCGCCTTGCGCATCACCACGAGCAGCGGCTCGTTGTGCAGTTCGCTGATTCCGCCGCGAAAGAACGCGGTGTACTCGCCCGAAATGCTTGCGTTCACGAGCTGCTGGTACTCCTTCATCGTCACGTCAAGGAAGTCGGGAATGTCGTTCTTGTAGAGGTCTTCGATCACAGGCGACGAGAGAATGAACGTGCCGTCGGGAGCGATCTGCGCGGAATAGGTCTCGTTCAACTTGTTCCACGTCTCGATCACCTGCAGCTCTTGCCCCCGCCCCCGCGCGATGTAGGCCTGATATGCGTCGAGCACCTCGCTCAGCCACGTGTGCTCCAGCTTCACCTTCTCAGTGATCAGCGTCTGGGAGTTGAGGTAGGAGAGCTTCACGCCCTCCTCGATGAGCCTCACTGTGGTGTCAAAGTCCTCCCGCGCCGACTCGATGGCGCGGTCGTAGGAATCCTGATAGCTCAGATAGATGAGCGGAAAGCTGGCAAGCGATACGACCAGCGCCATGACGGCGATGAGCTTGACGCGCAGCGAGTGATTTTCCATGGTCTTGGAAGCAACGGGAATTCAGGCAAACAAGCGAGATGATATCAAGGGCGGCCGGCCGTCGAAGGGCGCCCCTCTGTAAAGAAAGCGCAAAAGTCGCGCACCGTCACAGGCCTCGGCCGCTGCCGCCTCAGGCGCCGCCTTTCTTCCCAAGGTGAAATTTCAAAAAATCCCCTCATCGTATAATGTTCGCGTTTGCTTTTTTGCGAAGACTTCCTCTTCCATCCCGCTTGTTTTTGGACGCACGCGATGTCTGAGACCACGAAACTGAAGCTGAATCCTTACGGGCTCGCCACCTTCCCAGACTTTCACACGGAAAACTACGCCTACATAGACAAGACCCGCTTCATTGAAGCGCTGGAGCGCTCCGCCAGCAAAACGCCCTTCTTCGTTCGTCCGCGGCGATTCGGCAAGACCCTCTTCACACAAACCCTGAAGGCGTACTACGACATCGCAGCTGCCGACAAGTTTGACACTTACTTTTCCGGCACCTACATTGCGGACCACAAATCGCCGCTTGCCAACCGTTTTTACGTGCTGAACCTGGACTTTTCCGGCATTTCTCCGGACAGCTACGTGAAAGGCATGGTCAACACGGTAAAGCGCGGGATCAACAATTTCTGCAAGCGCTATTCCCTCCCGGCGGGCCAGGCCATCTGCCGCCGCGACTACGCCGACGCCGTGGACGTGCTCAACGATTTCTTCATGGAATTCAACAATGTCTACGATGGCAAGATCTATCTCATCATCGATGAATACGATCAGTTTGCCAATGACATTCTGGCGCGCGACGTTCATGTCTTCGCGAACATGACCTCCGCCGGCGGCGCCATCAAAACGTTCTACAGTTTCTTAAAGAGCTGTCTCACGGACACGCTCGCTCGCCTTTTCATCACCGGCGTGACGTCCATTTCGCTTGACTCGCTCACGTCCGGCTTCAACATCGCAGGCGACATCACCTCCAAGCCCGCCTTCGCCTCGCTCGCCGGCTTCAATGAAGAGGACCTGCGCCGCCTGATTCCTCAAGTCATTCATCCGGAGAGCACCGGCCTCTCCATTGACGAGATCGTGATTCGAATGAAGGACTGGTACAACGGCTACCGGTTCAGTTCGCACAGCGACGAGACGGTGTTCAATTCATCGATGTGCCTCTACTACCTCAACTATTGGAAAGACTATGGCTGCGAACCTCAGGTCATGCTGGATCCAGCGGTCGCCGCGGATCTCTCCAAAATTCACGCCATTTTGCAGCTCGGCGACCGAGCCGAGGTCGAATCCATCGTTCGAGATGCCATTGCCCGAAAGCCGATTGATTTTTCCTCCGAGCCTTCCATTGTCTCGCTGCAGCTGGACCATCGTCTGAATCGCACCGGTCTGCTGACCACGCTTTTCTATTTTGGCTACCTCACGTATGCGCCCGGCCAACCCTCGCAGCTCGTGATTCCCAATCGCGCCATCGCTCAGCAATTCTTTGACATCTACTTCAGCTACCTGCGCCAGCTCTCGAGCGGAGCGCCTTCCCAGCGAAACCAGTTCGCCAGCGAAATCCGCGCACTGGCCGACGGCGACCCGCGGCCGCTCGCCGAGACGGCCGCCCGCTGGCTTGCGGAGCACAACGGTCCGCACAAGCACCTCAACCTCTGCGAAGGCGACAT
>CAVJUB010000065.1:3766-13041 GCA_963652545.1 Hallella faecis | reverse complement strand
TTCAACGGCATGGTGGCGCTTGTGAAGGAGCTGGCGGCGAAAAAGTGAGGCAGCCAGTGGCGAATTTGTCCTCGCATGGAAAAGCCAGTCCCGCTTGTCTGGAGGAACTCAAGCACCTCAAAAAGTCGAAGGATACCGGGACCGTGGGGAAGACGGCGCTCGCCAAAGTCATGGAACAGTCCTACGACTACGTCGGCAGCAGCAACATCGAGTGACGGATTTCGGAAGTGTTTGAAGTGTTGAAGTGGCAACCGATCGGCGTGTGACGGGTCGAGGGGAGATGTATAATGTAGACTCATTTTGCAAAAATATGTCTACATTATGTACATCAACTATTTTCCCGGCGCCAATGGGATCGTGTACGCTTCACTGGTTTCGTCAGTACGAAAAGGCAGACGTGTAGTTCGCGGAGACGACAGCGTTTATTTGGGGCGCGTCCTCGACAAGGATCGCCTGATTTTCAAAAATCGGGCGGACGGGATCTTTGCCCTTGATCCGGCGACTTTTGAGAAGGTCAAGGCGCCGGCGGATTTCGTTCCTGACACGCCTCGCAAAAATGCGAAGCTGCCGGAACGGTATCTGGACTTTGGGGACGTCTTCTTCCTCAAGAGCTTCGTGGAGAAGAGGAAGTTGAATCAGATGGTTGATGCCATCGAGTGCGACAATCCAGATTCTTTGATGGGCTTGCTTTGCTACTACGTGCTGACTGGAACCGCCAACTGTCTCGCGGCAACCTGGCAGGAAGGAAGCATCGCCGGCGTGTATTACGCGAAAGCAAATCTGACGCCTCAGAGCATTGACGACATGCTGGCGGCTATAGGGACCGAGGCCAAGGTGCGGAGTTTCTTTAGGGCTTGCCTGCCGTTCATTCGGGAATGGAGCAATCCGCTGGGTGGCGCCCAAGAAGAGGAAATAGCAGGATCGCTGGCGACGGAGGTAGACGAGGCATTTCCCAAGCGGGGCGATTATTTTCTCATTGACTGCGCCGGTTTGCCTGACAGCATTCGATTTCCCATTACCGCCGTTGGCAGCCGCAACGGACAGGTCAGCGAAGAAGTTCGATTGAATTGCGTCGTGCAGAAAGGAACTTGGCTGCCGATTGGCATGAACTGTACCCCTGGCTGCGCCGCGGACGCTTCGGCCTTGTTGGCCGCAATGCGTGAGCTCAAGGCGCAGAAGGTGGATGTAAAGCTTGCGATTTTGGATGCAGGTTATATGACAGAGAGAAATCTTAAGGACCTTCTGGAGTCAAAGATTCCTTTCATTTCAATGCTGTCGGACGATCGCAAGCTTTTCAAGCAGATCGTCAAGGAGGAAAGCGAAACTTTGGCTTGCGAGGAGAATTTGGTTCGTTGTGGCGAGAGCCTCTTTTACTTGAAGCGGGTTGAGCGAGAGATCTACGAAGGACAGACGGCTAGCGTTTATCTTGGTTTGGATTTGGCGGAGGAACACAGGCTCCGAACCGAAGTCGTTCGCTGCGCTCAGGCTGACCATCTCTCCATTCAAGAAGTTCGACGACTGCTGCGTGGCAAGGGCGTCTTTTGTTTGGTCAGTTCCCGGCAGATGACGGCAGACAAGGTGTTGCCGCTCTGCAGCATGCTGCAGGAGGCTGAACAGGTCTTCGGCATCAAACGCCACAGCGACCTTATGAGGCCGCTCTGCGTGCAAAATGAGGACGTGTTCCGTGGTCATCTTTTGCTGACGCTCCTCGCTGCGGCTATTCGGCGGGTGATCCAGCGTGAAGCTGAGGCTCGCCAGTGGTCGCTGGAGGAGCTGTTCGCCAGCCTCCGCAATCACAAGTGCAAAGTTTCTCCCAAGATGGTTCTCCCCCAGGAGGCCGGTCGCAAACAAATGGAGATCTACAAGGCCTTTGGCTTGAAGGTTCCCAAGTCGTTTGCGGTCGATCTGCGGGAAATCACGAGCTGAGATTGCCCATGCGCTAAAGTTGGCGGATTTCTGGGAGCAAAACGATGGGCGGCTACATCAATCCGCCCGCCGACGGTTTTGAACTGGTGCTGGGCGGCGGGCGCTACGTCGACAAGACGGAGCTTCTCGCCTACACCAACGCAGTGATGAATACGCCTGACCGCTTTGTGTGCTTTACGCGGCCAAGGCGCTTTGGAAAGACGTTCGCGGCGCAGATGCTGGCAGCCTTCTATTCCAAAGGCGCTCAGACGCGGTCCATCTTTGAGAAGCTGAAGATTGCCCGCGCTCCTCGAAACAAATTTTCGCCGTCATCACCTCCGTATGACAAATATCTAAATCAATGCAATGTCCTTTTTTGGGACATGACCCGCTTTGTGGCGAATCCCGGCGGCGCGGACAAGACGCTTGACTTGCTGCAGACTGAGCTTCTTGACGACTTGAAGAAGGAATTTCCCGAAGTCGATGCTTCCGAAGTTCGCACGGTGGAGGACATGATTCGGGCGGTCAATGACGCCACGGGCGAACGCTTCTACGTCATCATCGATGAGTGGGACATGCTCTTTCGAGAAGCGAAAGATGATCCGCTTGTTCAAGAGAAGTACATTGATTTTCTCCGAGGATTGTTTGAGGATGCTCGATTGGCGCGATGCTTGTGCGGCGCCTATTTGACGGGCATCCTGCCTATCAAGAAATACGGCACTTCATCAGCTCTCACTGACTTCACGGAATTTTCGATGGTGGATCCCGGTGAACTGGCGGAGTATGTCGGCTTTACGACGGAGGAGGTTCGGGCCATATGCGTCAAGCAAGGCGTGGATTTCGCGCAGATGCAGCATTGGTACGACGGTTATTCGTTCGCTCGCAGCGGCCGCGTTTACAACCCACACACCGTTCTGAAGGCTTCCTTGTCCAAGAAATTCAAAGGTTATTGGAATCAGACGGAAACCTTCGAAGGCCTCAGACTGTATCTCGACCTCAATGTGGAAGGACTCAAGGACAGCGTCATTGCGATGCTGGGCGGTCAGCGATGCCACGTGGATGTCGGTTCCTTTTCCAATGATCTCCTGTCGGTTGACACGCGGGACAAGGTGCTGACGCTGCTCGTTCATTTGGGCTACCTCGCCTATGACGATGACAAGGCGGAGGTTCGCATTCCCAACGAAGAAATCCGCGAAGAATTCGTTCGCTCCTTCCGCAACGGACGACGGACGGAGCTCGTGAAGGCAGTGCAGCTCTCGGATGCCATTCTGGCGGCGACGCTGGAGAAAAACGAAGACCGCGTCGCGGAGTGCCTCGGACAGGTCCATCTCGCGCAGACATCACCGCACTTTTACGCCAATGAACAGGCCCTGAAGTCCGTTGTCGCCATGGCGTACCTCACCGCCGTGGATCACTATGCGCGATTTGAAGAGATTGGCGCCGGCCGCGGCTATGCGGACATGCTTTTTCTGCCCATGGCAGGCTCCGACAAGCCGGCGCTCCTCATCGAGTTGAAGAAGGATCAATCGGCTCAGGCGGCCATTGACCAGATCCTGTCCCGGCATTGCGCCGAGGTGCTAGAGCGGCATCGCTGGCACAGCAAGGCGCTGATGGTGGGCATCACCTTCGACGCCAAAACGAACTGTCATCACTGCCGGATTGAAGAAACGGTGCTTTGATTTTCGGCTTCAGGTCTTCAGCAAAGTGCGGCATCGCGCAATGAACCAGTCGGCAAAGAGCCGCACGCGCGCGAGCTCCGCGGACTGCGGGTTGATGATCATGAAGCACGGAAGCGGCGGCCGGCTCCATCCCGGCATCACGGGTTCCAACGTGCGCGGTGTTCGGGCGTCCTTGAGGTAGATCGCGGGCAGGTCGGGAAGAATGCCCGCGCCAAGACGCGCCGCTTGCAGCGCCGCAGGCAGGTTCTGAAACCTCATGGTGCGTTGCCAGAGGACGGGCTCACGCCGGCTGCCGTTCACGAGCTCCGTCACGGACGTTCGGGTGTCGCTTTCGAGCAGGAGTCCGGTGTGGGCGGCGCAGTCTTCGGGCGAGGCCGGCGCGCCGCAGCGGGCGAGGTAGAGAGGCGAGGCGCAGGCGACGAAATGCATGTCGCCCAGCGGCGTCACGCGGGCGCCGGGTGACTCCGGAATCGGCCCGTAGCATTGCGCGACGTCTATCGGCGTGCCGCCTGTGGTGAGCAGCGCGCTCTGCTTCTCGGGCG
Organism: Hallella faecis; assembly: GCA_963652545.1. Taxonomy (GTDB): domain Bacteria; phylum Pseudomonadota; class Gammaproteobacteria; order Burkholderiales; family Burkholderiaceae_F; genus Duodenibacillus. The sequence continues at coordinate 8,915 of CAVJUB010000065.1, read as the reverse complement.
TGAGCTCCTGCCATTCGGTTTCGATTCCCGGGTGCTCCGCCTGAAACTCCATCAGCATTTCGGGAAGGAATGTGGCGCCGAAGGCGGCGTGCGTCGCCACCGTGACAGGGCCTTCCAATTCGCTCGCGTTGAGCTTCAAGAGCCGCATGGCGCGGCGATGTGCGGCGACGACGGGCGTCATTTCCCGGGCGGCGCGGCGTCCGAAGAGCGTGAGCGAAGCAGGTCGCGTGGAGCGGTCAAAGAGCGGTTCGCCCAGTGACGCTTCCAGTGCGGCGATGGCGCGGCTGGCTGTGTAGGAGTCGAGACCCGCGCGGCGGCAGGCTTCCTTGAGGGAGCCAGCTGCGGCGGCGAGACAGAAAAGACGCCAGGCGCCGAGGTCATTGCCGCGATCCATGCAAGTCTCCTTGAACTTTTGATGGGAGAGCGACTGATTTTCGCTCTCATTGGTTGCAGTTTTTGCAGTTTAGTGCGGTTTTCACGGGTCTGAGCCGGAGAATCCTTTCACCCAAGTCTGAAAGGAGAATCTCATGTACTCGCACCTCTTGAAAGGCGGCACGGTCGTCGATCCCGAACGCCGCTTCTGCCGCATCGCCGACGTCGCCATTGAAGGCGGCCGCATCGCGGAAGTGGCGGAGTCGATCACCGTGCCCGCCAAGGAAACCCTTGACTGCACGGGCCTCGTCGTGCAGCCCGGCATCATCGACACTCATTTGCACGTCACGCTCGATCCGGCGGCTTACGCCACGGTCGTTCATGCAGGCGTCACGACGTGTCTGGACATGATGGGCCCAGCTCAGAAGGCGCTCGCCGAACTGGGCGCCCGCGGCGCCGGCCTCAACGTGGCGGTTTTGAATGCCATCCTCCTAGGAAAGAACGTGGACGGCAATGACCCGCATCCCGAGGTCATTCATCGCTTCATCGACGAGTCGCTCGCCTCAGGCGCTTTCGGCGTGAAGCTTCTGGGCGGGCACTATCCGCTGACGCCGCAGGCGACGGCTGACTTCTTCCGTCTGGCCGATGAAAGGAACTGCTATGCGGCTTTCCACGCCGGCACGACGCAGGCGGGCTCGAACATTCTTGGCTTTGAGGAAGCCTTCAATCTCTTTGACGGCCATCGGGCGCATCTCGCGCACATCAATGCCTACTGCCGCGGCTATGTTGACACGGAGTTGAACGAATGCGCCCGTGGCGCCGCGCTGCTCGAGGCGCATCCGGAAGTCGTCTGCGAAAGCTACGTGTCGCCGCGCAACGGCGGGTCGCTGCGCTTCGGCGAAGACGGCGCGCCTGAGTCTCACGTCATCTGCGCCACCATGAAGCATCTGGGCTATGAGCCTACGAAGGCGGGCGTGGAGAAGGCTTTTGAGGACGGCGTCCTGGGCGCAGTGAAGGAGACTCCGGATCATCGCGTGGGCCTCGTCACTGGACGAGAAGGATTGGAATGGGTGCTGGCGCATCCTGACTGCGGCATCTCCTTTGACCGTGTGAATCCCATCGTTCCGCGCGTCTTCTTCGCCACTGCCCGGCGCAAGGACGGCACGTTCCTCGTGGACGGCATCTCCACCGACGGCGGCGCGATTCCGAGAAATGTCATCGTGACGGAGGGGCTGTCGCTCGTGAAGATGGGCGGTCTTTCCCTCATCGACTTCGCCGCGAAGACGTCGCTGCTTCCCGCCCGGATCCTGAAGCTCGCCCGCAAAGGACGACTGTCAGAAGGCATGGATGCCGACATCACGGTCTTTGATTTGGCAAGACAGCAGCCTGTGCTGAGCTTCATCGGCGGCGAGAAGGCCTTGGAAAACGGCCGCGTCGCCGAGCGCCCCGGGCGCGTCATCTGCACGGCCGCGGGTGAAGCGGCGGTGCGGGCGGCGGGATTGGAGCCAATCATCGCCGAAGGCGGCGTGCCGACGCTGGATCGTCATTTCTAACCGAGGAGAATCACCATGACCTGGACACTTTGGGCGGCGGCCGTTGTGACTGCGCTCGCCGTGTGGGCGCTCGTGAAGCGCTGGGAAACGCGCCTGGTGCTGATCGGCGCCGGCCTTGTGATGTGCTGTTTGTCGCTCACGCCGATGACGGCGCTGAACCAGTTCGCAAAGTCCATGACGCAAGGTTCACTCATCATGGCGATCTGCACGTCGCTCGGCTTTGCGGGCGTCATTTCGCACACGAAGTGCGACGTGCATCTCGTGACGATGCTGACGCGCCCCTTGAAGAAGCTCGGGCTCTTCGTGTTGCCCGCCTGCATGGCGGTCGTGAGCCTCGTGGGCGTGGCGGTGCCTTCGGGCGCTGGGCTTGTGGCGGCAGTGGGACCGACGATCATTCCGATTCTGATGCGATCGGGCTTCAAGCCCGCGGTGGCGTGTGCGGCGATCTGGAGCTCGCTCTTGCCGGCCTACTACAACCCGGGCGTTTCGCACAACGTGTTTCTCGCGAAGATGGCGGGCCTCGACGTGGTGCCGTTCATCGAGCTCTCCGGCGTGAAGATTCTGGCACTGGGCCTGCTTTCCATCGTGCTCGTCACGGTGACGGCGCTGGTTTTTCACGACTATGAGAAAGGACGTGACTTTTCGCCTGAAGGCGCGGAAGCGGCCGGCGACGGTCTGCGCGTCAACGTGCTCTATGCGCTGATGCCGCTTGTGCCGGTGATGATTCTGCTGCTGGGCAACACGGTCCTGCCGGCGATGAAAATGGGCGTTGCGCAGGCGATGCTGATCGGCACGATCGCGGCGCTCGTCGTGACGCGCACGAATCCTGAGGCGGCGAGCAAGGCCTTCTTCAACGGCATGGGCAAAGGCTACGGCAACATCATCGGCATCATCATTGCGGCGGGCGTCTTTGCTTCAGGGCTTCGCGCCTGTGGCGTCGTGGACGCCTTCGTGAACTACCTCACGCATGTCAACGAGATCGCCCGTGTCGGGGCGGCTGTCGGGCCGTTCCTTCTTGGCATCTTCACTGGGTCGGGGGACGCCGCGGCGTTTGCGTTCAATGAAGCCGTGACGGTGCACGCGGGCGAGTTCGGACTCACAGTGCACGGGCTCGGCATGCTGGCGGTTCTCTCGGCGGCTTTGGGCCGCATGGCGTCGCCTCTGGCGGGCGGACTCATCCTTTCCACGGGCTTTGCGGGCGGCGTGAGTCCGTTTGACGTCGTGAAGCGCACGGCGCCGGCGGCGCTTGTTCTCTTGGTGGCGACGTACTGCTTCTATTGAGATTGAAGCGCAGGACCGGAGCTTGGCGACAGGAAGCAAAACGACAAAACTTGTCGCCAGGCGCCAGTTGTCAGGCCGGCATTCCGGAAACGATGCGGGACTTGCCGGCCATTCACTGACATCGAGTATGATGAATTCCGAGAAATCGTGCAGAAGCATGCTTTTCCGGAACAGGAGGCTCTCGATGGAAGTCAAGCGCGACGCGTATTTGAACAAGTTGATCCGGAAGAAGAAAAACGGCCTCGTCAAGGTCGTGACGGGCGCTCGGCGGTGCGGAAAGTCATATTTGCTCACGCATCTCTTCCATGATCATCTTCGAAGCATCGGCGTTCCGGAAGATCATCTCATTGAGATTGCACTGGATGACCGCATGAACAAAGCACTGCGGGATCCGGATGTTCTCCTTGCCTACATTCGCGGACGCATCACGGACGCGGAAGACTACTTTGTCGTCATCGACGAGGTGCAGTACGTGAGCGAATTTGAAGACGTTCTCAACAGCTTGCTGCACATTCGCAATGTCGATGTCTATGTCACCGGCAGCCATGCCCGGTTCTTGTCTTCCGACGTCATCACGCAATTTCGCGGGCGCGGTGATGAAATTCATGTCTATCCGCTGAGCTTTTCCGAATTCCTGTCGGGGTATTCCGGAACACCGGATGAAGCCTGGGACGATTATTTGGTTTATGGCGGCCTGCCGCAGATCTTGACCATGAAGGCGGCGGAGGACAAGGCGGACTATTTGACTTCACTTTTTCGCAAGGTGTATTTGTCGGACATTGTTGAACGGCACCACGTGCGAAACAAGGCGGAGCTGGACGAGTTGGTGGATGTGCTCGCTTCGGCCATTGGAAGCTATGCCAACTCGACAAAATTGGTGCGCACTTTCAAAAGTGCCAAAGGCAAGGACATCAGCGACAAGACCATCAAAAACTACATCGACTATCTGGTGGATTCTTTTCTGGTCAGCCAGGCCGTGCGTTATGACATCAAAGGCAAGAAATACATCGGCTCGCTTTCGAAATACTATTTTGAAGACGTCGGCCTGCGGAATGCCCGGCTGGGATTTCGGCAGATTGAGCCAACCCATCTGATGGAAAACATCATCTACAACGAGCTGCGCGTGCGCGGCTGCCATGTGGATGTCGGCGTGGTGGAGTACAACGGGACCGGAGAAAACGGCAAGCGCGGCACCAAGCAGCTGGAAGTGGATTTTGTGGCGACCAAAGGAAGCGAGAAGTACTACATCCAGTCAGCGTTTTCGCTTCCGACCGAGGCGAAAATCCATCAGGAGCAGCGAGGTCTTTTGAGCATTCCGGACTTTTTCCGAAAGATCATCGTAGTCGGCGACAACATCAAGGTCCGTCGGGATGAGAACGGCATCACGACCATCGGCCTGCGGAATTTTCTTCTGGATGAAGACAGTCTGAGGCTGTAGCCCGGCGCTGCGGTCCGTCGCCAGGCTCGGTCCGCCTACCCGAAAGCAGGCGCCGGTTTGCGAATGTTCTGCGCGTCGCCCGAGCGGTTGAAGATGCTTTACAAAAATTGACGGAAGAGGTCCGTCGGGCCGCCATAGAATCGCGCCAACACAAAGCCCGAAGTGCGCGACAGCGCCTTCGGCGAGTAAAAAGATATGGAGCATTCAAAATGGTGGATCCCCTCAACAGCCTCATGACGTCCGCTCAGCGGCTCGCCAACGACAAGAGCCTCTCGGACGATACGTACGTCTACCTCAAAGACGGCAAGCTGCATGCCGAAAACCGGCTCTCGCACGCTTTCACCTTCTCGTCCACGAAGGCGAAGACGTCGCAGGCGCTGTACCGCGCTTTCACAAAGTACTATGGCGACGACGGCTGCACGGCGCGCAAGGAGTTTGAGCGAAGCTACTACGGCTTTCATCAGCTCAAGGTGAAGGACCTTCGCAAGGCGTTCGCGACGGCGGA
>CAVJUB010000065.1:0-3644 GCA_963652545.1 Hallella faecis | reverse complement strand
TCGGCCAGGTGATGGATCGGGTTTTCGGCGACGGGGCGTCGGCGGTCGTGCTCGGAAACGCCAAGGGCAATTATCTGGAGTCGATGCCGGCTCTCATGCAGGCGGCGAGCGACGCGAAGGCGGAGATTGACAAGCTGCAGGGCAAGCCCGGACGCGTGATGGACGCGATCTTTGACGTCTGCCGCCGCGGGCCGCTCGCGAAGGCGAACGTGGAGCAGACGCTGGCGAAGTGTTTTCCTGGCTGCGATCTCTCCGCTCTCAAAGGAGAAATTGGCCGCTTGCCCGACGCACCGTCCATGGAGCAGGTGACGAGCCTTTTCGATCATGCCAATCTTCTTTACAACCGTGCGCAGATTACTGCGTTTTCAGCGAAGGTGGTGAAGGACTCTTCGCTTGAGATGCATCTGGGACTTAACAAGCGGTACGAACGGGGCGACGTGCTTTCCGAGGAGCTGCGTCGCGACATCCGCGCTCGCATGCCGCAGTTGAAGGCGGCCGCCAAGAATGTTCGCAACGCCGCCGCTCGTTTTTTGAAGCAGCATTCTCAGGCGTCCGACGGCCTGAAGGCGCTCGCTAAATCGAGCGCGGAAAAGCTTATCCGCACGGGCGAATTCAGTGCGGAAGCCATTGAAAATATGGTGAACGGTTTGAAAGATCAGTATCGCCGCGAGACGAACTTTGGCTTCGGCCTCAGTTATGAAGTGAAGCAGCATGAGGACTGGAGCACTGAGCAGAAGCAGTTCTTCCGCGATGTGATGACGAAGCTCCACGCGGAATACCCGGCCATGAATCTTTTCACGGAAGGCAACTCCACTGTCGCCCAAAAGGTGGCGAAGTACCTCGACGGTGAATATGCAGTGGGCCCGGCGGACGTGGCAGCTTACGGACGCGATGCGGAGATTTTCTGCGCCGAGGCGATGGCGCTTGCGGGCGACCTTTTCGCGTCGATGCTTATGACCAAGCTCCCTGACATCATTCGAAGCGCGGGGGAGGGCAACCTGACAATGGACGAAGCAGCTCAGGTGTGCTTCGGTCTGCCGGCGGACGCGGAGGGCGCCAGTCGCGGCGGACAGGTGGAGGACCGCTTCTCCGTCATGCAGCAGGCGTACGTGAGCGAGCGTCTGGCGACGCCGGCTCAGCGCGACGAAGCGTACCGCTGGGCGCGGCGCGAGCTGCCGCATGGCAGTGAGACGGAAGTCAAGGAGCTTGCGAGAAAACGGCTGCACCAGCAGCTCGATGCGCCGACCCTCGGCGTTTGTTTGGGGTTGCAGATGGGCTTGAGTCTTGAAGCGGCGCTGCAGCGCGGTTCTGACCGCGACCGAGCGCTCGAGCTCGCGGACTTCGCGGTGAAGCCTCGCGCGGTGCCTGGCCGCACGCAGTCGCGGGAAAAAGAGGTGGCGAACTGGCTCATTGACTTCCAGCGTCAGGGTTCTGGCAAAGGCACGAAGCGCCTTGATCAGGGCGCGACGCGCATTACGGTGACGGAGCCGGGCGGCGCCGTGACGTCGGTGCACAACGGCAAGGAAGGACTGCCTGAAGCGGAGGTGGAGGCTTTTGAGGCGGACAGGCTCACGTCGAAGCATCAGGCGGTGATTGATGCGCTGGTGCGCCTTTGCGGCGCGAACGAGGCGCAGTGCACGACGGCGATTGCGATGCTGAGCCAGGCCGGTCCCGTGGCTCTCAACCGCACGCTCATGCAGCTTGTGAACGGCGCGCACGGTGATGGCGAACATGCGCCGATGATCTATGACTTCTCAAAGCGTGCCAACGGCGACGTTGTGCTTCACGCGCAGTCGCCCGCGGATCCGGCGACGGCCAGGCTGGACGTGACAGCGGTGATTCGCCCCGACGGCACTCACAAGCTCGAAGCCCTCTCGTTCATGTCGCCGGCGGCGCGGCAGGAGGCGCTTGAAATTGAGCCGCTCATCTGACGGTGCTTGAGGCGGCGGGATCGGGCTTCCGCCCGCCGCCGAGCGCAGTCTCCTCAGGCCGAAGTTGTGGCGAGTTGCTTTGCGCGTCACTTGCCTGAGGTCTTTCTTGGGCCTGAACGCTATCGGGCTTCAGATGGCGGCAGTTCACCGGCTTTTTCGAGCGCCTCTTCGGCGGCGATGACGAATTGCACGAGCTGGCGCCGTTCTTCCGGCGCGGCGACGGAGGCGACGGCCGGCCAGACGGGCGGCGCGTTGCGGCAGATCGTTGGCATGGCGTCGTCCTTCACCGAAACGGTCGAGTCGTCAGGCCGGATCAGCACGCTGGCGGTGTGGTCCAGCGTGACGGTCTTTCCGTCGTCTTTCACGCGAAAAAGGACCTCCAGGCGGATTTCCTTCACCGTTGCCAAAACGGGAAGACGGGACTCGACGTCGAGCTGCGCCTGGCGAGCGAATTTGATGAGATGAGCCAGCGCCTTCTCCGCGCCCGCGTGGCGACAGGAGAAGCGAACGAACTGCTCGCCTGCGGCGTTCGTCACGTCGGTCCAGCGTTGCGAGCCGTTCAGACAGCCGGCATAGCGCGACAAGGCGGCGCCGGCGGAGAGTCCGGGCGCGCAGCCGTCCGGCACGACGCGCTGGGCGGCTGGAATGTAGCTGTGTGAGCAGGCCGCCAGGAGAAGGCAGGCCGCGACGACAGCGAATGGGACGAAGGCGGACATGAGAATCGGCAGAGCGAGTTCGACAAGCGCATTGTGTCGCGGGCGGCGCTTTGCTGACGAAAAGCGCTGATAGACGACGTCTCTCTGCTTGATAGCTTGTTCTGAAAACGCAGTAAATTTTCCCATAGTCAATGGCATAATCCTTGAACTGCGCCGCCTAGTGAAGGCAGATGGCGCGCTTTCTTCAGGAGACACCATGCAGTTGAAGCGCTTCACCTACCTCGGCCTGCGAATCCTCTACTACCTCGCCGACAAGACCGACCGCACCGTGACGCTGGCGGAGATCGCCGAGGCGCTCGATTGCAGCCGCAATCTCATCATGAAGATGGCGCGATTCATGGCCGGACAAGGCTGGATCACCGTCGTGCGCGGCCGCACGGGCGGACTTGTGCTCGCGCAGGCCGCTGGCGACTACAAGCTGGGCAGCGTCTGTCGCGTTCTGGAAGGCGAGGAAGGTCTTCTTGACGGTCACGAGCCGCCTTGCCCGAGCCAACTGGCGTGCAGTCTGACGCCCGCGTTTGAGCAGGCGAAGCAGGCGTTCTATCGCGACCTCGACTGGCTCACGCTGGAGGACTCCCGCCGTCGCGGTGCGGCGGCGCTGAGTGCGGCGGGCGGCCTCTGAGCCGCTGCAATTCCGTTTCGCTGGGAAAGATGGTCGGTCAGGCCGCCTCGCGGCTCTTCAATTCGAAAGCAACCCAGTGGTGCTCGAAGTACGACCGGCACTGCTCCATGTCGAATTCGGGCCGCAGGCGCAGGTCAGACTGCAGACGGAGCGCCTCGACGGTCGCGGCGTCCAGGCGGGGACTCGTCCGCAGGACGCCGTCCGCGCCGAAGGTGATGAGGTGCTTGAGAAAGAGCGGCGCGAGCGAGACGTTGAGGAGCAGTCCGTTGCACGGATCCATCCGCTCCTGAGTCGTGCACTCCGCCCAGGGCTTGATGCGGCAGGGTTTGGCTAGCCCAGGCGAAATCTGCCAAATTTGTCAGAATGGAGGTGCCT
>CAVJUB010000064.1:0-13058 GCA_963652545.1 Hallella faecis | reverse complement strand
CGATCACCAGCTGCCTCCACGAATCCACTGCGCGCTCACTGACTGTCGCGACGCTCTCCTTCTGGCCGAGACCGCCTTCGAACGCCCCTCCAACCGATTGGATTCGCTGCTGCATGTCCGCCTCAAGGGCGCCCCAGAAGCCCTTGATGACTTTCTGCGCGGTCCGGCTCGCCGCTTCTGCCTTTCCTGGCGCCGGGCATCGCCCGACTCGGTCATCCTGCGTTCGGAAGAGCTTCCCACCCCCGTTGCCGTGCGACTCTTTGACGGTCTCGCCGCTGAGTTCAAGCACCTCGCCTTCTCCGCCGCCGCTCCTGACTCCCGCCGCCGCTTTCATGCTGGCTGTCCCCGAGAAATCGACTACGACCGTCTTCTTCGGCTCATGAAGCCCGTCTTTTTCTCGGAAAACATAGCGCCAGTCGCTCAGATTCTGCGACGCCAGCGGTTGCGCGACCTCTTGCGCGTCAGCGGAGCCAAGGCCGACGTACTGCGCTTTCGCAAAGCCACGGCAAAGGCCTTCGGCCTTGACTCCCAGATCGGCCCGGCCGGCCGCTCGATTCTTCTCTGGGGCCGCCGCCTGTCCGGCACGGCCATGACAAGCCTGATGCACCTGCTGTCAGAACACTTCCCGCGCCTTGCCTTCCAGCCGACAAAACAGCCGCGGTCCAGAAAACGCTTCCTCAAGGTTCGTCGTCCGCCATCAGGCTGCCTGGAATTTTTACACTGGCCGTTTCTCGTGGACCGGCAGGAAACCGAACTGCGACTTCGGTACAGGCAGTGGGTCAAAGACTGCTTCGCCAGCAAACCTTCCACTGCCAGCCGCAGGAAGCAACACATTGAATGAGAAATGCAAGTAGATGGTTTTTTAAACCAAATTATGGCGTTCCGTTTCAATAATGATAGAATTCGCCCATTGCTCGGCGGGTGTTGGACATTTTCATCCGTTCAGAATTGGCCGGTTTTGCTATGGGGTACCTCCGGTCATAGGCAGTAGGGCAAAAGCCGTAGCGAAACGCCCCAAGTGCAGCTAACACAAGGGGCGCTCATAGGAAGTTGAAAATGTCCTCTAAAACATCTTCTTCCGTTAGTATAGCAAAGCGCGTCGTTCGCTGGGCGGTGAAAGCCCTCATCGGATTGATTCTGCTGCTCGCTTGCTGACGCACTGAGTGAAGATCCCGGCCGGGAAACCGGCGGGGATCAAGTGTGTTAGTGTGTTGCAAGCTTCTTATAGCCGCTCCCTCGCGCAATCTCTATGAAAAGACTTCCCGTAGGCGCTCAATCTTTTTCAGACCTTCTTGAAGAAGGAATGTATTACGTTGACAAGACGTCCTTCCTCAAGGCCGCCATGCTCAGCGATCCGCAGGTGCTGCTCTTGACGCGCCCGCGGCGCTTTGGCAAGACGCTTTTCATGGACACGCTGCGAAGCTTCCTGCAGCTCAATCCTTCCGCGCCCGGAAACATCGAGGCGCAGACGCAGCTTTTTCACGGACTCAAGATTCTTGAAGACAAACCGTTCTGCCAAACCTTCATGGGACAGCATCCGGTCATCTTCATTTCGCTCAAGCCCGTTGACGATCCGACCTTTGAAGAAGCCTACAAGTCGCTCGCTTTTCTCGTCTCCTCAACGGCCGTCCAGCATGCCTACCTCTCGGACAGTCCGCGTCTTGAACCCGAAGAAAAAGCCCGCTTTGCCAATTATCGAAACCTTGAGCACCTGAAGAACTTGTCGCACCGCGACGAGATCAAAGTCTTCCTGAAGGACCTCGTCGCCTTTCTGTCCAAGCACTACCAGCGAAAAACCGTTCTTCTCATTGACGAGTACGACGTGCCACTCGCGAAGGCGGCAGCCTATGGCTACTACAGCGACATGCAGCCCATCATTCGAGGCATGCTGAGCGAAGCGCTCAAGCCGTCGCCCGACACGGACAAATGCCTCAAAAAAGCCATTCTCACCGGGTGTCTTCGCGTGGGCAAGGAAAGCATCTTCACCGGTCTCAACAATCCCGGCATCAACTCGGTTTGTTCCGAAGACAAGACGCTCAGCAAAGCCATCGGCTTCACAGAGTCTGAAGTCAAGGCCCTCCTCCGAGACTTCGGCCTGACCTCCCATTTTGCCGTTCTCAAAGCCTGGTATGACGGCTACCGCTTCCACCAAAGCGACATTTACTGTCCCTGGGATGTCGTCAATTTCTGTTCAGACGCGCTGCACTGCAGCGATCCGCTTCAATTCCGGCCGCGCAACTACTGGGCCAATTCCAGCGACAATCTGGCGATCAGAGAATTTCTCGGCTTTCTCTCGGGAGACGACACCGACAAGATGCAGCGGCTCCTTGACGGCGGCACCATTGACATCATCGTCAATGAGAAGCTCAACTACGGCGAACTGTCTCAACACAATCCCGCCGACTTCTGGACGCTGCTCTTTTTCACCGGCTATCTGACGATCGCCGAGCGCCTTCCCGAAAGCGTCACCGCCTTCCGCGTGCGCATTCCCAACCAGGAAGTCCTTGAAACCTTTCAGGACGCCGTCAAGCAGTACTTTTCCAAAGACACCGGCGTCAGCGCGCAGCACGGACTGCTTCTTGCGAAAGCCGCCTTTTCCGGCGACGACCGCGCGATGAAGAATGTTCTGCGTCCCGTGCTTGAAGGCTACGTCTCCGTTCGGGACGCCGCGAGCCGCGCCAAGCCTGAAAACTATTATCAAGGCTTTCTCTCCGCGCTTCTGGCCTGCGCGGGCGCCGCCGTGCACAATTTTTCCGCCAACCACGAAGCGGGCGACGGCTACGCCGACATTCTCTTCACCTCCGCCCGCGAAGACATTGGCGTCGTGATTGAAATCAAGCGCTGTCAGAAAAAAGAAGACATGATCCAGGCCGCCGAATCAGCGCTCAAACAAGTGCAGGCCCGCCGCTACGCCCAAGGCCTGCGCGAGTACGACTGCGTCAAAAGCTACGCCTACGGCATCGCGTTCTGCGGCAAGTCGTGCATCGTGAGAGGCCAGGCGATTTGAGCCAGGCGCGCCATGGCGGCTGCGCCGCTGCTGCATGAATGCGGTGCGGCGCAGGAATTCCTTCCCGCACGCCGCGCCGCCCGCTTCCTTCAAGTCCCTTCTCAGGCCGCCTTCGTCGCGGCCTTCATCGCCGCCGTGAAGGTCGTGAGCTCCTTCACCATCGCCGGCACGTCGCCCAGATTCCGGTCAATGATCTTCGTCACGGCCGACCCGGCGATCGCGCCGTCGGCGCCGGCTTCGAGCGCCGCCTTCACATGCTCGGGCTGCGAGATGCCGAACCCCAGCAGCAGAGGGGCGGCGTTCGCCGCGCGAAGCGCCGTGATCTCCTCGGTCTGCGGCCGGCCGGCCGCCTGGTCCGTGCCCGTGATGCCGGCGCGGGAAAGGAGATAGACGTAGCCCTTGGAACGCTCGGCGATCTTCGCCAGCAGCGGCGCCGCGGCCTTGGGCGGCGCGATGGCGATGAGGTCAATCCCCGCCGCGCGGGCCGCCTCGTCCCATTCAGGCTCGGCTTCGCGCATGGCGATCGGCAGATCGGGGATGAGCACGGCGTCAGCGCCCGCGGCCTTGGCGCGCGCAAAGAAGTCCGCCACGCCCGGCGCCGTCACGAGGTTGATGTAGAGCATGAGGCTCACCGGAAGGTCAGGGTGCCGGCTTCTCACGCGGGAGAGCACCGCAAGGCACTTCGCAGTCGTGGAGCCCGCGGCGAGCGCGCGGGTGGCGGAGGCCTGGATCACCGGGCCGTCCGCGCAGGGGTCGGAAAACGGGATCCCCAGCTCAAGCGCGTCGGCGCCCCCCGCGATGAGGGCTTCGAGCACTTCCTCAGACGCCTCGGGCGTCGGGTCGCAGAGGTTCACGAAGGGCACGAAGGCGCCTTCCTTCTTCGCCTTGAGCGCGGCGAAAGTCTTGGCAAAACGAGTTTCAGCAGTCATGTCGGAATCCTTTACTTCAAAAGCGTCTGAGCGGCGTCGTCCGCGAGCCGGCCGTTGGTGAAGAGCCCCTCCTCCTCGAGGATCTTGCTCACGGTGAAGATGTCCTTGTCGCCGCGGCCGGAGAGGTTGACGATGAGCTTCTGCTCCTTCTCGGGGTTTTCGCGCGCCATCTTGAGGGCGTACGCAAGCGCGTGCGAGCTTTCCAAAGCGGGAATGATCCCCTCGCGGCGGGAGAGCTCGATGAAGGCGGACAAGGCCTCCTTGTCGGTGGCGCTCACGTACTCGGCGCGGCCGATGGACTGCAGGTAGGCGTGCTCGGGGCCCACCGACGGGAAGTCAAGCCCTGCCGAGACCGAGAACGACTCCTCGATCTGGCCGTCGGGGGTCTGCATGTTGAGGGAGCGCGCCCCGAAGAAGATGCCCGGGATGCCCTTTTCCAGCGTGGCGCCGTGATATCCCGTTTCAAGCCCCCGGCCCGCGGGCTCGACGCCGATGAGACGCACGCCCTGCTGCGGCACGAAGTCCGTGAAGATGCCGATCGCGTTCGAGCCCCCGCCCACGCAGGCGATGACGGCGTCAGGGAGCCCCCCTTCAATCTCGCGGTACTGGCGCCGCGCCTCTTCGCCGATGATCTTCTGGAATTCGCGGACGATCGTCGGGAAAGGATGCGGGCCCGCGGCCGTGCCCAGCATGTAGTGCGTGTCCGCGAAGCTTCCGGCCCAGTCGCGCAGCGCCGCGTTGCACGCCTCCTTCAAGGTGCCGCGCCCCGCCGTCACGGGGATCACGCGGGCGCCCATCAGCTCCATCCGAAAGACGTTGGGCTTCTGGCGCTCGACGTCCTTGGCGCCCATGTAGACGCAGCAGTCAAAACCCATCAGGGCGCACGCGAGCGCCGTCGCGACGCCGTGCTGGCCCGCGCCCGTCTCGGCGATGATGCGCTTCTTGCCCATGCGCTTTGCGAGAAGCGCCTGCCCCAGCACCTGGTTCGTCTTGTGGGCGCCGCCGTGCATCAGGTCTTCGCGCTTCAGGTAGATCGTGGTCTTCGTGCCCGCCGTGAGGTTGCGGCACTTCGTCAAGGGGGTCGGACGGCCGCCGTAGGTCGTGAGGAGCTCGGTGAGCTCCGCCGCGAACGCCGGATCCTTCTGCGACTCAAGGAACGCGTCCTCAAGCTGGTCAAGGGCCGGAATGAGGATTTCCGGAACAAACTGGCCGCCGAACCGGCCGAAGTAAGGATTGAGCTTCATTTTTTCACCATCCAAAAGAATTTGTTTCATCGGCCGGCGATCGCCGCGAAGGCGTCGCCGATCCGTCGGGCGGACTTCACGCCGGGCGCGTCTTCGACGCCCGAATTGAAGTCGAGCCCCAGAAGATCCAGCCGGGCATTTCTCGCGGCGGCAAGCGCCGCCGGGGCCTTCGCAGCCGAGAGTCCGCCCGCCATCATCACGCGGGGCGCGGCGGAAAGCGCTGAAAGGAGCGCCGGATCAAAGCCCGAGCCCGTGCCGCCCGCGGCATGGTCCGCCACGACGCGGTCAATGAGCCCCGCGTCAAAGAGCGTCTTGAGATGCTCCGCCGTCGCCGCGACGCGCGATGCGTCGCCCTCGCCCGCCTTCGCGGGAAGCCCGATCACGGGCGCGAACTTCACGCCAGGAAGCTTTGCTCCGAGCGTTGCAAAGAACGCCGCCGTGAAGTTCGCCGCCTCGCCATGAATCTGCAGCACGTCCGCCTTCATGGCCGCCACGGCTTCGAGGGTCTCGCCCGAAAGCTCCGCCGCGTCAACCACCGCCGTGACTTCCACGGGCAGGCCCGCCATCTGGCAGGCGTCGCGCACGGCGGCCGCGAAAGCGGGCGCGCTCTCAGGCGCCACGCGGCGCTTCGAGCGAGCGGCCAAAATGATTCCGATCGTCGTCGCCCCCGCCTTCACGGCGGCGACCGCGTCTTCCACGCGCGCAATGCCGCAGACCTTGGAGCGCCCGAACAGGAGCTCGCGAACGCCCTGGCTCAATTCCGGCGCCTTGGAAAGCGCCGAGCCGCAGAGGAAGGCGCCGATGCGGGAGACGCCCGAAGCGGCGTTCACGTCCTTCAAGGTGCGGTAGCCCGACTCCGCCACGAGGACGGCGTCTTCGGGGGCGCCGGCCGCGAGCTCCAGCACGCGGCGGCGGTCCACGTCCAGGGTGCGCAGGTTGCGATTGTTGACGCCCACCACGCGGGCCCCGAGGCGCCGGGCGCGCTCCAGATCCGCCGCGGTGTCGGCTTCCGTGAGGATTTCCAATTCCAGCGTCTGCGCAAGGTCGGCGAGCTTGCGGTAGCCCGCATCTGACAGGACGGAGAGCATCAGCAAAATCGCGTCCGCCCCGGCCCGCGCGGCGGCGAGCACCTGGCTTTCCGCCACGAAGAAGTCTTTAGCGAGCAGCGGCAGGCTCGTGCGGCGCCGCAGGTCCGCAAGGCGCTCGAAGCTGCCGCCAAAATACGTCGGCTCCGTAAGCACCGAGATCGCGTCCGCAAAGCGACCGTAGACGGCGGCATAGGCGGCGAGATCAATCTCACCCCTCATGAGGCCTTCCGAAGGCGAAGCCGCTTTGATTTCCAAAATCATGCGGCGGCCGGGCGCGGCAAGCGCGCGCTCAAAGACAGCCGCCCTCGCCTCGCGGCCGGCCGCAGCGGCGCGCACCGCTTCGGGCGTCGCCGCCGGCAGGCGCCGGGCGCGTTCAAAAGACGCCGTCACGATGGGCGCGAGCACGGTGCCGTCAATGCCGTCGCCGTTCAAGTCCGGGTGGCGGCGCAGGGCGTCGGACAAGACGCCCGGCTGGGGACGCTCGAACGCCATTACGCGGCCTCCTTGGCGGCTTCCGCAGCGGCCGCGCGATGAGCGGCGAGCGTGGCGAGGCCTGCGCCGGAGCGCAGCGTTGCATGCGCGAGCGTCACGGCCTCGGAGAGCGTCGCGGCCTTTTTGCCGAGGAGGAGCAAGAGCGCCAGGTTCGCCGCCACCATGTCGTGCTGCGCCGGCGTCCCCTCGCCCGCCAGAATCGCCTCCGTGATGCGGGCGTTTTCTTCGGGAAGCCCGCCTCGGATGTCCTCCACCTCGTAATGATTCGTGACGCCGAAGTCCGCCGGCGTGAAGGTGCGGCGAACGATCGTGCCGTCCTCCTTCAATTCCGCCGCCTCCGTGACGCCGTGCACCGCCACTTCATCGAGCCCCGCGCCGTGCACCACGAAGGCGCGCTTCATGCCGAGGCCCTTCAGGGTCTGCGCCACGGTTTCCAAGAGCGCCGGACTGTAGACGCCGATCAGGGCGTAGTCGGGATGCGCGGGGTTCGTAAGGGGCCCCAGAACGTTGAAGACGGTGCGCACCTTCATCGCGCCGCGCACCGGACCCGCAAAGCGCATGGCGGGGTGGTAGAGCTGCGCAAAGCAAAAGCAGAAGCCCGTGTTCTTCAAAAGCGCCGCCGCTTCTTCCGGGGTTGGGCGAACGTTGATGCCGAGTGCGGACAGCACGTCGGAAGCGCCGCTCAAGGAGGAGACGCCGCGGTTGCCGTGCTTGGCGATGTGAAGCCCCGCCGCCGCGGCCGCGAGCGCCGCCGTCGTCGAAACGTTGATCGTCTTCAGGCCGTCGCCGCCCGTGCCGACGATTTCACCGATCTCGATCCCTTCGGGACGGGGAAACGGCGTGGCGGCCTCGACCATGGCGCTCGCGGCGCCGCGGATTTCGTCCGGGGTCTCGCCCTTCATGCGAAGCGCGGTGAGCAGCGCCGCGAGCTGCGCGGGCTCGAGGCGGCCGGCGAAGACTCCGTCAAAGACGGCGCGGGCTTCGGCGGCGGTGAGGTGGCGCCCTTCGATGACGGCTTCGAGCACTTCGGGGAAGGCGGCGTTGGTGAGATCGGTGTTCATGGCGAATTTCCTTTGATTCAAAACTTTGGGGGAATCCGCGGATTTCCAGGGCATCGGTCCGTTATGAAAAAAGCCCGTCGGGGAAATCCGCGGGCTTTTTCTGTTTCGGCTTTCGTTGCTGCGCTAGTGGCAGCGCGCACGCCGGCAGGGCACCCGCATTTCGGGGCGCCACCACCAGGAGGCCGTGAAGGCATGATTGAGAGCGTGCGTCATGATGAAAGTCTTTTAAACCGTTTGCTGCGGCGCCGGTGCGGCGCCTTCCTTTTTTATGTTGCGCCTTTTTCCCGACGCCGTCAATAAGGCGGTTGCCCTACCCGTCCGGACGGACGCCGGAAACGCCGCTTGACCGTTTCAGCATACGCCTTGGCTGTTCCGGGCTATAGGTCAAAAGAACTAGTCCGATAGACTTTCTTTTGTAAAGCTTAAGAGCCACGAAACACCGCCAGACCCGGCGGCAACGGGGCTCGCGAAGAAAAAGCTGACACTGCAAACAGGAGAAGGACAAATGACACTCTCTCGTCGAAATCTGCTCCGCACCGGCCTCATCGGCACAGCCGCCGCAGCGGGCGTCACCGCCGCGAACGCAAAGCCCGCAGGCCGCCAGGCGAAGGCCGAGCAATGGGACGTGGTCGTCGTGGGCGCGGGCTTTGCCGGCATGTGCGCCGCGCTCGAAGCCGCTGAACGCGGCGCGAAGACGATCCTCTTGGAAAAGATGGGGCGCCCCGACGGCACCACGGTCTACTCTTCGGGCTGGATCGCCGCCGTCGGCAGCCGCTTCCAGAAGAATCATCCCGACACCCCGAAGGCGTTCTTTGACGACATGATGAAGCTCTCGGGCTACCGCTCGGATCCCGCGCTGATCAAGGTCTACGCCGAAGAGTCGGGCGCCGGCATCGACTGGCTCGCCGATCACGGCACGCCCTTCTACCTCTGGGAGAACCTGCCCGCGCCGGAACTCTCGCGCTGCCTCATCAGCCCGGGGGACGGCATCACGGGCGGCTCCAAGCTCATCCGCTGCCTCATGGCGGCTTTGGAAAAGAAGAACGTGCCGATCCGCTACCACACCAAAGCCGTGGAGCTTGTCACGGACGACTGCCTCAACGTCGAAGGCGTCTCCTGCATCACGCCCGACGGACGGCGCGACTTCATGGCGCGCGGCGGCGTCATTCTCACGACGGGCGGCTACGGCGCCAACAGCGCCATGGTGGGCCAGTACATCGGCCCGTGGGCGAGCCGCCTCATCGTGCGCGGGTCGCCCTGGATCACGGGGGAAAACATCCTCATGGCAAACCAGGTGATGGCAAAGCTCGTCAACATGGACCAGTTCTACGCGGGTCCCATCACGCCGACGGGCCACGCCAATCCGTCGCCCTTGATGCACGCGGGCTACGGCATCCAGGTGGGCACCGACGGCAAGCGCTTCGTGCCGGAAACCTGGCTGCAGGTGCCGAAGGCGAAGGCCATCGCCGAGCGCACGCCCGACAACATGAGCTTCATGCTGATCGGCCAGGACGCGGACAAGAACGCGAACATCCTCTCGAACACGATCGACCGCTTCCGCCGCGTGGGCTTTGAAGTCGTGAAGGGCGACACGGTGGAGGAAGCCGGCCGCAAGGCGGGCGTCAACGTTGCGAACCTCACGGCGACCGTGAAGGAATTCAACGCCGCGGTGCACGCCGGGAAAGCGAAGGACCTCGCCGTGCCCTACCTCTACGACGAGCCGCACGCTCTCGAAACCGGGCCCTTCTACATGATCCCGGCCGCGGGCGGCATGGCCTCCACCTTCGGCGGCCCGAAGATCGACGACCATGCGCGCGTCGTCAGCTTTGAAAACCAGCCCATCGCCGGCCTCTACGCCTCCGGCGCCGCCGCGGGCGGCGTGTGGTACCAGGACGACATCGGCGGCAACCAGCTCGGGGGCGGCATGGTGTTCGGGCGCGTTGCGGCGCGCGACGCCGCGGCCCGCGCCAAGACCCGCCGCAGCGCGAAGGCTTGATTCGTCGGGAGGAAAATGAAAATGACCAAGCAGAAGATCCTTGTTGCTCTCACCGGGCTCGCTCTGGGCCTCTCCCTTTCCTTCACGGCGGCCGCGGGCGGGCATCTTGCCGACCGTCATGCCGACCGGGGCGTTTCCTGCGTCGCCTGCCACGGCGTGAAGGCTCCGAAGGCCGGCGCCAAGGTGGACCAGGCGAAGTGCCTCAAGTGCCACGGCAGCCTTGACAAAGTCGCCGAGCGCACGAAGGGCGTTACGCCCAATCCGCACTACAACCACCTCGTGGGCCTCAACTGCCTTGAGTGCCACCGCGGGCATGCGGAAGGCGTCAACCTGTGCGCCCAGTGCCACAACTTGAAGATGAACGTGCCGTAGACTTCTCTCGTCGCTTGACAACTGGGCGGCCGGGCGGCGTTCTCACCGTCCGGCCGCTTGTCGTCTGCCGTTGGAGCCAACACCATGACACAGAATCTTTGTCCGACGCTCTGGCCCGAGGGGCTTGATCCCGACGACACGCGGCCGCTTGCGATGGCAGCGCTTGTCGATCGAACGAATCCCGGCGCCGACCGCCGGTGCCTGCACCAGCATCTCACGGGGCAATTGACGCTCTGCGAGGCGGGCCTCGCGGGCATTGAGTTTGAAGACGGCTTCTGGATCGCGCCCGTGCGCTGCGGCGTCTGGATTCCGCCCGGCACGCCCCACAACGGCGTCCTGGGCGAAAGCGGCAAGACGATGAGCCTGCACATCGCGCCGCGAGCGGCGAAAGCGCTGCCCGCGCGCCCCGTGCGGCTCCTTCTCAACAACATGACGATCGCGATGATCGACCATCTGGCGCTGCGCCAACCGTCGGTGGAGCAGTCTGAAAACATCGCGCGCGTCCTCCTGGGCGAGCTTTCCATCGCGCGGCAGCTGCCCGTCAATACGGCGCCCTTCCCGAACGATGTGCGGCTGCAGCACATTGCGCTTGCCTGCCTCGAGCGAGAGAGCACGACGCTTTCCAACGCCGACTGGGCGGCGCGCGAAGCGATGAGCGAACGGACGCTCACGCGGCTCGTGAAAAAGGAGACGGGGCGGTCGCTTGCCGACTGGCTCACGTCCATTCGATTGCTGGGCGCCGTGAGCGCCCTCATGAACGGCGCCTGCGTTGAAGAAGCCGCCTGGAAGGCGGGCTACGAGTCGCCGTCTGCCTTCATCCGCACCTTCCGGCGGCAGTTCGGCGTCACGCCGGGGCAGTTTCGGGAGTCGGCGGGGTAAGCGGCGCGGCCGTCTTTTTAATGCTAGCGAACACCGATTGGTGCGAGCACTGACGAAGCCTTATCATTAGCCGTGTCCAAGACCCTTTCGGTCACAGTTTCTTCGTCACCCGGGGATATTTATGTCCGACAATATTCAGCTCAAGCCCTCCACATACGGTGAAGCGGACTTTGCCTACATTCGAGAGAACGGTCTCGCCTATGTTGACAAAACTCAGTTCATCGAAGCGCTGGAAACATGCGGATCACGATATCCTTTCATCGTCCGACCGCGTCGTTTCGGAAAAACGCTGTCCACCAGCGTGCTCGAAGCCTATTACGACGAAGCAGCCGCCGATCGCTTTGAACAAGTGTTTGCCGGCACCTATATTGGCGCACACAAAACAGCACTCGCTAGCAAATTTCGTGTTTTTCATTTGGACTTTTCGGGCCTTGCCTCACCTAACTCTACTGTTCTCCAAACGGAATTTCTGGAAACAGTCAAAGCGTCCGTCAGACAATATTTCAGCCGCTATCCACATCCCAACCAAAATGAAGTCCTGCAAGAAAACTTCCCTACAGCTACTACGCTGATTACTCGATTCTTTTCGCTAGCCGCGGAAGTTTCACCGAAAAAAATTTACGTCATCATCGATGAGTACGACCAGTTTGCCAATGAAATCCTCTCTGAAGATCTGGATCACTTCAAGTCCATCACGTCATCGGAAGGCTTTTTCAAAAATTTCTTCTCCAAGCTGAAGGCGGCCACCCGCTATGCTGTCGCCCGAATCTTCATCACTGGCGTGACATCCATTTCGCTCGATTCGATGACCTCTGGCTTCAACATTGCGACAAACTACACGACGGATCCAGCCTTCGCCAATCTCTACGGATTCACCGAAACGGAGCTCCGCGAGCTTGTGCCTCAAATTCTGGATCTCGATCGTCTGGGGCTTCACGTTGATGAATTGATCAGCCGGATGAAGGAGTGGTACAACGGTTATCGGTTCAGTCCGTATTGCGAAACAACTGTCTTCAATCCTACGATGTGCTTGAGCTACCTATGCTCTCTGCAACGTTACGGGAAAGAGCCGCCTTCACTTCTTGATCCCAATCTCGGACAAGATCTCAAAAAGATTGAAAACATTCTTCATTTGGGCGACAGAACCTTTGTGAAGAACGCCGTAGAACGCGCCCTGCGTCGCGAACCGATTCCGTTTTCTGGCGCACTGCAAACGCTCAACCTCAATCAGCAATCCCAGCTTGACCGCGAATCTCTGCTGTCAGCTATGTGGCTACCTCACCTATGCGCCAGGCGCTATCCCTTCTCTAGTTGTTCCCAATCGTGCCATAAGCATTCAGTTCTTCGAGTATTTCCTGAAGCACATCCTCCACACCGACAATTTCTCTTTCATAGCAACCGATTTCATCCAAGCATTGAAATCATTGATTGACGGAGACCCCAAGCCGCTCTTCGACGTCACCTGCAACCGCTTCCAAAGCGCCAGCGGTTTGCATTCACACGCTCACCTAAGGGAAAGTGACTTTCAAACTCTCCTCATCGGCGCTCTCAACTTCACCAACGCCTACACTGTCACCAGCGAAGTGGAAATCCGCGGCGAAGAGAAAGGCTACATCGATATTCTCGCAACGCCATGCGCCGGCAGCAGCGCCGAAACAGCCTACCTCATCGAAGTGAAATACCTGACACCCAAGGCAGCCACAGACGAAGCCAAAACGCAGGCGATGACCCAAGCTTGGGAACAGATTCACCGCTATGAGAAAGCTGACAACGTGAAGCAGTTACCTAAGCTCACGAGCGTCGCAGCGCTGTTTGTCGGACTCAAGCTCGACACGCTCGAGGTTCACTGATCTTCTCTGCCGCTCGACAAGAGCGGCGCATCTGCACTGGAGCCCCATCTCACGCACCAAGGCTCCGGTGCGCCGCTTGCGATTGCCGCGACGGCCTCCGCGCCCATAGCCACACTCCGCCATGGCTTGCCTTGCTCAAT
>CAVJUB010000063.1:2128-13061 GCA_963652545.1 Hallella faecis | reverse complement strand
CTGATGAGGCTTCGGCTTCTGGCCGGGCGCCTTCACCTCCACGAGCATGTGGACGCCAAGGCCGGGGAAGAGCAGGCAGAGATCAGGGGCGCCGACGTGGCCGACCCACTGCATCTTGCGAGTCTCCCCGCCCATCAGCTTCACCGCCTTCTTGATGGCGGCGACGACCTTTCCTTCGGGGGTCATGCCTTGTCTCCGTAGTAGTACTTCTTCGCAAACGCTTCGGCCAGTCGTCTCGCCTCCGCGAACGCGGGGCCAGTGGGTGTGAACCAAACCTCGTCGGAGAAGTGGTCCACCGTGTCGCTGATGACCGCCCGCTGATAATCGCAACGCGGGTCCTGCGGCAGGGACACCTGCACGTAGTGGGCGATCCCCGTGTCCTCTGGGCCGATGTGCTCAGTGAACTTGAAGTTGTAGTGCCGTGATTCGAGCGTCACTATGTAAGTCATTTGTGTACGTCCTTCCAATGGAGATAAGCCTCGCCCGTCGTCTTCGCAAACTCGCGAGCCATGCTTTCCGTGAGCGTGTCCTGATCGTGGAACACCTTCGTGTAGAGCGGGTGGTCCTGCCCGTCGAGGTGGTGGTAAACCTCAGCGATCACCGCGTCTCCGTTGCCGCCCCACGCAGGGCAGAGCGTCACTTCGATCACGAGGTTGAACCAGTTCGGGTCGTCCTCCGTGGCGGTGAAGAAGTACGTCACGCCGTCGCTTTGAATGTTCATAAGTAGTCCTTCGCCTTGTTCAAAGACTCCGCCGCGATCTTCTTCGCCAGCGTGTACGTGAGCTGGCTGATCTCGTAGCGGTGCTTGGTGTAGACGCACTCGCCGCTCTTCGGCTGAATGACGTGGCACACCGTCTCAAGCCGAGTGGTGTCGCCGTACGGCACAGGCTCAAGGCAGACACGGATGTCGGCCGACACGCCACGCTCGCGGACCGTGCCATAGAAGCGGTACTCCGCGGTCTTAAATTCGATGCTCATTTCTTTACTTCCTCCACCCAGTCGGTCGGGGGTTCGGCGCTGAACGTGCGCCAGTCAACCCAGTCCTTCGTGTCCATCATCTTCCTCAGCGCCCGACGGATTGTTCTCTGCACCGTCTTTATCATCTGGCTTCGGAAAGTCAGTAGCCCAAGCAGGCTCGGCCCCAGTACAAGCTCCGACTCAATCGGAGGCTCCTCGCCAAGCGCCGCCATGCGAAGCGTGATTACCTGCGTGACGAGGATCAGCAACCCCTCGTGCTCCTTCATCCCGACGGTGACTCGCGACGGCACGATCTGCACGCGGAAGTCTTCGTAGTGGTGGTCGTAGCTGAACTGATCCTGATACTCCGCCGTCCAGCGGGAGTCCCTGCGGAAGCCGCGGATGTAGTTGTCGTCGATCATTTGACTATCTCCTCTCCCAGCTCACGCTTCAGTTCTTCTATCACCTTCTTCTCCTCATACCTCTTCGCCAGCGCGGCCTGCGTCGTCTGCACGGCAGTCCGCGCGGCGTCGAGACCCACCGCCAGCGCGTGCGCCTCTTCGAGGGTGAGGTAGATAACCTGCGACGGGCCTTCCGTCCCGCAGGATGTCTCCATCACAACGCAGTCCTTGACGGAGTACACGCGGAAGAAGTGCGGGTCCATCGATAAGTTCAATGTGGCTACCGTGCTCGCTGTCATATCTGTCTCCATTTGTAGGTCGGCATCCTTGCCAATTCGTCAAGCGCTCGATGCACTTGTTTCGTTTCCACGTCCTTCGTCTTGTTCCGCTTCATCAGCAGTTTCATCACGAAGAATTCCATCAACGTACGGTGGGGCTGAACGTCAAGCGAGTCGTTGATGAACTGCTGAGCCACCGCCACGGCGTCACGCACGAGGTTGAGTTCATCGCCCGTGAAGACGAAGCGCATCTCGCCCCTCGCCTTGCCTCGCTGGACCACCACGTCGAGGGCTTTGCCCGCCTCGTCGATGATCTTCGCCGCCTCCGCCCGCTCCCCCTCGTCCAGATAGTCACGACCTACGAGGCCGACCAAGGCGTGGTTGAAGAGGGAGTTGATGCAGGCCACGTCGTCAGGGGACGCCGTGCCAGCGGGGAGCGCAAGCTCTGCTGCGAGCGCCGTGTGTACGATCTGATCCTTGATGTCGTCGAGGTCTTCCTTCGTTGCGCAGAAGCAACGTTCAGGCCGCTTGCGGTAAGGTTTCCTCGGTGCTTTGTTCTTTGCCACTTTCTTCTATTCCTTTTGGATTGTTCACGTCATATCTTCGAGAGTCTCCCTTCGGATAAGGGAGCACGGGGTACTTCATCTGCGGCAGGAGTCGCCTTCGCATAGCCACCCCCCCGGTGATAAAGATGTATCGGTGCTTGGCGGATCGGAACTGGCGCCTCGTGCTGTCCCCGCAGTTGTGCCGCGAGTGCCCCGAGGCCGACCACATGTCCGTGCGAGGCTTCGTCGTCCCCGTGAAGAGGAAGTTCGTTGCCTGATACACGTAGCCCACGTGGCCCCAGCCGCCGATGTCGGCATAGCTCACGACGTACATTCCCTTCGGCAGGAGCTTGAGCGAGCGTCCGACCAAGACAGAGGCCGCGTTCTTCTCCTCGAAGCCGGGGGCGATGACCAGGCGGTTAAGCTCGATCACATCCTTGCGGTGCTCCTCGCCTGCCACGCCCTTGCAAAGCCACGGCGAAGCGGGTTGCCCGTAAGTCACGACGCCCTTTAGTTCACCCTCAGCGAAGAGGCCGTAGGCGTATGAGACGCTGGGCATCCGACGGGCGTAGTGAACGCCGAGGATGAACGGCTTCGTCTCGTCGTAAGAGATGCGAGCCACGCTTAGTGAAGCCACGTCCAAACCTCCAGCCCCACGCGAGCACCGAGTGCGGCGTAGAGCGCCGTGCTTGCGGCGCAGAATGCGGCCGCCGCGAGCAGGTTGACCCGCTCCAACAGGAACAGCGCGATGTAGTAAATGCCCACCCCCACGATCACCGTCTCTGCGAGCACGATGAAGGCGAAGAGAACGTCGGCGAAGATGCTTGCCATGTGTTACTCCTTGCGGTAGCGATAGCCCTCGAACCCTGCGGCCGCAAGCGGCAGGCCCTCGGCCCACGCGGGAAGCACGCACATGATTTGTTCCATCGCCGTATGGTTAAAGTCCCCCGTGTCCGGGGCCTCAGTCAACACCTCATCGTGGATGGTGAGGATCGGCTTGTAGTCAGCTTGTTCAAGTCGGGGCAGAGCCTCGCAGAGGATGTCTGCGGCGGCGGCTTGCGTAATGTTTTCCACAACCTTGCCGGAATATGTCCCAATCTTTTCCCACTTGCGGGTGTACTGATTGACGCCGTAGTAGGTGAAGCCGTTGGAGCCTTCGCCCAGCTCGCCCGCCTGCGGAGACGGGTAGCAGATGTGGCGTCCCGACGGGAGCTTCACCGTGAGCCAGTTGCCCCGACGCTCAGCGGCGAGGCGGCCATGGCCGAACACAATGCGGCGGCCTTCGGTGATCGCTCGGACGCAAGCCTCTTCAGCCTCGTACCAGAACTTCACGATGTTGGGATTCGCCAGACGCCAGCGGCGCTTCACCCCGTCGCAGGCGATGAACACGTCACGGCTCAGCCCGCCCGTGCGCTTGTTCGTCACCGCCCACTCCCACGTCTTCCTCGCTTGTTCAAGAATGTCCGAGGGGAGGATCGGCATCACGTCCGCGGCCATGGCGTGGAGGTCAATGCCGTACGCCTTCGCGAACGTGGCGAACGCACCCGCTCCACCGCCGTAGCCCTGCGCCAGCTCAAGCACTTTGCCCATCTGGCGCTGAGCCTTCGTCACCTTGTCCACGTCCGTGTTGAACGAGCGGGAGTACGTCAGCTTGTAGAGGTCGTGCCCCGTGCCCGCGTCGAAGTCTCGGAAGGCTTGGAGCTTCCACTCCTCGCCCGCGAGCCACGCCAGCATGCGGCCTTCGATGTTCGAGTAGTCAGCGACGACCATCTTCTTGCCCGCGGGCACGGTAATCATTCCGCGCAGGCAGTTCGTCAGGGCGTCGAACACATCGGGGAACAGCCATTCGAGCTGCCCCTGCTTCGCGAGATCAATCGCGGCGTCAATCGTGCGCCAGTCCTTCACGGTCGGGCGGCTCATGTTCTGCGGCTGGAACAGGCGGCCAGAGAAACGACCCGTCCGCATGGCGCCACGGAACTGAAGCGTCCCGCGGAGGCGCCCGTCCTTGTTCGTGCAGTCGATCACCGCCTTGTACTTGCGCACGGCGGCTTTCGCAGACGTGAGGCGCAGGCGCAGAAGCTCCTTCATCTCTTCGGGAATGCCCTCGGCGGCGATCAACTTCTCCACCTCAGACTTCTGAAGATTCGCGAGGTCCATGCCGAAGCGCTCGTTCAGATAAGTCCGAAGCGCCTCGGTGCGGACGGCGTTGTCGAGCGCCCCGCCCGTGAGGCGAGCCGTCTCGTTGCGAAGCCGCGCCTTCTCTTTCTCGGCGTAGTCCATGGCCGCCCATTCGAGGGGCATGTCCATGAGCATGCCGCGCCGATTGATGCGGGCGTCGAGCGCCTGAAGCGCCCGCTCCTGCTTCGTGATGTTGAAGCGGGGGAGCAGTTTGAACAGCGCTCGTTCAGCCTCCACGTCAAGGCGGCAGTAGTTCACGAAGCGTGCCCAGTCTTCAGGGTGCGTGTCCTTCGTCGCGCGGTCGAGCTTCGCAGTCACGGGACGCGGGCGGCAGAACAACTGCACGAGTCGCTTGCCGTCCAAGTCCTTCGCGTGGTCGGAGTCGAGGCGGTAAATCTGAGAGAGGTCAGCCAGCGAGCCGGGCAGGCCGTGCTCGTAGGCGATAACCATGGTGTCGATGACTTCTTCCGGCTCGAGGTCGATGATCCCGAGGTAGTGCAGGACTACCGAGTCGAAGTTCATGCCGTTGTGCCAGACGGTTTTGGCCTTGCCCGCCTTCACGTCAGCCAGCGCCTTGTTCAGGTCATCTGGCATGGCGGTTGACGTAGCGTCCCAAACCTTCGCAGGCTCATCGCCAATGGCGTAGCCCCAGAGAAGCAGTTCAGTGGATTCGTCTTCAGCGTATCGGTGTGAGCCTCGCTTGATGTCACACCTTGAGTACGTCTCAAGATCGCTAAATAGGTAATACATAGTCGCGTGTCCCGACAGAGTTTTCAGACGGTTTCGCGAGAGGGCGGGTGCGCACGGCTACCCGTTTAGATCGGTAAGGTGGAAAAGGGACATGTTCCCTGAGTTGCCTTCCGCCGCGGGACCATTCCATGCCCGCACTTCACACGCCGCCGCACGAGGTGCGGCATTCCCCACTCTCTCGCGAAGCCGTCCGAAGACGGCTCCGTTTATGTATTACCAGATGTCAGCCGCGCCTTGTTCAGACTTAGCGCCCGTGGCGCCGAGGTCCTCGAAGTCCGCCTTGCAGGAGGCGGCGCTACCCGCGCCGGAGAGAGGCTCGCCTTCGCGATTCAACTGCACGCCGTTCAGGAAAGCCGTGACACCCTGCGCCCCGTTCTTGTTGTAGGCGCTGATGACGAACGAGACGTTCACATAGCAACCACCGTAGAGGGCGCCCGATTCTGCGGGAAGGTCGTTGCAGTGCTGATCGAGCACCGCCGGGGCGCCGCGGTCCACCGCACGCTTCGGAGTGATGAGAGTCGTTTCATCGTCGAACGCCTTGAGGCACCACGACTGCTTCGAGCCCTGGAACGACTTGATCTTCTCCGCCGCCTTGTCGCCGAACTGCGCCTTGCAGGCTTCGGTGATCGCTTCCTTCACCTGCGCGAGGGCGGGGGAGCCGTTCGGCAGGAGGAGGCCGAGACTGTAGCGCTTCTTGCCCATGAATTCGTCGGGCGCGTACAGCTTCGGGTAGACACAACGGACGTCCTTGAGAACAACCTTGATCGTAGAGGTCATAATACTTATTTCCTTTATCTTTGAAATGTAGAGAGATTTGGCGATTGATTTACCACAGATCGCCTGCCGTGTAACTCGTCGTGACGGGCGCCGTGGCTTGTTCAGCCTTGGGCGCATCCGCCTCGAACAAATCCTTTGCAGTTTCTTCCTTCACCTTCACGTCATGTGCCTCGATGACCTCGAAGTCATCTCGGACTGACGCAAGGGCGGGGCGCTTGTCCCACTCGTAGGCAATGGTCGGGGCGCCGTCACTCTGCGTGATGAAAGCCTGAAGGGCTTTCCACTGGCGAGCGCCGATGATCCCCGCCTTAGCCGCCTTCTCCGCCACGGTCGGACTCACGAGCTTGTCCTCGTAAATCACGTCGTGACGCAGGCGCATGGCCTTGAGTCTTTCCTCCGCACCAGCGAGCCACTTGCGCGGACCGCGGCGGCCTGCCACGAGCTTGAAGCCCGGCACCTGATTGCCTTGTTCAAGCTGGCTCATGGCCGCCTTGCGAACAGCGTCGCACCACTTCTCGATCGTTTCGAGCCACGGCAGTGCACGCGACAGGGCTTCGCCCGTCTCAGGCACGACCAGCGCCGGAACAGTGGGCGCCGATTCGGTCGGCACGATCTCGAAGTCCGCCCGCGTTTCGTCCGCGACCTTCTGGCGAAGGGCAGGACAGACGGGCTTCGCGCGGCAGAATCTGCACTGCGCTTCGCCGGGGCAGAGGTCGTCTGTCGTCAGGGCTTCCGCGCCCACGAGCTTCATCGCTCGTTCAGCCTTAGCCTTCGCGGCGGCGGCGAACTCATCGATGTGCTCGACCGTCGTCTCCCACACCTGCGGCTCGCGAGAGAGTCGGGGCTGGAAGATGACAAGGCGGACGCGGTGCACGTGCTGGCGCAGTGAGCGCACGAGTGCGCTGGCGTACGTCATCAGCTGAGGGTTTTCCTCGCACTGCACGGGGACGCCGCGGCCATACTTGAAGTCAGCCACGACCAGCCACCCGCCCACGACGAGGGCACAGAAGTCGCACGTGCCCGTGTCCGTGGGATTGCCCGTGATGTGGCTGATGTTCACCGCTTGTTCAGCTTTCCAGCTACGGCGGGTGGAGGTGTGCTGCATCCCTCGCATCAGCCCCGGCTCAGTCACCTTGCGCAGGCACTCCGCCCACGCCACGGCGCAGTCCACCATCTCGGGGTCGCCCGTGAGGTCGGCGCGGTCGGCGGCGTCATCGGAGAACTCGTTGATCGCGGCTTGTTCAGCCAAAGCGTGCGCCTGCGTTCCCTCCTCGGCGTACTCCGAAGTCTCCTCAGGCATATCCTTGTAGAGGCTCGGGGCGCCGGGGCAGTTCATCCACGTCACCGCGGACGAAGGACTTAACAAAGCGTGCGCCATGACTAGGCCCCCAGCTTCGCGCAGTCAGCGAGGAAGGCGGCGAAGGTAGCCGCCGGAAGCTGGCGGGGATTGCGAGCGGTCGGCACGCCTTGTTCATCCTTAGGCGAATACTTGCCGAACAAGGCGATGACGGCGGCCTTGTCCACCGTGACGGCATGCTGAAGCCACGGGAAAATCTCCTCGCAAAGCGCGAGTTTCTTTTCCTCATCGATCTCGCCCAGCGTGGCGGCGTCAATCGGGAAAGCGCCAAACGGATTCTCTTTCTTCGGCTGTTCAGCCTTAGCGGGCGCGGGCTTTTCCACCTTCGGCGCGGGCGTCTCAGCCTTCACCTCAGGCGCGGGCGCTTGTTCAGCCTCAGCGGGCGCCGGAGTTTCTTCAGCCTCGCCCGACAGCTGCCCAGCGGGGATGACGCGCGTGGTTTTCTGGATTCGGGGCTGATACTCTTCCTTGCCCGTGGCCTTGCGAGCCGCCATCTTTTCGCGCAGGGTTTCCGGCTCATCAGCGGGGACCGTCTTCACCCTGCCGTCCTTGCGGACGATGACGCGGCGGGCTTCGGTCGCTTGTTCAGCCTTTTCGAATCGATCAGCAAAAGCATCGATAGCTTTGGCGAGAGTTACAACCGCCTCCGTCAGCTTCACGTGCGAGCTGGCGAGGTCGGTAATTGACTGTTCAATAGTCACGGTATGTGCCTCCATTGAGTTAGGGCTTTCGCCCGAGAAATCAGCTAACGTCTTTTAGAAAAGGCGCTAGCGGATTTCCCCGCCTTGTTCAGCCTCAGGCGGGAAAGGGTTTTTAAATCTCAGTCCACCCCAATTCTTCAGGGCAGGAGAATCGCGAGCCGTCCTCAGCAAACATC
Organism: Hallella faecis; assembly: GCA_963652545.1. Taxonomy (GTDB): domain Bacteria; phylum Pseudomonadota; class Gammaproteobacteria; order Burkholderiales; family Burkholderiaceae_F; genus Duodenibacillus. Next base: position 4,941 of record CAVJUB010000063.1, on the reverse strand, counting down.
AGTTGACCCGTTTCCTCCTCGCCGCGGATTAGTTCGGCTAAGTAATCCGGCGAAAACAAAAACTCAGGCTCCTCGCACGTGAGCTTTTCGAATTCGCTCAGCCATTTCTGCAGCTGAGTTATTACCGCGTGACTGAAAATACGGGCGCCCGCATGTTTGCTGGCATACAAAGCGCAGATAGTGCTAGGCGTGTTCTCCGCGTTGTCATTACTGATAAAGTCCAGCGCGGCGCCTGCCACTTGTTCAGCCTCAGTCAGTGCGCGGACTACCGAATCAAACCCATAGTCCTGCCCCGCTTTGAGCGTCAGGCTCACGTCATCCGCGATCGGCTCATAAACCTCGTGCAACAAGCGCAGTCCTTCGAGCTTGCCCATTAAGTGACGGGCTTTCTTTTGCGCCGTCTCGTTCAATTCATCGTAGGAATAACCGACGACCTTGCGTACAAAAATATGCATTTCAATTTTCCTTGTTCAAATTAAGCGCGATACAGCTCGCCGTGTTTCGTGAATTCCCAATCGTTCGACTCCGCCGTCTCGATCACGTCGTAATCGGGGAAGCAGTCCTCGTCGTATACGTAGAAGCATTCAGCCTTTTTGTTCGCGACCTTGTTCAGCCCTTCCAGCACGCGGTCGGCTTCCCGCTCGCCGTGCATATTCGTTTGCTTGATATAGTCTTCAACAATATCGTAGGCGTAGCAGTCACCGATTTTGTCGGCGGCGACGTTCAAATCTTTTGCATCGATGCGCGAATAGCGGTTAAGGTGGCATTCGAGCGCAGATACCGCGTCGTTGATTTCTTCCGCTTCCATTTCGCACATTTGCCCGCGCGCCCACTGGAAAGCAACTCTCCGCGCACGACCTTCAAGCTCATTGATGCGGTAAATCGTTTGTTCAACTTTTCTCATTTTCGTTTTCCTCTTTCTTCAATCGGGCACTTCGCCCGCAAAAAGCCGCTCGATCAAGTGGCCTTTTGCGGACGCCCAAAAGGGCGCCTTGTTCAAATTAGTACTTAGTCCAATTTTTCGTCTTGTCGGCGAGGAATACCCGCCGACCTATCAACTCTTGTCCGCGCATAACTGTGAGCGTGAGCGGTGGAACATATTCACGGGCGATACGGCTGGCGATTGTCTTCACCCACTCTGCGCTGCGGCTTTCGATTGTTTGGCGGAAATCTCGGCCGCTTTCCTCCTCTATGCAGATTTGATAGAACTGAAAACCCTTTGTCATGCTTGTTCACCCTTAGATAAAATCGTCGTGCCGCCCATTGTGTTCGCGAAGGATTTTCCAGTCCGAAAAATAATCCGCCTTTTCTACTAAGGAAAACAACGCGCCATAAAGGCAAACACCCGCCCCAATTTTTTCATCTGTCACGCCGTTAAAAATCGCGTCTCGTGCGGCCTTAGAGGCGGCCGCTTTCGCCGCGGCAAGCGAGTGGTATTTATCGCGGTATCGAACGAAAGGGCGGCCTGATTCGGCGTATTTGCCTTCGATGTTGTAAAAGTATTCGCTCATTCTGTTTTCCTCTTTCTTCGCTTGTTCAATCTCAGGCGGGAATTAGATTTAGCTTTCCGCTTTACCTACCCCCTATTACGAGATTCGAATTTTTTATTTACCCTTAAATTAGAAATTTCTAATTTCCCTAGCCCGTCTGGCGCCGTTTTCAGGCAGTGCGCGGGCTATTTCAAAAACCCGCGCTAGGCTGCCTAAACGTGCGGCTATCGAGCTTGACGGCCTACGCCCTATCCTCTTCGCGGCACTCCTTCAAAAACTCAATAGCCGCGCTTTCTGCTGCCTTCGCCGCGGAGTACATAGCCCGATCAATCGCGGTGCTTAACTCCCAGCTGCCGCCTGCCGCCTTTTCGAGGTGTTGCAAGCGTTCCAGCGTGATCGGGTGATAGTCGCCGCGCTCATCTTCTTCCAGAATGCCCTCAGTGTCGTCTGTCCGCACCTCAATCCAATTGCGGCCATTTTCTTCGCCCCAATAGACTTGAAAATCCGCGTAGAAGTTTTTCCCCTCGAGCTGGAAGAATGCGGATGCGCTAGGAGTCCAAACGAATGAGATTTCTTCGCTTGCGGTGTAATCAGCGGGCTCAATATCTCCGTTAATCTCCGCTTGAATATCGATAGCGCCCGCGCTTTCAATCGCGCCGTGCTTTGTCAAATATAAATACATGATTCTTTCCTTTTTCTACTTTCTACAATTCGGGCTATTCGCCCGCCTAAACCCGCTACGTATTCCAGTGGGTTTAGGCGGGCGCCGCGCTGAGGCGGCGCCGGATGCTATTTAGTGTTTTCTGCGCACTGCATAAACCAAAACCGAAGGTAGATAAACACTGCGATAAGGGCAGGCCGGATAATCCTCTAAGAAAGCAATATCGCGGTCGCATTCATCGTAATCCTCGCTATATTCACCGTCTGCTAAAGCTATCCGCCCATTATCGAGTTCTATAACTCTTTCCGCATCCCCGTTAAAAATATGGTAGTCGGCGCCATATTCTTTGGCGAAAGCGACAAGCGCATCGATTTCCCACTGCTCTAAATTGTTCTCTTCTTTGAGCGCCGCAATATCGTCCGCATATTCCTCAGGCGCAAGCAAAGCGCCGCCTAATTCATACAGCGCATACTCCGCCCACTGCGTCAAAACGAAAACCTTTCCGCGCCGCTTATCGCAGTAGTTGTAATGCCGTTTTGCCATGATTATTTCCTTTTGTTAATTGATGAAAGCGGGCGAGTTATCCGCCCATATAGGACCACTATTTCTAATGGGCCTATATGGGCGCCGCTGGAAGGCGGCGCCGCTTCACTGTCTAGGCT
>CAVJUB010000063.1:0-2109 GCA_963652545.1 Hallella faecis | reverse complement strand
CCTGCAAGGTTTTCAGCGCTGTATAGAGGTAGGCCGCGCCGTTCTCGAGCCATAAGCCGTAAAAGGCATTTAAATCACTCACTCCGCCAATGAGCGGGAAAACATCTCGCCCTTCGCCCTGCGCCCATTTCTTGTATTTCTCCGCGTCCGCTTCAGTGCAGAAAAGCTCGAGTAAGTCGCCCGTCCAAAGGAAAAGGGCGCCGCCCCCAGTGGCGAGTTGTTCGAAGTCTCTGGCGCCGTCAAGCATCAATGTTTTGAGACTGCCGATATTCGTGAAACTAATCTCGCCCTTGGTTTCTTCCCGCACCTCGAAAAGGCGCTGCGCGGCCATTGTCACGCCGCCGATCAATGCCGCCCTTTCCCGTGCGCTCAATTTCTTTTGATTGAGGAATTCAATCGCCGCGGCGCGGGCTTTTCCGATGAGGGTTTTCGTAATCTTGTATTCCATGATTCTTTCCTTTTTTCTTCGATCAATTGAACAACGGGACGAGTGCCACATAAGTGCCTAGTAAAACAATTTCGGCGAAGATGACACAAAACAAAACACTGTCTTTCATCGTCTTCACTCCGCATCACGCCAAAACTGCCGATAAATGCGGCGCCGAATGAATGCCTTTGCGACAGTTATCTGAAGGCTTTTGCCGTCTCTCTCCGCGCGGACGTGCAAGCGCTTATTGGGACCCCAATAATCAAAATGAACGATCGAACGGCCTACCTCGAGCGCGAAGTGAATGCGGCGAAGTCCCAAGACTTCGGTTTCATTGAGCTGCTCATAAAACGGATGCCATTCATCGATAAGGCCCGTGGCGAGTGCCTCGCCAATATCGGCGCTTGCGCGGCGCAATTCGTTGTAGTCCTCAATATCGGCGCTAACTACATTTACATGCAGGGCGGGCAGGTCCGCGTACTCGTCAATACTGTCCATGAACTCGCTGTAGGTCGTCGCTACTTCCGTGCGGATGCTCGAGTCCCTGTTCCAGCGGGCCATTGCTTCTTCGCGGTGTTCGGTGCTAATCAACATTCTGTTTTCCTCTTTCTTCTATCTTCGAAAATCGGGCTTTTCGCCCGTCTAAAGCCGCTGTATTCAGTGGCCTTAGACGGACGCCGCTGGGGCGGCGCCGCTGTATCTATTTAGATTCGATTCGCTTCAATCCACGCCTTAGAGGCAGGCTTGACGCGGTAGTTTTTGAGGCTCATGCGCGGACCGAAGGGCGTGCGGGAAAAAATGCTGCGGCCGTCCTCGAAAAAGCGAAGATCTGCGGCGAGATGCGCCTTGTCACGCGCGGCCTCTTCTTCGCGTGCGGCCTTTTCCATCAGGTCGCGAGTTTCACGGCAGGGGTAGACGAACGCGCGGGTGAAGTGGATAGGGTCCACCGTGCGGTGTTCGGGGTTGTCTTCGGTCCAAAGGGTGCCCTCGATAGCAGAACGGCACTCGCGGTAGGTGAGGTGTTCGATGATTCTCATGATTCTTTCCTTTCTGTAGTGTTTGAACTTTTGCACCGCACCGCGGCGCATCTCTTTGTTACAGTCCGCATGTTACGCAACACTACGCACCGTGTCAAGGCGCAACACTGCGCAGGTGCGTAACGTTTGACTTAAATCAAGAAAATGAACGCGTGTTTACAAAACGCAGTTGCGTAGCGTACTGCGTCCGCGTTTTTCGAGTGCGCTATATAGATACAGAGACAAGAGCGCCGCGCTTGCGAGGGGTCGCGGACTTCCAGAGAAAAGGGCGCAGTCCGTCAATTGAATACGTATTTAAATTACTGATAGGGGTTTTATTTCTTTTGTGTGTGTCAATGAGCCAATTATTTGGACTTTTCTAAAAGTCGCGCGTGAGGAAAGAAAAAAAAGAATATAGACGCTATATATAGGGGTTTATAGTTTCTATGAAATTTTTGGCTCATTGGCACAAAGCGGGAAGGCGTAGAAAATTGCGGACTCGCATCCGGCGCCAAATTGCTCGATTGATCGATTGATCGATTGACCGGTCGCCGGATGCAACTTCTTTTCCGTCGAATCCCCCTCACCGCCTCAGGCGCTCGCCTGCCGTCACCCCTGCCCTGCCCTGCCCTGCCCTGCCCTGCCCTGCCCTGCCCTGCCCTGCCC
>CAVJUB010000062.1:0-13354 GCA_963652545.1 Hallella faecis | reverse complement strand
CTCCCACATTGTCCCATCATTCGGTTCCATTGTGTAACCATCTAAATCTTTCAAGTCAGTAAGGGCAGACCCAGCGGCCAGGAGGATAGTTTGTCTTTCGCAAGGATCGCCTCTCAGAAGAAACGTAGCAAAGTATCCGTTGAAACGTGAATTGAATTCAGCCACGATCGCTTGCATGGCTTTTTGCTCTGCCTCGTCTTTCAGATCAAAGTACTTCGGCACCGCCACCGCGGCCAGGATGCCGATGAGCACAAGCACCAGCACGATTTCAATGAGCGTGAAGCCGCGCGAGCGGCGAAGTCGGGATAGGTCCATGGTGATGAATTCGACAAGAAGTTTCAGGCTGCCAGCGGTTGGGCAATCGGGGGCGTCCGCCCCGGCGATCCTCCGCTGAGCGGCATCATAGCCCAAAAGAACTAGTTCTTCTCCAAAGAGCTGTTTTTTTTTCAGGAAAGACCTATCGTATTATTAGTTGAAGTCTATCCGAGAGCCTCATCCTGCAGGCCGCGGCCGGCCTGCCGCAAGGCCATCAAGGCGGAGAAGCTTTGCGCCGGTTGCTCCCTGGCAACGTTGCTTTACAAATCCTGATCGTCGCGGCGCAGGCCCCCTGCCTAAAATCGCTCGGCAAGGAGAGGCAGGGAGCGCCGCGGCGTCCCTGGCTTCAGGAATACAGGCTAAGAGGCAGAAGGAAAATGGTCGCCCCGCTTTCGGACTTGATGAAGTCCTTTCAAGACATTGCCAACGACACCAAGATTTCAGACAAAGCGTACGTCTTTGTGAAGAACGGCCGCGCGCAGGCCGAAGGCAAGGTGTCGCATTGGTTCACCGGCCTGCAGGTGAAGGCCGACGGCGTGCTGGCCCTGCTGCGCGAGCTTCGCGCCCGCTACGGCAGTGAATTCACCCATGACGCTCTGGCGCCGCTGCTCTTCAAGTTTTCGAGCGGCGCCAAGCAGATGAAGGTCGGGGATCTGCGCCGCTTCTTTCAGGCCGCCGAGCAGGTGCGGCTCAACGCCGTCGCCCAGTCGATCCGCGACGCGTGCGGCGACGGGTACGACGACGCTCTGGCGCCGCTTTCGGCGCACATCGGCCGCAACCGCGTGGTGGGGCACGCTGAAGTGCATGCGGCGGTGCGGCGCCAGTTCGGCGAGCGCGTGTCGTCGATTCTGATGCACGGGCGCTCGAACGACTACCTTGACTCGCTGCCGGAGCTTTTTGCGAGCGCCCGGACGCTGAGCGAGAAGTTGAATGCGCTGCGGCCGCGCGCGCAGGATGCGGTGGCGGACTTCTGCCGCCGCGGCCTGATGACGCGAAAGTCGCTCAAGGAGGTGCTGAGGGACCGGCTCGCTCCCGCGAACGGCGGCTGGCACAACACCTTGAAGGAACTGGTGAACAAGCTCCCGGCCGAAGGCGTCACGATCGATCAGGCGATCGAGATTTGCCATGCGGCGGACCTCTTTCGCAACCGAAGCATCATCAGCCGCTTTGAAAGCGAGATCGGCGACGATGACGTGTGCAGGCTGCTCGGGCTCGATGCGATGCACAACGACGGCGTCGAGCTCACGGACGCCATGCGGCAGGAATTTCTGGCGCGCGCCGAGCCTCTCAAGGCGGACGCCGAGCGCTTTCGCGCGGCGATCGGCGAGGTGTTCCGCGACGCGGCGGGCGAGGGGGCGCAGGCTTCGGAAAACTTTGAAGATGACGCCCGCAGCATGGCGTCAGCCTACATTCAGGCCGGGCGCCTCACGGACGCGGACCTCGCCGCCTTCAAGGAAGACGTGCGCACGCGCGCGCTCCGGGAGACGAACTACGACTTTGCGCTTGACTATGAGCTGAGCCGCGTCGAGCGGCATCCCGCCTGGACGGCGGAGCAGAAAGCGCAGTTCAAGTCCACGATGGACTGGCTGCGGGCGGAATTTCCCGGCGCGGACCTCTTCTGCGTGAAGGACAGCGCGGCGAAGATCGTCGCCAAGTTTGTGAGCGGCTCGGCGTCGGCGTCGCCTCAGGACTCGGCTCACCCGCTCGTCTTTTTGAAGGCGGCGGCGCTCGTGGACGACCGGATCGCGACGTACGCGCTCGAAAAGACGGAGGCGCTTGCGGCGAAGTTCCCGGACGGGCGCTTTCACGTGGCGGACGTCGGCCAGGCGCTCTTTGGCGACGGCGTCCGCGTGCCGGAGGCGGCGCAAGGGTACGTGGGCGTGCAAAACGAGCTGGACCATCTGTACGACGCCGCCATCTGGCAGCGGCTCAAGGCGGTGATGCCCGAGGCGGCTGCGGCGGAGGCGCGCCGCCGAGACCAGCTTGTCGCTCAGGGAATGCCTGCCGCGGAGGCGGCGGGCATGGCTCAGATGATGGTGATGAACGAGCCCGATTTCCAGAACGCCATTTCGTGCGTGGCGACCGCGCAGTTCGGGGGGCTCGGCTTTGAAGCGGCTTTGACGCATGCGTTGAACAAGACGCTTCCCGTGCATCTCGCAGACTTTGGCATCAAGCCCCGGGTGACGCTTCTCGGCATGGAGACGCCGCAGAAGGCGGAAGCCCAGTGGTGCCAGGATTTCGAGCGCCAGGGCGAGGCGGGCGGCGACCAGCGCAGCGACATTGGCAAGACGTCGATCACGGTGAAGCTTGCGAACCGCACGGTCTCGGAGCACAACGGCAAGGCGGGCCTCGCGCCGGGAGAAGCGGCGCTTTTTGACAGCCATCAGCCCGTGGGCAAGATGCAGACGATTCTCGGGGCGCTGCGTGAACTTTGCGGCGGCAATGATTTGCTCTACACGACCGCGGTCGCCGCGCTCTCGCAGTCCGGCATCGTGACGTACGTGAAGGCCACGAGCGGCGTCGTGGAGGGCGCCGACGGCAAGCTCGAGCATGCGCCGCTTGCGTATGTCATCGAGAAGTCGGCTGACGGCGGCCTTGTCATCGAAGCGAAGACGCCCGCCGCGCGACAGACGGCGGTTCTGGAGGCTCGCCTCGTGATTCATCCGAACGGCGCCAACGAATTCACGAAGCTCGACGTGACGCCGCTCGCGGCGCAGCGAGCGCAGCCGGAGGAGCAAGCGGCGCAGCCCGAAGCAGCGGGGCAGCCCGAGCCGCCGGCGGCCTGATCCGCGCAAGGCGGACGATTCTTTTCACGAGCGGGCGCCGCGGCGCGCCCTTCAAAACGAATGCATTAGGAGAAAGACATGGTTGCTCCGGTGAGCGCGCTGATGGAGTCCTTCAAGGCCATCGTCAACAACGAGAATCTGAACGACGACATGTACGTCTTTGTGAAGGGCGGCCGGGCGCAGACGGAGACGCGCTTTCAGCATCATTTCACGGGGCGCGACCGCAAGGAGAAGACGGCGCAGCGGCTTCTGGCGGACCTCACGGCTCATTACGGCCGTCAGGCGGGCGACGCGCTGCGGCCGCTTCTGGCGGATTACGCGCGCGGCGAGCACCAGATCAAGGTGGGGACGCTGCGGCGCGTTTTTCAGGCGGCGGAGTCCGCGCGGCTCGCCGCGGTTCGGGCGGCGATTCCGAGGCTTGCCGACGCGCTCGCGCCATTGGAAGCGCACGTCGCGCGCGGCCGCGTGGTGACGCATGAGCAGGTGAGCCGCCTTGTGAAGCGCTCTTTTCGCGAGGCGGGCGACGTGGTGATGGCGGCGCATCAGAACGTGGATCTTTGCGCGCTCACGGATCTCTTCAATGAGGCGTCGATCACGATGCGAAAGCTCGGCCAGCTCGAGGAGCCCGTGAAGAAGGCGGTGGTGGAGTTCTGCCGGCGCGGCGCGATGACGAAGGCCGGCGCGCTCGCGGTGCTCGCCGAAAAGCTCGGGGTCGCGGAGGACGCGGGCGGCGTTTACCGTTCGCTCATTCGCCGGCTGCCTGAGGACGAGATCACCGTGCCGCAGGCGATGGACTTCTTCAAGGAAGTGCAGAAGGAGAAGAACCGCGACGCGATCCGCGCGTTCATCGCTGAATTGAACGATCCGCTCTTGAGCCAGGTGGTGGAATTGGACCGCTGGCTTGAGGAAGGCCGGACGTTTTCGCCTGAGATCGGCCGGTTCGTGGTGGAGGATCGGGCAAAAAAGGCGGAGCCGTGGCTCGCCGCCGCGCGGGAGGTGCTCGCGGAGGCGGCCGCCCGCGGCGCGCCCGCGTCGGAAAGCTTTGTGACGGAGCTCGCGAGGCATGTGGTGACGTGCAGCGATCCTATCGACAAGCAAGCTCGCCAGGTCGACGTTCCGGAATTCAAGCGACGGGCGCAGGAGCAGCTGCTTCGGGAGACGGACTTCAGCTTTGCGCTTGAATACGAAGTCCGGAAGTCCAAGTTCAGCCCGGCGATGGAGGCGGCTTATCGCGATGCGATGCTGTATCTTCGGAAAATGGTGCCGCCGCAGGACCTCTTCATTCGTCCGCCGGCCGTCGGCGGCCGGCTCGCCGGCTGCATCAAGCGCGGCGAGTTCGACGGCTTGCAGAATCCCGGCGCCGTCATGAAGGCGGCGGCGATTGTCGGCGTGCAGAACCTGCCGTGGATCAAGGAAAAAGAGGCGGAGCTCTCCGCCGCCTTTGAGGCGGGTGACGTGAGCATCTCCCGAATCTGCGCCATTCTTTACGGCGTCAATGTGCCCTCGCCCGTGCCCGACGTGGACGGCAGCTTGGCGGACGTTCAGGACGCCTTTGAGAAGATCCACGGCGACCTGTGCGCCCGGATCTACGCCCGTCTTCCCGGCGCAGGCCGGCCCGGCGAATCCTGGGAGACGACGATGACGCTGGCGGCGGGGCTGCAGCAGACGGGCATGAATCTTGAAGGGGCGCTCGCGATTTTGAAAGACCCGATGCGCGTCTTCACGCTGGCGGACCTCTCCGGCCAGCCCAAGTCGTCCATCCTCGGCTTTGAAACGGTGGCGAAGGCGCAGGCGGAGGTGGAGGCCAACTTTTCGCGGCAGCGCCGCGGCGACGGACTCCTGGGCGAAGCGGTCGTCATCGTGACGCAGCCCGACGGCAGCGGCATGGTTGTGGACAACAGCACGGAGGATCTCACGAACGAAGAGGCCGCCAAGTTTGTGAAGGACGAGCGCACCGTGAAGCACGAGAAGATCTATGACGCGTTGAAAACGCTCTGCGGCGGAAACGACGCGCAGTACATCCGGGCGCTTGCGGAGCTCACCCCGTCGGGGACGGCGTCCTTCATGAGAATGCCGGGCTCGATGATGAAGGGCGGCGCGGCGGCCGGCATGGAGCATGCGCCGCTATTGGTAAGCTACGCCAGAACGCCCGAAGGCGACGTGGTGGTTGAAAGCCGCACGCCGGAGGATCTGCCCGTCGCCCAGCTCTCGGCGCGGCTCGTGATTCATCCCGACGGCAGGACGGAATACTCGACGCTTTCCATCACGCCTCGGGAAGCGGCGGCCTGACGCAGCCGCTCCGAATGACCCATTGACAAAAGACGTTCCCGCAGGACGCCGGACCATAGTTTTTGCAGGAAAAAATGCCCGCACCCATTCAGCGCCCGGATTTGGGCGAACTCATGAAGTCGTTTGAAGCCATTGCCAACAGCAAGGCGGCTGACGACAAATATGTCTATGTGAAGCACGGCAAGGCGCACACCGAAAGCCGGGCGAGCCACTGGTTCACGAGCAGCGACTGCAAGTCGATGACCGCCCAGTGGCTTCAGGCCGCTCTGAAGGAACGATATGGCCATGACGTCGGCGATCCGCTGGCGTGCAAGATCGCCGGCTATGCGTATGGCGCTCATCAGCTCAAGGTGGGCGACCTGCGCCGGCTCTTTGTCGAAGGACAGGCCAAGGTGCTCGCGCAGGTGGCGCAGACGCTCGCTGAGAAGGATGAAGCGCTCGGAGACGCGCTCGCGCCGCTCACGAAGCGCATCAATGAGGACCGCGTCGTGACGGAGCGCGACATGGGCGCGGTGCTCGCGAAGAAGTTCGGTCACCAGGCGTCCGTTCTCGTCGTCGCCGCCAATGAGGGGGCGCGGCTTTCGGCGCTGCCGGCGCTCATGGATGAAGCGGCCGCGGCGGCGCATCGCTTGAGCGCTCTGCCGCAGGTTCTGGCGCAGGCGCTGGTGAGTTTCTGCGCCCGGGGCTCCACGAAGGCCGTGCTCATGAGTCTTCTGAAGGAGCGGTTCGCCGCCCAGGGTTTGGATGTCACGAAGGCTTTGGCGGCCGACCTGGGTCGGCTTCCTGAAAAAGGCATCACGCAGGAGAAGGCGCTCGCCATTTTTGAGAAGGCCTTGAATCATCAGAACCAGCAGAAGATCAAGCTTTTCATGGCCAAAGTGAACGATCCGCTCGCCTGCCGGATCACCGGGCTTGACAGCATGAGCTGCCGCAACGCGAAGTTCAGTCGGGAGGTTCAGCATCAGGTGAATCGGGCGCTTCCTGAAGCGCGGCGGGCGGCGGACGCCTTGCGCCAGGCGGCCTCGGACGTCCGCCAGACCGTGCTGGGAGAGAACGGCCGCGTTTCTGAGCGCTACCAGGACTTCGAGCGCCAGCAGCTGGAGCATCTGGCGGACGCGAAGAAGACGTCAGCGCAGGATGTGGCGCAGCTCAAGACGGCGCTGGAGACGCGGCTGCGCCGCGAAACCAGCTTCGATTACGCGGTGGACTACGAAATCGGCCGGCATGACTGGACGGCGGAGCAGGCGCAGCTCTATCGCGACGCCATGACGTTCATTCGGAGCAAGGCGAACGGAACAGAGCTTTTTGTGCAGGATCGAAGCGTTTCCGACGTGATCGCCCAGCATGTGAGCGGCGACGGCGTCGCCAGCCTCTCGATGGTGGAGGACAAGGCGGCGTTTTTGAAGGCGCTGGCGATCGCAGGCGAATCGCAGGCCTCCTGGATCCTCCAGCATATGGAGGAAGTGTCAGCGGCTTTCCGCGCCGGCGACGTGTCGGCCGAGCAGCTTTTCCGCCTTCTTTACGGCGAGGCTGTCGCAGAGACGCCGGACTTGAACCGGCCGCTTGATAGCGTGCACACGTGCTTTCGCCAGGAAGGCATGATCGCCATGTGCGAAAAGCGGGTGATGGGAAACTGGACGGTGACGGACGCCATGAAGGCGTCGGCGCGCGAAACGGCGCTTGCGCGGAACCCGGCGCTCGCAAACAACGCCGCTGAGCTCGAGCGCGAGGTGCAGTTCCGGGTTGAGACAATGCGTGAACGGCGTCCGATGGACGCCTCGGCTGTCGTGGAGTCGGGCCTCACGTTCGAGGCGGCGCTCGCGCACTTGGACAACAATCGGCTGTCTCTGGGACTGGACGACTTTGCGAAGCCTCCGGTGATGTCGCACGGCGGACACTACGCCGCAGACGATGCGGAAGCGTGCTGGCTCGCTGACTTCGTTCGTCAGCAGGCGGGGACGGTCGTCACCGTGCTGCAGCCTGAGGGCAAGTTCGTCAAAGCGGACAACAGCCAGGAGGGGCTGGCCGCGAACGAACTTCAGGCCTTCCTGCAGAGGAGCAAGACCTCCAAGCACGAGTCGGTGATGCGAGCGCTGAAGACGCTCTGCGGCGGCAACGACAAGCAGTATGTTCTGGCGATGGTGGCGCTTTCGCAGTCGGGCCCGGCCGGGCTCTGGAAAAATTTCGGCGCCGTCGTGGACGGCGGTGGCGTCGAGGACGAGCATTCGGCGCTCGAGTACCTCTTCACGAAGCGAAGCGACGGCAATGTCGTCGTGGACTTCAAGTCGCCTGACGCGGACGGCCGGGCGAAGCTTCTCGGAACGGTGATCATTCGACCCGACGGCACGGCGTACTACGAGTCGCTCTCCATCACGCCGCGCGATGTGAAGGCTTGACGTCAGTCGCTTCACTTCGGAGCGCCCGCCTTCGCGGGACGGGCGGGCGCCGGTTTTTGCCCGCTGTCTTGCCGCGCTTCTTCGTCGAGGCGCGTCGTCGGCGTCCTGGCTTCATCGAACGACGGGTCGAGAGAGAACCTTTACAAAAGCGGACGGCTGCGCTGCCATAAAATGACTCGTGACCAGGAGGCGTTCCGTCGGGACGTTGACAAGACGAATCTCATTTTCGGGGAGGCAATATGCCCAGACCTCTTCAGCTGCCGGATTTCGGCGAACTCATGAAGTCCTTTGAAGCGGTTGCCAACAGCAATGCGGCCGACGACCAGTATGTCTACGTGAAGCGAGGCCGGGTGCATACGGAAAACCGGCCGCGCCACTGGTTCACGAGCACTCGCCGCAAGGCGAAGACCGCCCAGTGGCTGCAGCGGGCCTTGAAGGTGCGCTACGGCCATGACATCGGCAATCCGCTGGCGAACTCCATCGACCGCTTTTCTCAGGGCGATCATCAGCTCAAAGTGGGCGACCTGCGCCGGCTCTTTGTCGAAGGACAGTCGAAGGTGCTCGCGCAGGTGGCGCAGACGCTGGCCGAAAAGGACGACGCGCTGGGAGACGCGCTCGCGCCGCTCACGCAGCGCATCAATCAAGACCGCGTCGTGACGGCGCACGACATGGGCGAGGTGATCGCGAAAAAGTTCGGCCAGCGGGCGTCCTTCCTCGTTGTCGCCGCAAACAAGGATGCGCGGCTTTCGGCGCTGCCTGAGCTCATGAATGAAGCGTCCCGGAAGGCGCAGCGCTTGAGCGAGCTGCCGGAGCCGGTGGTGCAGTCGCTCATCGATTTCTGCGCCCGCGGCTCGACGAAGGCGGCGCTGACGAGCGTTCTCAATGAGCGCTTTGACTTCGCGAGCGAGGATATTCAGGCCGGCGTGGGAGCCGACGTGAATGCTCTGCCCGACGGCGGCGTCACGCAGGAGGCGGCGCTGGAAATTCTGCACAAGGCGAGAAAGTACATGAACCGCCGGGAATTCGATCGGTTCATGGCCGAGGTGAAGGACCCGCTCGCCTGCACGATCGCCGGAATTGACAAAATGCGCGCCAAAGGCCTGGAGTTCACTCCGGAGGTTCGGCGTGAGGCGGAGCGCCTGCTTCAAGACGCGAAGCCCGCGTCGCAGGCGATTCGGCAGGCGGCGGCAGACGCTCGGAAGGCGGTGGTGGGAGAAAACGGACAAGTCCCCGAAGACTACCAGGCGTTCGAGCGCACGGAGATCGGAGACATGGCGCTCAAGAAGAAGACGTCGGAAGCAGACGTGGCGGCGCTCAAGACGCTGCTTGAGACGCGGCTGCGGCGTGAAACCGACTTTGATTACGCGGTCAGCTACGAAATCGCCCGGCATGACGACTGGACGCAGGAGCAGAAGGATCTCTATCGCTCGACCATGGCGTTCGCTCGGGACAAGGCGCAGGGAGAGGATCTGTTTCTGCATCCGAAATGCGTTTCCGACGTGGTCGCTCAGGTCTTGAGCAACGAAGGCATCACCAGTCTGTCGATGATTGAAGACAAGGCGGCCTTTCTGAAGGCGATCACGTTCACCGGCCATGCGGTGGCTCCCCGGATTCTTGAGCACATGGCGGAGGTGTCAGCGGCTTTCCGCGAGGACGGCGCGACGGCGGAGCAGCTTTTCGCCATCCTTTTTGGGGAGGATTTCGAGAAGCCGGATTTGCAGGTGCGGCTTGACTTGGTGCAAAACCGGTTTTTCTGGGCGCAGTACGACTACTGCAACCGGATCTTTGAAGAGAACTGGGTGGTGACGGACGCCATGAGGGCGCAGGCGCGCAAAGAGGCCGTCGAGGCTCATCCTGGCATTGAGAACGATCCTCAAGCGTTGGCGCATGAGACAGAGCTGTGTTTGAACTCAATGCATGATCAGCGGTCAACGCTCATGGCCACGGCGGCGATGTCGGGCTTGAAGATTGAAGCGGCGCTCGCGCAAGTGAAGGACACCCGGCGGGATCTGGGATTGGACGCGTTCGTGAAGCCGCCCATCCTGTCGCACAGCGGGCATTACACCGTGGCCGACGTGGAGGCGTGCTGGCTTTCTGACTTCGTTCGTCAGCGGGCGGGGACGACGGTCGCCGTGCTGCAGGCGGACGGCGAGTACCTCAAAGTGAACAACAGCCGGAACGGACTGCCGCCCGACGAACTCCAGAACTTCCTGCAGGGCGGCAAAACGAAGCGGCACAGCGACGTGATGGATTCCTTGAAGAAGCTCTGCGGCACCGAAAAGCAGTATGTGATGGCGATGCTGGCGCTTTCCCAGTCCGGGCCGGTCAGCGTCTGGAAAGAATACGGCGCGCTGGTGGACGGCGCGCTGAACGTTGAATACGAGCATTCGGCGCTCGAATATCTCTTCACGAAGCGCAAGAACGGCAATGTCGCCGTGGACTTCAAGTCGCCCGACGGCCCCGGCACGGCCAAGCTTTCCGGCACGGTGATCATTCGCCCCGACGGCTCGGCGTACTTCGAGGCGCTCACGGTCAAGCCAGTCGAAGTCCCTGCTGCCAAGTGAGGCGCGCCGGCTTTCGGCTTCAAAGGGCCGCTTTTTCCGATGAATGCGGAGAGGGCGGCCCTTTTGACATTGGCGGAAGGCGCCGGCGAGAGGACTTGCGTCCGACGCTGAGCGCGGGGGCTGCTTTACAAAAGTTGATGCCTGCCGCCGGCGCCTGCTCCATAAAATGTGGGAATCACAAGCGAGGGCGGGCGGTTTCAGACAGAGAAGCGGCGGCCTGCGGGAACAGACACGACAAGGAACGGTGAAAAATGACGAAGCCCATCGATTTCAAAGCGCTCATGATGTCGGCCCAGGACATTGTCAACGACGACCGCATCAAGGACAGCGCGTATGTGTTCATCAAGAAAGGCAAGCTCTATACGGAAGGCCGCTTTAGTCATGCCTTCACGTTCCAGTCCACCAAGGCGAAGACGGCCCAGTTTCTGGCGAGCGCCTTCACCAAAAGCTACAGCGGCGACGATGTCATTGCGGCGCGCAACCAGTTTGATCCGTTCCTCTACGGCGCGCACCAGCTGCGTGTGAAGGACCTGCGCAACGCCTTCAAGACGGCGGAGGCCGGCCGGCTCACGGCGATGAGCGCCGAGCTGCGGTCGGTTTACGGCGACGGCGTGGGAGACGCGCTGGCGCCTCTGACGGCGCACGTCAACAACCGCCGCTCGGTGACGCAGCCGATGATCGGCCAGGTGGTGGACCGGGTGTTCGGAGAGGGAACGGCGTCTGTTGTGCTGCAGAATCGCGAGGGCGCGGGACTCGAATCGCTGCCGGAAGTGATGAGCAGCGCGAAGGCGCAGGTGGAGGCGCTTCGCGCCAAGCCCGCCCGCGTGGCGAACGCCGTGATGGAAGCCTGCCGCCGCGGTCCCTTGATGAAGGCGAGCCTTGAGGAGACGATCAACGACTTGTTTGCGACGCCCAGCCTTCACCGGCTTCGATCGTCGCTGCGAGAGCTGCCGGAGCGGCCGACGCTCGAGCAGGCGACAAAGCTCTTTGAGAAGGCGAACGCGCTTTTTGTGAGCGACCGGTATGCGGAGTTCAAAGCCGAGGTGCTGAAGGACGATCAGGCGCTTTTCACCTGTCTGGGCCTCGACGAAAAGTCGACGAAGCACATTGAGTTCACGGACGAGATCCGCCGCGACGTCATGGCGCGGCTGCCGCAGGCCCAGGCGGACGCAAAGCGCGTTCGCGACGCGGCGGCGAGCTTTCTGGCTGAGCATTCGAAGGCGTCCCAGGCCTGCAAGGAGAGCGTGCGGAAAAAGGCCGAGGCGCTTGTCTCCGCCGGGAGATTCTCGGAGGCGGCGGTGAAGGAGATGCTTGACGAGGCGGCGACGGCCTACCAGCGCGAGACGGACTTTGACTTCGGCCTCGCGTACGAATTGAATCACCGCCCAGGCTGGAGTGAGGACGACAAGGCGTTCTATTCGGACGTGATGAAGCGCCTCAACCGGTTCTTCCCGACGGACAACCTCTTCACGGACGGCGCGGTTCCCGTGGCGGAGCGCGTGGCGCGGATTCTGAATCACAACTACGTCGGGCAGGCTTCCGACGCGGCGGCCTTCTCGCGGGAAGGTCAGGTCTTCTACGTGGCGATGCTCGCGCTGACGGATGCCTGCAATGCGCCGGATTTGTGCCGGAAGCTGCCGGAGATTCTCGCGGGCGGCGACCCGGATGCCGTGACCTGGGATGACATCGCCCGCCATTGCTACGGCGTGCCGTCCGGGCTTGAGGCCGGCGCGAGCAGAGGCGACGTTCAGCGTCAGTTCATGAAGCTGCAGGGTGACTACATTGCTGAGCGCCTGAATACGCCGGAGCGTCTGGAAAAGTGCCGCCGTCAGGCGCGGCGGGAGAAGCCGCGCGCCAAGGCGTCGGAGATTGAAGCGAAGGCGCAGGCGCTTTGCCTGAAGGAAGTGAGCGTCCTGCGCGTCTGCCTTCAGGCGGCGATGACCACCGGCCTCAGCCTCGAGTCCGCCATTGCTCGCGGGAACAATCTGCGCCTTCCGCTGCTGCTGAAGGACTTCGCCATGGCGCCGAGCGCGCATTCGCTGAAGATCCCGGATCGCGAGCAGGCGATGGCCAACTGGGCGAATGACTTCCAGCGCCAGGGCCAGAACGAGGCGAACCGCTCGGAAATCGGTCCGACGACGGTCACGGTGACGGAGCCGCAGGGCGCCGTGACGAAGGTGCACAACGGCACGGAAGGTCTCTCGCCCGAAGAGCTCGTGCTCTTCAACAAGTCGAAGGTCACTTCAAAGCACCGGACGGTGGAGGCGGCGCTCGAGCGTCTTTGCGGACCCAACGCGCGGCAGTGCGACGCCGCCATCGAAATGATGAGCCAGAACGGGCCCATCTCCGCCTATCGCTCGTTCGGCTCGGTCATGGAAGGCTCGGGCGCGAACTACGAGCACACGGCGGTGAACTACCAGTTCACGAAGAACGACCAGGGCGACGTGCTCCTTTCGCTGCGCACTTCGGCGGCCGGGAACGCCACGCTCGACGTGAAGGTCGTCATTCATCCGGACGGAACGCACCGGATGACGGCCTTCTCCTTCCTGCCGGCGCCGGCGCAGGCAGGTCCGCAGGCGGCCTGAGGCGAACGGCGAGGCAGCCAGGCCGAGGCTTTTTCGCGAGAGAAAGTCCGGCTGGGAAAGGCCTTCCGGCACCTCGCTGTGTTCGTGACGGGTGTTGTCAAGCAGCACGTGAATGTCGTCATTCGGTCGGGCGGCGCGACGGAGGTGACGAACTTCGTGTTCGAGTCGGCGGCTGCGGCTCCCGTTGAGGCGGCGGCACGGAACTAACGGGCGGCGTCTCCGCGAATGACAGAACAGAGTCTTCCGCAGAAGGCAATGCCGTAAACGTGCTGCGTAGCGCAACGAAGCTTGTCAAGATAGTCGGTGCAGTGCTTGTCACGAATCTGTGCCAGAGCTGATTGAGCGGCGTCGCAGAGATCTTCGGGCTTGTCGCAGCGCTTGACTCCAATCACGGCGCCTATGCGTCGGGAGCCTGAACC
>CAVJUB010000061.1:0-13671 GCA_963652545.1 Hallella faecis | reverse complement strand
CCCTGTGGGTGCGCATGCACCGATGCCGTGCGTCAGTCCTTCAAGAAGTACTCGAGCGTCGTCACGACGCGCACGTTCTTCATGTAGGGCGTGAACTGATCGCGGTCCGTGATGGAGAACTGCCCCTGAGAAGCGCGGCGGATCTTTCCGAGGCTGCTCCCGGAATCGCCCGCAAACTTCTCGGCGGCGGCGCGCGCGTTCTTCGTCGCCTCTTCAATCATGGCGGGCTTGATGCCGTTCAGGCCCGTGAACTCATAGGAGGTCTGCCAGCTGTAGTCGTTTGAAAGCGCCACGCCCTCCTTCAAGAGCTCGCTCTGGCGCTTCATGAGGTCCAGCACCAGATCCACCTGGTTCGTGGAGATCGTGACGCACTGCTCCATGTTGTAGCGGTAGTTGATCTTCTGGTTGCTGTAGCCGTCGGCCTGCAGGTCGGTGAGCTTCGGGGACGCCACCGAAATCTCCGCGTCCTTCACGCCCGACTTGCGCAGGAACGCCAACACCTGCTCCTTGCGCATCTCGATCTTCTGGTAAACGGCCTGCTGATCGTTCCCCAGCTCGCGGAACCCCACGGGCCAGATCACGTGGTCCGCCTTCACGGTCTTTTCCGCAAGGCCCTTCACGGTCACGATGCGGTCGCGGTTCACAAAGCTCTGAATGCCGTCGTTCAATTCGCTTCCAAGCAGCGCGGCGCCGCCCGCGATGCCGAGGGCGAGGATGACGCTCGAAGCCACGGACTTTATTTCCATATTTCTCTCCTTCTCTCCAATGCTTGAGGAATGGCTCTCCTCGTGGAAGCCCACTATAGGGACATTTGCCCAGGACGGCCAAATTCGAATTGCAAAGAAGCGTTAGCATTTCTTTCCATTTCCGCGTCTCCCGCCTTGCGCCCCGCCGCTCTGCCCTAGAATGCCTTCATCCGCGGCCAGTTCGCGCCGCCCGTCCGAGGATTTCCACTCATGCACAAGCTCCCCCTGGCCGCTCTCGCCGCTGCCGCCCTGCTCACGGGCTGCACGACCGTGGACGACTTCATTGAGATGACGCCGCAGCAGCGCGCGGAGACGGTCTGCCGCAACGCGCCGCAGATCAAGGCGCTCGCGCAGCAGTACCAGACTTGCGCCGCCGCAGCGCAGACGGCGCGCGACAACCTGCAGCGCGGCTACCTCCTGCACCGCGACTGCCACTGGGTGCGCGTCCCGGACGGGAGCCGCACCGACTGCTGGCGCGACCGCCACGGCAACACGCACTGCGACACGCGGCCGCGGTTCCGCGACGTTGAGGAGTGCCGCGACATTCCGGTCGCAATTGACCGCACGGCGGAAACGGCGAAGCTGAACCAAGCGACCGCCGCCATGGAGTCCGTGCAAAAGCAGCACGCCGAGCTCTACACCCCGTGCCTTGAGCGCGCCGCTCGTCTTCAGCCGCAGGACGCCTTCTACTTCTACGACAACGACTTGATGCCCTGAACCCCATGACGAAACGCTCCGCCTTTCTCGCCGCGACGCTTGCGGCTGTCGCCCTCTCGGCCTCCGCCGCCGACTGCTCGTCCTGCCGCTCGATTGCGGACCAGTCAAAGTACCTTGCGTGCATGAAGTCGTGCCTCGCGGGCGAAGCGCCGGCCGCTTCAACGACGGACGCCAAGTCTTCGCTCCGGGACGCGCTCGCGCAAAAAGCGGCGGCCTACGACTGGACGACGGAATCCGCGCACGACACGGTGACGGACGTGACGACCGTGTCCGCCGCCAAGGCGTCCGTCGAGCCCCTCAAGATCGCCGACCAGCCGGTCACGGTGACCTTGGCCTTCATCGCGGACACGAAGGCTGCGGGCGGCCTTTACCTCAAGATTCCGGACCTCTCAGGTCTCAAAGGCGTGCCGTTTCTCTCCGTCTTTGACAACCTCGCCGTGACCGCCGTCTTCGGCAGCGCCGTCACCGCTCGCGTGGACAAGAACGACGCCGTGGAGCTCCCCGTGCAGATGACGTCGGGCGGCGTCTACCTCAAAGGAAGCGAAGCGCTTCTCGCGCAAATGACCCAGGGCGGCCTTCTCACCGTGCGCCTTTCAGGAAGCGTGGGCGAGCCGACGGATCTCTACTTTGACCTTCGAGGCTTTGTCGAAGCCGCGCAGTGGGTGCAATTGGGCGTCGGCGGCATCAAGGAAGCGCCCGCGGAAGAAAAGAGCGCGGACGCCCTGGGCGAATTGAAGAGTCTCTTCAACAGCTTCCTCTCGATGCTGCCCGCGGAAAACAACGACAGCGCCCGCGAAACGGCGCCTTCGACCCAGTCAAGCGACGACGCGCTGATGAAGTACTGATCCGCACCTTTTTCCTTCGCCTCACGACGGCTGCTCCGCATTGGACCAGCCGTTTTTGCTGTTTGCGCCAAACTACTTTGTCAATCGTCACAAGCCGTCCTGCCGTTGGGCCGCAGCGACTAAACTGCCTTCACCATGACGAACACGACGCCCCCTTATGAAGTCCGCCGCCGCTGCGCGCGGCTGCACCACGCCTCGTCTCAGTGCGAGGCGTGCGTCAAGGCGTGCCCTGCGGGGGCGCTCAAGGTGGTTGACGACAAAGTCGTGCTCATCGCGCCGCGCTGCACGGGCTGCGGCGCCTGCAGCGCGGCCTGTCCTTCCGAAGTCTTCGTCTTCACGGCGCCCGATGACGCCGCGCTCTTTCAGTCGCTCTTCACCGCCTCGCGCGCTCATCCCGTCGTCACCCTGGCCTGCCAGGAAGGCGCATGTGACCGCGCGGACGTGACGCTTCCCTGTCTTCTGAGACTTGAAGCCGGGCACATCGCCACCGCCGCTGCCGCAGGCGCCCAAGGTCTGGCGCTCGTGCACGCCGACTGCGCCGCCTGCCCCAAGAAAGGCGCCGAGCGCCTCACGCAGCTCGTGAACGACGCCCGAACGCTTCTTGCCGCGCTCGGCGCTTCGCTGGAACTCACGGAAAAAACGACCGCCGCCCGCGTCAACGCCGACCGGCGCTTCTTTCTCACGCGGCTTTCCCGTCAAGCGGCGCCGCAGGGCGACGTGCGCCGCCCCGAAGTCGCCAAAAACCTTGACGCCGCCGCAGAAGCCGAGCCTTGGCAGCATGTGCCCGCAAAGCGCCTGCGCACCGTCGCCGCCCTGCGCCTTCTTTTGGAGCGCGCCCCAAAAGATGAGCAACGCGAGCGGCCCGACTACCTGGTCAAGCTTCCCGACCTCCGCAGCGCCTGCGAAGCCTGCGGCTTCTGCGCCATGACCTGCCCCACGCAGGCGTTGAAAGCCGAAACGACGGCGGGCGTCATGCGCTTCACGCTCACCCCGGCTGACTGCACGGGCTGCGGCGTGTGCGCCGACCTTTGCTACAAGAATGCGGTGACGATGACCGACACGCCGATTCGACGCGCGCTCTCCGCCGAACCCCGGCTCCTTCTTGAAAAGAAAACGGCGAGCGGCCTTTTCACCGACTCGTTTGAAGACAAGATGGCGGCCGAATTCGGCGACGTGCCAATCTACCGCACGTAAGCCCGTCGAGCTTCGGCGCCGATTCCTTCCTTTCGCCGCTTGAAAAACAAAAAAGGCAGCCGATCCGCCGCAACGGAAAAGGCTGCCTGAGCGCTGACAACGCCGAATTACTTGTTGATCAGCATTTCGTCGGCGGTGATGCCGGCTTCAATCGCCTGCTTGAACCACACGGGCTTCACGCCGCGGCCGGACCACGTCTCCGTGCCGGCGGGGTTCTGATACTTCGGCGCCACGGGCTTGCGGGTCTTCACGGGTTCGCCTTCCGCGCAGCCCACTTCGGCGGCGGTGAAGCGGAACTGCTCCACGAGCTTCGAAGCCACGGCCTTCGCGTCATTGCGAATCTCGTCGTATTCCTTGTCAAGCTCCGCCTTCTTGGCATTGAGCGCTTCCAGACGTTCAAAGAAATCCATTTCCTGCCTCTTTAAAAAATTATCTTTCACGCCTCGTGAAAGTTCGCCGAGGATTATAACGACCCAACAGGCTTAATTTAAGCCCATTGCCGCTTATTTATTTAACCCGCAAAAGCACATCGTTGATTTCAGCTGAGAATATTATTTTTATCACCTTCAAGCAAGTCCTTCTTCTTTGCCGCCTCGAACCCACTTCCTCTCCAAAGCCGACGATCTTTCCCCCTCAAGCACTCCGGCTGTTTGCTTTAGTCGACGCTTTTTGCCGACGAATCGTCCATTCCTTTTTCAGCCGCCGCCCCATGCTTTTCCAAACGTTTCCTTCCGCCAAAAGCCGCCCTATTTCCGATAAACTCACGCCCGACTTTTTTCAAAGAAAAATAACGATCAATTCCCATGTCCAACGTCGCTTCCCCCGATTCCGCGCCGCACCGTCTGACGCCGCCCGACATCGGCCTTCGAGCCATTCTGAAGCTCGGGTCCCCCATCTTCATCGCCAACCTCTCCATCATGGGCGCCGGCACCATCGACACCGTGATGGCGGGGCGCCTCGGCGCCGAGCACCTCGCCGCGGTGGCGCTCGCGTCCGCGACGACTGTCATGATCTTCATTTCGCTCGTGGGCATTCTGCAGGGCCTCTCCCCCATCGCCGGGCACCACTACGGCGCCCGCAAATACCGGGAGATCGGCGCGGAGCTCGCGCAGTCGATGTGGCTCGGGGCGGCGCTTCTTTTGATCGGACTCGCGCTCCTCTTGCAGACAGACTTCTGGGTGAATTTCGGCGGCGCCCGGGGCGACGTCGCCCGCATGGCCAAGGACTACCTCTTTTACTCCGCGCTGGGGCTTCCGGCCGCGGTCTTCTCGCGCCCCTTCGTCGCGGTGAACGCCGCCGTGAACCGCCCCAACACGACGATGTACGTGTCGCTTTTGACGCTCGCGCTGAAGGTTCCCTTGAACGCCGCCTTCATGTACGGACTCTGCGGGCTGCCTGAAATGGGCGGCGCGGGCGCCGGCGCCGCCACCTGCGTCAACTTCTGGGTGGCCTTCGCCGCCTACTGGCTCATCTGGCGCCGCGATCCCTTTTATGCGCCGATGCGCCAGCCCGGGTTCGCCGCGCCGCACGCCGCCGCCATCTTCCAGCAGCTGAAGCTCGGCGTCCCCATCGGCCTCTCCACCTTCTTTGAAGTGAGCTCCTTCACGCTGATGGCGATCTTCATCTCCCGCATCGGCACGATTGACGTCGCGGCGCACCAGATCGTCGCCAACATCACCGCCACCCTCTACCAGATTCCCTTCTCGCTCGGGATCGCGGTGAGCGTGCTCGTCTCCCAGTGCCTTGGCGCCGGATTCCCGCCAAAAGCCGAAGAAGTGACCTTCCGCGCCTTGAAGGGCGGCGTCGCCGTCGCGCTTTGCTGCGCGGCGCTGCTCTACTTCACGCGAGCCCCCCTCGTCGCCCTCTACACCACCGACCCCGCCGTGCAGCAGCTTGCGGTGACGCTGCTTCTCTACGGCGTCATCTACCACAGCACCGACGCCTGCCAGACGATCAGCTCCTTTGCGATGCGCGGCTACCGCGTCACCTTCTGGCCGATGATGGTCTACGGCGTGATGCTCTGGGCCGTGGGCCTCGGAGGCGGCTACTGGCTGGGCTTCTCCGCAGAGAATCTGGGCGGCCCCTTCGGCGCCGAGGGCTTCTGGGGCGCCACGGCCTTCGGGCTGTCGCTGGCGGGCCTCACGCTCGCCGCCATGGTGACGTTCGTCGCGAAGACGAGAACGCGGGAGTTTCTCGCCGAAAAGCGCTGACCGGCCGCCTCAGAGAAACGGCACCATGTAGGCCGGAAGGAAGATGAGACCGTCCTTCTCCTGATAGTCCTTCGTGCAGACGATGTACTTTTCGCCGAGCCGGCCGCGGTATTTCTCGACAAACCAGTCGAGCGAGGCGTGGCGATCGGGATCGGAAGACTTCACCTCCAGAGGCGAAATCTTCCGGCCGCGCCGGATGAGAAAGTCGATTTCCATGCTCCGCCGGCTCGCGTCATCCTTCACCTGCGTGAAAAAGAACAGCCGCCGTCCGCCCGCGGCGAGCATCTGCGCCACCACGTTTTCAAAAAACATGCCCTCGTTGAGTCCCGCGCGATCCGTGAGCAGCGCGTGAAGCACGTCCTCGGCCTCCGCCGTCCCGTCATCCACCGCCATGGTGGTGAGGAGCCCCGTATCCGCGACGTAGCACTTCAAAAGCGTGCGCTCCAAATTCATCTGCAGCCCGAGCGTCGGCTCCGTGGCGTTGAAGCACAGTCCGACGATGCGGGAGTCGGCAAGCCAGAGAAACGCCTCCTCGTAGTCTCTCATGCGCGCCGACTTGGAAAGACTGGAAAGCCGGAAGCGCTTCTCGTGCTGAGACAGCATCGCCGGCAGCGCGTCAAAGATGCTCCTCACCTTGAGGTCATAGCCTTCGGCGTACTTTCCGATGTCATCCCGATAGAGCGTCAGAATCTTTCGCTGCGCCTCCCGCACCGCCAGCAAGCTCTGCTCGACGACGTGCGCCTCCACCGCCTGCGGCATGCCGCCCACGAACATGTACTCGCGAAAATGCTTCATCAGCATCCGATGCAAGGCCTGTCCCATCGGCTGATGCGCTTCAAACGCCTGGCGCGCCGCTTCAAAAAGCGCCTTCTGGCCCGTCGCCCACAGGAACTCTTCAAAGTCCAGCGGCGGCAGCTCCAGCTTCTCCTCTTCGGAAGGAATCAGAATGCCCTGCGTGTTGCGGCGGATGCTGATGAGCGAGCCGGACTCGATGAAGTCGTAGCGCCCGTCCTCCACGAAGTGCTTCACCATCTGACGCGCCAGCGGAAAAAGCTGCACCTCGTCAAACACGATGCAGGACTCACGCGGATGAAGCGTGACGCCCGCGTAAAGCGACAGCCGGGAGAAAAACTCGTCGAGATTTCCCGCCGACTCCGTGAAGAGGAGATCCCGCGTCGGATCCGGCTTGGAAAAGTCCAGATAGATGGACGAGCGATACTCGCGCTTGACGAAGTCGCGAATGAGGTAGGTCTTGCCGACGCGACGCGCGCCCTCAATCAGCACCGCCGACCGACCGTTCGACGCCGACTTCCATTGCAGCAACTTTTCGTAGGCTTTTCTTTGCAATCGAATGCTCATTTCCGTCAGCTCCGATGAACATCAATGAATATGAACGAAATTATAGAGAGTTCATCACGCCGTCGCATCGTTTTCAGCCCAGAAATTTCACGCAGTCGCAGGGCAATTGACCTGCTTTTCGCACGGAGTCGCACACCTTTCTAAGCACTTTTACTTAGTTGCAAGGTCAGCAGAAGCCGCTCCGGCTCAACGCCAGACGCCCAGGCAAAAGGCAGAAAATCAGAAGCCGTCGGTGCGGTCTTCCACGACCGTCAGCGCCTCGCGGCGTCGGCAGAGATTCACGACCGCCTCGACGAGGTCGCGGACGCCGTAAATCGTCATGAAGAAGGCGCTCACGGGGAGCGCGGCGTAGGCCCAGCGCACCTGAAGCCACGGAATGGACTGGAAGTACGCCTGAGAGCGCATCACCCACACCCCGCCGTACCAGCAGATGATCGCGTACATCGCAAGTTCGATCCCGCACACGACGACGCGGCAGAAGCGCCCCAGATCCGTGCCCGACAAGCGCTCCGTAAGGACGTCCACCACGAAGTGGCTGCGCGTTCTCACGAGTTCCTGCGCCCCGAGAAAGATCATCCAGATGAGGCAGATTTGAATCCAGTCGTCCGTCTGCGTGAAGTTGTAGACGGGCACGAAGCGCACGAAGACGTTCGCGATGAACATCACGAAGATCGCCGCGAGGCACGCCGAGGCTACCGTCCGAGCGACGAGCCCCACGCCGTGGTCGAGCTTCTTCAGAATGGTCAGCATGGCTCGAGCCTCCTACGGAATGAAGCGCGCGAGCCCCAGCGAGAGCTCCGGCACGAAGGCGACGAGAATCGCCGCCAGAATCATGAGAAGGACGTAGCCCACGCTCGCCTTCGCAACCGCCATCACTTTTTCGCCCGTGATGGAGCTCATCACATAGAGATTAAGCCCCACGGGCGGCGTCAGCACCCCCACCGCGAGCGAAATGCACATCACGATTCCGAGCTGCACCACGTCGTAGTGGAAGGTCTTTGCGAGCGGCACGAAGATCGGCACGGTGATGAGGAGAATGGCCGTCCCCTCCATGAAGCAGCCCATCAGCACCAGCAGCCCGATGATGATGAGCAGCACCGGCGCCACCGACGTGAAGCTCGTCGTGATGAACGCGATCGCCTGCTGCGGAATGCGCGTGTAAAGGAGCACGTACTGAAAGAATCCGGCGGTCGCGATGACGAACATCACCTTCGCAGTCTGCTCGGCCGTAGTCCAGAGAATGTGCGGAAGGTCCTTCACCTTCAAGGTCTTGAAAACGAAGAGCCCCAGCACCAGCACATAGAGCGACGCGACCGCCGCGGCTTCCGTCGCCGTGAAGAGCCCGGCAAACATGCCGCCGATCACAATCACGGGCGTCAAAAGCGCAAAGAACGCGTCCTTGAAAGCCTGCCAGCGCTCGCCCCAGGGCGCGGGGTTGGTCTTCGCGTACCCTTCGCGCCGCGACACCCACGAGGACCACATCATGAAGAGGAGCCCCAGCATCAGCCCCGGCACGGCGCCCGCGGCAAAAAGCGAATTGACGCTCGTCTGCGTGAGGCCCGCGTAGAGAATGAGCGTGATCGAGGGCGGAATGATGGGCCCCAGGGCGCCGCCCGCCGCAATCGTCGCGCAGGAGAAAGCCCGGTCGTACCCCGCCTTCGTCATTTCGTTGATGGCGATCATGCCGATGCCCGCCGCGCAGGCCGCCGCCGACCCCGACATCGCCGCCATGATGACGCAGGCGACGATCGCCGCATTGGACAGTCCGCCCCAGCGGTGCCCGAGGCAGACGCGCCCGAACCCGAAGAGACTGCGGCTGATGCCGCCCACGCTCATGAGGTTGCCCATCAGCAAAAAGAAGGGGATCGACATCAGCGTGATGCCGGAAACCTGCGCGAACATGCGCTGCGGCACAAGAAAGAGCCGCGCCATGTCGCCCCCGGCCATGAGGTAGGTCGCCACCGACGCAAAGCCCATCGTCACGGCGGTGGTGACGCCCAGGAGCATCAGCACCAGGACGGCGGCGAAGATGGCGAACATGACCATGACGAAAGATTCCTTTGGGGCGGAGGATTGTCAAAAGGCGGAAGGCTACTGATTCTGCTTCACGGCTTCAAGAAGCTTCGCCATCTCGGCTTGGCCCGCGAGCGCCCCCACCTTTTCGTACGCGGGCTGCATCTTCGCCACAAAGGACGCCCGGTCCGGCCGCGTCACGTGCATTCCCTTCTTTTCCAATTCCGCCACCACGGCGCTCTCGCCGTTGGCGATCCGGTCGCGCGTCAAGTTCTGCGCGTTCACCGCCTCTTCGCGAATCACCTGCTGCACGTCGGGATCGAGCCCCTCAAAGAACATCTTGTTCACGAGGAGCACCTGGCAGTCAAAGTAGTGATTCGTGAGCGCAAGCTCGTTCTGCGTTTCGTAAAGGGAGTCCGCGAGAATCGTGAAGACGGGATTCTCTTCCCCCGTGACGACGCCCTGCTTCAGCGAGGTGTAGAGCTCGGAATAGGCGATCTTCTGCGTGTTGGCGCCCACGGCGTCAAAGGCGGCGAGCAGTCCCGTCGCGGGCGGCACGCGGATCTTGAGCCCCTTCAAGTCGTCGGCGGAGTGAATCGGCACGTCCTTCGTCGTCGTTTGCCGGAAGCCGTAGTCAAACATCGAGAGCCCCAGCGCGTCGTGCTGCGCCAACCCCGCGTTCATCCACTTCATCACGAAGCGGTCGATCGTGCGGTGCGCGTGGTCGTAGTCCGCAAAAAGAAACGGCGCCGTCATGGCGTTCAATTTCTTGTCGTACATCGCGAGGTTCCCCAAGGACACCACCGCCATGTCCAAGGCGCCGAGCGTGATCTGCTCCGCCAAAGCAGGCTGGTCCCCCAACTCGCCCGCGGGATAGACCTCGACCTTCACCCGGCCCGCCGTGCGCTTTTCCACGTTCGTCGCAAAAAGCGTCGCCGCCTCGTGGTGCGCGTGCGAAACCGCCGCCGTGTGCGCGAGACGCAGCGTCTGAGCCGCCGCTTCGCCGCCGAAAATCGACAGCGCGAGAGCGCCCGCCGTGAGGAGTGTGGTCAAGAGTCGCTGAGCCATGAATTCAAATCTCCGCAAAACGAGGAATGGAAAACTAGGCGAATTGTCGTGCACAGGGTGCGATTGCGCAAGCGAGCGGTCCGAATCGGCCCTGAAAGCGGCTTCAAAGTTCGAAAGACTAAGGAGAACCCGTACAATGGCCGCTAGCGGCTCCCGTTCAGGAATCGCGCCTTTCCCGGCGCCTTTCCTTCGCAAGACGGCGTCGCCTCGACAACAACAAGTGAGAAGACAAAAGCTATGGAAAGTGCGTTTCTAATCAAGATTGACATGGTGCAGGCCGTCGCGCTCGCCGTCGTCACCTACTGGATGGGCTCCGTCATCAAGTCCCGCGTCCGCTTCCTGCAAAAGCTCTCCATCCCGACCCCGGTCGTGGGCGGCATGCTCTGCGCCTTCCTTCTTTCGGCGCTCGAATACGCAGGCGTCCTTCAGGTGACGTTTGACTCCACGCTGCAGAAGCTGCTGATGCTCGGGTTCTTCACGACGATCGGCCTCATGGCGAGCCTGAAGCTCATCACCGCGGGCGGAAAGCTCCTGCCGCTCTTTCTCGCCGCCGTCACCGTGCTCGCCATCCTGCAGAACCTCCTCGGAATCGGCGCCGCGACGCTTCTCGGGATCGACATGCACTACGGCATCCTCGCGGGCTCGGTCTCCATGATGGGTGGCCTGGGCACCGCCGCCGCGTTCGGCCCCTACTTTGAACAAACCTACGGCATCACGGGCGGCACGGCGATGGCGATCACCGCCGCCACCTTCGGCATGGTCGCCGCCCTCATGATCGGCGGCCCCTTCGGCGAATGGCTCATCCGCCGCTACAAGGTGAAGACTCCCTCGCACGAGCATGAAGGCGAACCGCTGCACGTTCCCGAAGAAGTCGAAGCCGGCATCCGCGACGAGAAGTCCGGGAGCATCCCCACCTTCACGCATGAACTCATGAAGGCGGTGAGCGTCGTCACGATCTGCATCGCCCTGGGGACCGTCGTCTCCAACTTCCTCGGCGCCTACATCACGCTTCCCGCCTACATCGGCTCCATGATCGTCGCCGCCGTCGTGCGCAACATCGGCGACTTTTCGGGCGCCTACAAGGTGCAGGGCAAGGGCATGGACGCCGTCGCGGACATCTGCCTCATCCTCTTCGTGACGATGGCGATCAACAGCCTGAAGCTGCATGAGCTCCTTCACCTGGCCGGCCCCCTCGTCATCATGCTCGCCTTGCAGACCGTGCTGATGCTCATCTTCGCGTGGGCCGTCCTCTTCTGGATGATGGGCCGCGACTACACGGGCGTCATGCTCACCGTGGGCGGCATCGGCTTCTCGATGGGCGCCACCGCCAACGGCCTGGCGAACATGCAGGCCATCGCCGAGAAGTACGGCTCCAACCCCAAGGCCTGGCTCATCGTGAGCATCGTCGGGGCGTTCCTGATCGACCTCATCAACGCGCTTCTCATCACCTGGATGGCGACGTGGTAGTTCCCTTCCGCTGACATTCCAAAAACAACCCCGGCAAGGCGGCGAGCCTTCCGGGGCTTTTCTTTTGGTGGCCCTCTACGCTTTTCCTTTTCCGCGCACGAGCGCGAGCAGCCGATACCAGCCCTTCACGCAGAGTCCCACCATGACGGCCGAAACGAGCGTCCCCTCGCGCACGCCGTCGGGCGCGCCGAGAAAGACAAGGCCCAGAATCACCGCCAGAATCACGAGAAGGACGTCATTCACAATCTTCACCGTGCCGAAGGGCTTCTTGAAGCAGACGGACGCCGCAAGCACCACGCCTTCGCCGGGCTGAACAAGCGTCTTGGACTCCACCTGCATCACGATGCCCAGCGAGAGGAGGACGTTTCCCGCCAAGCTCATCCCCGCCTGCGCGAACCACCCCGCTTCCACGGCGCCCGCCGCGAGAGGCGCAAAAAGCCGCATCCCGAAGTCGATGAAGAGGCCGAACACAAACACGCTCGGGATCTGGTATAAATTCGTCATACGAAAGAGCTTTCGCAGCATCACCCACTGCAGGAAGACGAAAATAACATTCACGATGAAGGTCGTTTCGCCGAACGTGAGATGCAGGATGTCGGCAAGCACGTAAGGCGTGCTTGAAATAGGCGTCGTCCCCAGCTGCGCCTGCGCGACGCAGGCAATGCCGCAGGCGGCGACCAGCATGCCGAGCGCAAGAAGCGCCCAGCGCCAGGTCCAGTTGACAACTTTTTTCGCAGTGATCGGCATCGGCGTCTCCGGCTTGTTTTTTCGACGGAAAGACCGCATCTTAAGGAAGCGCGCCGCGCTTTCCTGAGCGAAGTCCTCTGGAGGACTTCTAAAATAAGGCTTTTTCCCGAAACAGCTGTCCCATGTCCGAACCCCGCCGCTATCCCCACACCGCCCGCGCCCTGCGGGAGTTCCTCGCGAAGAAGCGCGTGAAGGATCGGGCGGCGCTTGAAGCGGCGCTGGGGCTCTCGTCGGGCTACTTTCGCAACGCGACGGGACCGGCGCCCCGCGGCCGCCCCAGCCTGGCCGTGCTCACGAAGCTTTCCCAGCTTCTGGGCTTGAAGGGACTCGCGCCGTCGCTCAAAAAGGGCTACGACGCAGACAACGAAGGTTTTGTGAAGCCCTCGGACCTCGTGACGGACGATCTGCCGCCCGCTGCTCGCTGGGTGAAGGCCGCTCGCGTCAAAGCGGGACTCTCGCAGGCCGAACTCGCGCGCCGCCTTGGGGTGCTGCCAACGCTCGTGAGCCGCGTCGAGCGCGGCGCGCAGCGTCCCTCGCCCGACCTGCTGCAATCCGCGGCCCAGGCGCTTCATGCGACGCTCCCAGAGTCGCTCGCCGCCGCCAACGCCACGGCGCGCTACCGCGCCCGCTGGGGGATTGACGCGCTCGCGGCGGCCGTGCCGCCGGCGAAGGCTTCTGCACCCCGCCAGACGGATTCCACCAGGCACTACCCCGCCTCCGCCGCCGCGCTGCGCGCCTTCCTCTCGGAAAACGGCCTCACGAGCCCTGACTTCGTCGCAAAAGCGCTCGGCATTTCCAAGGCCGCGCTCTCTCGTTTTCTGGCACTCAATGCCACGCAGCGACCTCAACGCGCGCTCCTTTTGAAACTCATGGCAATGACAGGCCGCACCTACTTCACGCCCGGCATCGTGGCGGGCTGGCTCGCGGACGACGCTCCGTTGCCTGCCGCCAGCACCGTTCCGGCCGCCGCCCGCTGGCTGCAGAAGACGCGGCTTGAAAACTTGCTGACGCCCGAAGAACTCGCCGCCTCGCTCGGCATTTCGCCTCAGCGTCTCGCGGCGCTTGAAGCGGGAAACGAGCCGGCTTCTGCAACGCTTCTTGAGAAAGTCGCCGCCGACTGCAAGACGACCGTGCCGCCCGACGTGCTCGCCTCAGTGCATCCCGTGGACACGCTAGGCTTTGCGCTGAAAGACGCGCGCTGCGCCGCGGGGCTCTCGCGCCGCGCTGCAGCGGAAAAGAGCGGGCTTTCGGAAGAGGACATTCGGGGGATGGAAATGACAGGAGAGCCTGTCACAGACGAGGCGC
>CAVJUB010000060.1:0-13728 GCA_963652545.1 Hallella faecis | reverse complement strand
CTCAAAGCCCTCATTCCGAAAGGTTTGGGGGCTTTGTTGTAGTTTTGTCTCAGGGCGCGAATTCTGTGAAGCCCTTCACGGTTTCAAAGGGCGAGTTGCCGTTGCGGGTGAAGAAAGACAGCCGGTCCGTCGCCCGATCCCACGCGATTTGCAGGCACGAGCCGTCAAGCTTTTCGGTGATGACGTAGCGGACGTCGCCGCCCGTGCGCTTCATCTCGTCTTGTGCAATGAAGTCGTCGAGGTTCTCAATGGACCGCCATTTGTGAAAGAGTTCCGTCATGATGAAAGGGGCGCTGCTAGCGGCAACAGCGGGGGAGCTGTTGCCATAGGGCGCCTTGTTGATGTGAAATCAAAAAAATCTTCTCAGCCATTGCGGGCGCTCAGTGAATGGAGACGGGCGCCAACTGAGAAAGTCGGAACGATCGCCGGCAAGGGGCGGGGAGCTGCCGGCTGAGCTTTGATCGTCAACGGTCGCAGTGTAGGCCAATGTTGTGATGCGTGTCAACAAAGTGACGGCATGGTGGCGATCACTTCTTTTCGCAAAGGCCGCAGTGCGAGCACCCGTTGCAGACGAGCTTTCCCGCGCACTCGCCGCAGGGCGGTCCGTCAAACACGGGATGATGCAGGTCGGTGTCAGGGAGCTCAAGCCCCAGCTTGTCCGTGAGCCGCCAGGGGCGCCGGGCGCCTTGAAAGCTCGCCTGCGAGCGAAACGCCATGCGCGTCTGCAGCGCCTTGCCGTTCAAGCGGTACGTGCGGCCGTCCTTCACAAAGACCGTGCCGGTTTCAAGAAAGGCAAAGGTGACGTCGGCGGCCCGGCATTCGCGGGAGAGCGCTTGAATCCACTCCCAGT
Source organism: Hallella faecis (assembly GCA_963652545.1). Taxonomy (GTDB): domain Bacteria; phylum Pseudomonadota; class Gammaproteobacteria; order Burkholderiales; family Burkholderiaceae_F; genus Duodenibacillus. Next base: position 12,878 of record CAVJUB010000060.1, on the reverse strand, counting down.
GGCAGGGCCGTTCGCCGCCGTAGTTTTCGCCGCCGGCGGTCACTTGATCAAAGGGCGCGGCCGTGAGGTAGGGCGCGAGCGACACAGGCCCCAGCAGCGGCGCGCAGCTCACGCCGCGGTGCTTTGCGGGAACGGAAAGAAGGAGCGGCAGCCGCTCGTCGGCGCGCTTCTGATTTTCCGCGGTGACGCAGAGCATGACGTTGTCCCACCCGTCGCCCCAGTCGGGCGGCAGACAGTCTGCGAGGCGCTCGGCGCGCTTCGTGAGAAGGTAGAACTTCAAGTCGCGCCGCTCGCGCATGACGCGCCAGGCATCCGGCCGCCACGCATCGGCTTCCGCGAGAAAGAAGTCGCTTGTCATGCAGACGCGGATGAATTCGCCCGGGCGGTAGCGCAGGCGTCCGCGCCGGTCGGGCGTAATCGGAATCACGTCGCCTGCGGTGCGGTAGATGCGGCGGCCGTCCTGTCCGCGCAGGCGGTCCAAGGCGTACATGTAGCAGTGCTTGCAGCCTTCGCTCACCTTCACGCACCCGTGCCACGGGTTCCAGATGTCGTGCATGAGCCGGGCGTCAGACGGCGAGCTCCCAGTAGCCCACGGAGAGGGCGCGCCCGAACTTGTAGCCCACTTCGGTGAGGACGCCTGCTTCGCGGAAGCCGAACTTGCGGTGCAGCGACTCGCTCGCCTGATTTTCCGTCGTGATGATGGAGATGACGCGATGCGTGCGCGGGTCGGCGCGGGCAAGGTCCAGAATCGCCGTGAAGAGCTGGCGGCCGACGCCCTGGCCGCGTTGATCGCGCGCGACGTAGATGGAGAGCTCCACGGTGGAGGCGTAGGCGTCTTTGGCGATGAACGCCGAGAGGGAGGCGTAGCCCGTGAGGGAGCCGTCGTCTGCGACGCCTACGATCAGGGGGTGGTTTTCGACGTTGTGGGCGTCAAGCCAGACGCGGCGTTGTGCGAGCGTCTGAGGCTCCGTGTCGAAGGTGGCGACGCCGTGCAGCACTTCGTCGTTGTAGATCGCGAGCAGTTCCGGAAGATCGTCGGGTTGGGCGGGGCGGATGAGCATGAAAGACTCCGTAGGAAAACCAATGGACGGACAAGGAAGCAAAAAGCGTGCCGCCAAAGCGCCGGAAGCGCGGTGAAAAACTCAGGCCCGCCGGCGCGCTGACGGTGCAGAATACGCGTTTTTCAGCAACCTTGAAAAGGACTTTCAGCATGGCGGAAGGCAAGAAGGCGCTCGTGCTTTTTTCGGGCGGACAGGATTCGACGACGTGCCTCGGGTGGGCGCTCTCGCGCTTTGAGGAGGTGCAGACGATCGGCTTTGACTATGGCCAGCGGCACAAGACGGAATTGGAGTGCCGACAGCGCATTCTGAGCTTGATCGGCGGCGTGAAGCCTGAGTGGCAGGCAAGGCTTGGGGCCGATCACTTGATCAACATTCAGTCGTTCGGCGACGTTGCGGCGTGCGCGCTCACGCGCCCCGGCGCAATCGGTGAAGGAAAGGGGGGACTCCCCAACACCTTCGTGCCGGGCCGCAACCTGGTGTTCTTCACGTACGCGGCGGCGCTCGCGTGGCGCGCAGGCATTCAGACGCTCGTGGGCGGGATGTGCGACACGGACTATTCAGGCTACCCAGACTGCCGCGACAACACGATGAAGAGCCTGCAGGTGACGCTGTCCCTTGGCATGGACGAGCCGTTTCGCATTGAAACGCCCTTGATGGACCTCACGAAGGAGCAGACGTGGGAGCTCGCAAATTCACTCGGGGGCCGCGCCTTCGTGAATTTCGTGCGAAAGGAGACGCACACCTGCTACGAAGGCGACCGCACGCACTTTCATGACTGGGGCTATGGCTGCGGCGAGTGTCCGGCGTGCCGGCTGAGAGCGCGCGGCTGGGCGGCCTTTGCGGCGTCGCGTCGGGCGTAGTCGAACCTTGCCTCATGCGGGCGGCGCGGACCGACTGGCGTCATTCGGCCGCCGGCCGGTCACAGTGCATCGGCTCGGCGACGCCCTGATAGAGCGGAATGCGACCGAGGCTCGTGAGGCAATGGTCATCGAATTCCGGCCGCACCGCAAAGCGAAAGACGCCCGCCGCCCAGGCGTCGTAGAGGGGCGACTGCGGATCGAGGTCGCTCACGTGCACGTCCCCCAAGGAATGCACGAAGCGCGTGCCGCCGAGGCTGATGCCGACGTGCGAGACGCCGGTCTTGCCGAAAAAGAGCAGGTCGCCTTTTTGAAAGGTCGTCGTGCCGTCGGGAAGGCGTCCCGCAAGCCGCGCCATCTGGTCGGCGTCTCTCGGACCGTCGAGACCCGCCATGCGCCAGGCGGTTTTGACGAGCCCCGAGCAGTCCATGCCCCAGACGGAGGCGCCCGCCCAGCGGTAGGTGCGTCCGAGAAGAGCGAGCGCGTGATCCGCCACTCTTTCCCGAAGCGCCTGCGGCGTCTTCAGGAGCTGTTCGGCGCGGCGTTCGATCGCGGCCCGGGGCTTCAGGCGCCATTGGGCTACCCAGCCCGTGCGTCCGTCGGGAAGCGCAATCTCCACGTGGCCGTTTTGGGGGACCGTGTTCGTGCGCGTCACGAGCGCCCCGTTGGGAAGCTCGAGCACCGGGGTCTTTCGCGTGCTTTCGGCGTAGACCGGGGCGGAGAAGGTGACGACGGTCTCCTGCGCCTTCGCTTGGTGCGCGCGGAACGCTTCGGGCGTCATCGGCGTCACCTGAAGCGCATGCACCCAGCCCAGGTAGCCGTCGGGCGTCTGGACGTGCCACCAGCCTTTCTTTTCAAGAAGCTTCACGGGCGTGCCCAGCACGGCTTCCGTGATGATTTCCGACGAGAAGGCGTTGGAACGGTGAATCGCCGCCACCGGCACGCGGATGACGCCCGCGGTCTGCCCGTCGATTGTGGCGTCCGGCAGGAGCGTCACGCGAACGCCTTCCAGGCTGGAAAGCGCCTCGGCCGCAGGGCGGCTTGTCGTTCGCACGCAGAGCGCTTCGCCGCAGGGGATGCTCGCAAAGAACGTGGTCCGCTTGTCCGGCACGAAGCGCCGCGTGACCTCGGCGAGGCGGTGGCCGGCGTCGTCGGAGGCGAGGTCAGCCGCGAAGGCGGGGCTGAAAAGGGCGGCGGGGAGGGCGGCCAGGGCAAGGAGCAGGGCGGGCTTCATGGTGGAGTGAACGGGCGATTGCATCGGGAGGCGGGATCATAACGGACGGAAGACCGCTTTCCTCAGCTTTTGTGGAGAAGGGACTGTCTTGGAGGAGAACCTCTTTGAAATGTGGCGAAATTTTTGTCGAGCTCAAGATTTAAGCACGATCGTTGCCGGGCACGCCTGAAACGCCGTCAAAGCCTTGACCGACGGGGCTTTGGCGGGGATTCGATTTTTGAGCGAGCCGCGGAAGGCTGATATACTTAACAAATTGTTTTTATTGAGTCAGACGGCGTCGCAGAAGACTTTTTGGCGGCCCGTCGCGAAGAAATCCAGGATGTCCGATACTAAAGAGCTCACGTTTGCCGATTTCGGCCTTGATTCCCGCATTCAGTCGGCGATTGCCGCCATGGGCTACGAAAAGCCCACGCCCATTCAGCAGAAGGCGATTCCCGCGGTGCTCGCGGGGCGCGACGTGATGGGCGCGGCGCAGACCGGCACGGGGAAGACGGCGGGCTACGGGCTGCCGGCCTTGGAGCGCGTGCTCCCCTATGCGAACACTTCGGCGTCGCCCGCGCGCCATCCGGTGCAGGTGCTCGTTCTCGCGCCGACGCGCGAGCTCGCTGATCAGGTGAACGACAACTTGAAGGACTACGCGAAGAACACGCCCCTTCGAGTGGACGTGGTCTTCGGCGGCGTGGACATCAAGCCGCAGGAGTTGTCGCTGCGCCGCGGGGTGGAGATCCTTACCGCCACCCCGGGGCGCCTGCTCGATCATGTGGAAAGCCGCGCGGTGAACCTCTCGCAGGTGAAGGTCGTGATTCTTGATGAAGCCGATCGCATGCTGGACATGGGTTTTCTTCCGGACATCACCCGCATCCTGAATCTTCTGCCCAAGGCGCGCCAGAACCTCATGTTCTCCGCGACCTTCTCGCCTGAGATCAAGAAGCTTGCGAAGAGCTACCTGAACGATCCGGTGCTGATCGAAGTCGCGCGCCAGAACGCCACCGCCGACACCGTGAAGCAGGTCTTCTACCACGTCGAAGAGCGCGAGAAGACGGACGCCCTCATTGAACTGCTGAAGACGGGGGACGACGGCGAGCCCTTGAAGCAGGTGCTCGTTTTCGTGAACGCGAAGATCACCTGCCGGCGCCTCGCGCGCACCTTGGAGCGCGCCGGTCTCAAGGCGGACGCCATTCACGGCGACAAGACGCAGGAGGAGCGCATCGCCGCGCTCGAAGCCTTCAAGAACGGCACCTGCGAAGTGCTCGTAGCGACGGACGTCGCCGCTCGCGGTCTTGACATTGCCGAACTTCCCACGGTTATCAACTACGACGTGCCCTACGTCGCGGAAGACTACGTGCACCGCATCGGCCGCACGGGCCGTGCGGGCGCGAAGGGCCTCGCCGTCATGCTGGTCACGGACGCCGATGAGCGCTCTGTCACCGCGATCGCGAAGCTCACGAAGCAGCAGATCGATCCTGAGAACTATCACGTGCAGCGCCCTGCTCGCCGCTTTGATCGAGGGGAGCGCCGCGACGGCGACCGCTTTGAACGCCGCGAGCGTCGTCCGCGTCGCGACGACTGGCGCGACCATGACCACGAAGGCCGCGTGAAGCCCGAAGGGCCCACCTACAAGCCGGCGGTCTACGACCCGATCTTTGACCGGCCCTACGAGCCCTCGGCAGCCCCTGCCGTGGAGGAGACGACGGTGCGTTCGTTCTCGCGCCCTGCGAAGAAGAAGGCGCCGGTGGCGGCGCTGCTGGGCGGCTTCGGTCGCAGGTAGTGGCTGTCAGAGCTCTGGAACTGATGTCAGCCTCTGAGACGATCGAGTTCTTGTGGGGCGGAGGAAGGTAAATGCCAATTCGTAATGATATTAGCATCGGCGGACAGAGCTTTAGGAAAATTCGCGACAGCAAAGCCTTTTATGTTGATAAAACGGATTTCATTGCTCAGTGGTGGCAAAATCCGTCGGACGTAACCCTTTTGACGCGTCCTCGGCGATTTGGCAAAACGCTTTTAATGGATACGGTCGCTTGCTTTTTTTCCTTGCGTGAAAAAGATCAGGCGCTGCTTTTTTCTGATCTGAAAATCTGGAAAGAAGAATCCATGCGGAAGCTGGCCGGATCGCATCCGGTGATCAGTCTTACTTGGTCAGCCTGCAAGGGAAATACGTTTCAAGAAGTTCGCGACAGCATTTTCGTTGTGGTGCAGCATCTGTACGAAGATTTCCGCTGGCTGTTGGAAAGCCCGAACCTTACGCCTTTGGCGAGACGGAAATTATCTGATTTTGCTGGAAGTATTCAGAATGATGCCCAGCTTGCGGCATCGCTTCTTGACTTGTGTCGAGCAGTTTGCGATGCCACAGGAATCAAGCCGATTGTGTTGCTTGATGAATATGATGCACCGTTGGTGCATGCGTGGAATGCCGGGTACTGGGATGATTTGGTGAGTCTTCTTGAGAAGATGATGAACTTCACGTTCAAGGCCAACCCTTGTCTGGAACGAGGCTTGATTACGGGCGTCACACGAGTGGCCAAGGAATCCATCTTCTCTGATTTGAACAATCCGAATGTTGTGTCGGTTACGACGGCGGCCTATGAAACCTGCTGCGGATTTACGGAGCCGGAGGTTTTCGCCGCCATGAGGGAGTATGGACTTGAGAATCGAGAACAGGTTAAGGAATGGTATGACGGCTATCGATTCGGTGAGACAAGCGGCATTTACAATCCTTGGTCTGTGGTCAATTATTTAAGCAAGCGTGAACTCCGGTCCTATTGGGTGAATACCAGTGACAATGAACTGGCCGGAAACCTTGTTAGGCAAGGCACGAGGGAAGTCAAGGCATCGTTTGAGACCTTGCTTCAAGGGGGAAGCATCGTCTCGCCAGTGACGGACGCTTTGGTATTCAAGGATTTGGACTTGGATCAGTCAGCGCTTTGGTCATTGTTGCTTGCGAGCGGCTACCTCAGGACCGTTTCTCAAGTGAGTGAAAAGGAATGGGAGCTTGCGCTCACCAATCGAGAAGTCAAGGAAGAGTTTGAAAAACTAATAAGCCGCTGGTTTGTTACCAGGGATTCGAGCTACAACTATTTCATTGAGGCCATGCTGGCTCGTGATGTTGAGGCGATGAACTGGAGCATGAACCAGCTCACCAGGGATGTTTTTAGTTTCTTTGATACGAACAGTTCCAACCCCGAAAAGTTTTATCACGGCTTTGTGTTAGGGCTGCTCGTCAGCCTCAAGAATCGTTACATCATTACCAGCAATCGAGAAAGCGGGTTGGGCCGGTATGACGTTGTGCTGGAGCCGCGCAATCAGGCTAAAGACAACGCGTTTATTTTGGAGTTCAAGACGAAATTTGGTCATCGCAAGGGGACGCTTGAGGATTTGGCGACAGAGGGCTTGAACCAGATTGCGGAAAAAAGGTATGCCGACGATCTGCTGCATCGAGGTGTGGCGGCGGACCGGATACACCCCATAGCGATTGCGTTTGAGGGCAAGAAAGCCTGCGTTCTGATGGGAAACTGAGGTCGGAAAGATTCACCCGAGAGCCTTCCCGCTTCACGAGCTGGAAGGCTTTTTCGCAAAGGCCATCACGCGGGAGAGGCTGATGACGACGGCCCGATGGCGCTCGGGATTTGATGGCGGTGCCTCAGTCGTCGGAATCCTCGGGATGCGCTTCAAAGTAGCGCCGGCGGCTTTCCTCCACCGCAAGCGGCCGGTCGTCGGGGCCGAGGCAGACGTAGACCAGCTCGGCCTGCGTCACAAGATCCACGAGATTGCGGCCGCGCGTCAGATGCTCGGCATAGACCTCCGCCTTCACGGTGATGCTCGTGGTGCCCACGCGGATGATGTCGGTGTAGACGGAGACGACGTCCCCGAGTCGAATCGGGTGCTCGAACGTGAAGGAGGAGACGGCGCGCGTCACCACTTTCTTCGTGAGCGCGTGGCGCATGGCGGTTTCACCGCCTGCGAGGTCCACTTGACTCATCACCCAGCCGCCGAAGATGTCGCCGTGCTGGTTGGTGTCGCGGGGCTGCGGCTCGAGGCGCAGGGCGGGGATGCGGCCTGCGGGAAGCGTGGTGCGTTCGGTCATGGTGCTCCAATGGGAAAAGTCGAGAAGCCCGAATCGTAGGAAAAAACGACGCGGCAGGCAAGAAGTGGACAAGCCGCTGGAGAAGCGCCGCGCTGTCAGTCGGCAAACGGATCGGGTTGCAGAAGTTCTGGCGGCGGGGCGTAATGCAGGCTGGGGATGAGGTCAGAAAAAAGGCCGGCAGGTCGTCGGAATTTTACGGTATCATCTAAACCACAATATCGAGCAAGGGGGCGGCATGGAGCGCGCGGGCATGCAGCTGATGGCGAGCGATTTCCAAATGATCACGGAGGCAGGCGGTTTCATTGGCGACAAGACGCCGTGGCTGCGCCGCCTTTTTGAAGACGGCAGCGTTGTGACAGTGATCTCGCGTCCTCCGGGCTTTGGAAAGACGCACTTCCTCACGATGTTGCGCGCGTTTCTCGAAATGAACTACGCCCGTCCGAATGAGTCCCCCGAAACGGCCCGCCGTCTGTTTGCCGGAACCAAAATACGCCAGGACGCCGCGTTCTGTGCCTCCAATTTCGCCCGGTGGCCGGTGGTGTTCTTGAGGTTGAACGCCGTGCAAGGCGACACCTTCCATGACCTGATGCAAAGCCTCGCCTCCGTCGTGGCGCGTCAGGCGAAGTCGCAGGATTTTCTGCTCGCTTCGCCGCAGCTTTCGAACGACTGGAAGGCGAGCTTCGCTGATCTCCTGCGCCTTCCAGAGCTGTCCTGCGCGCAGCAGGAAGAGGAGCTTCACCACGCGCTTGGCGACTGGACGGAAGCGCTCGCCGAAGCCTGCGGCCGCTCCGTCGTTGTGCTGGTGGACGACTATGACGCCCCGCTTCGCCTGGCGCAGCAGAGCGGTTGTCTCGACGCCATGGCGCCTCTGATGCGCGGATTCTTTGGCTGGGCGTTGAAAGACTCGCGCAGCGTCCGAAAGGCGGTGCTCATGGGGCGTCTGGCGCCCGAAGCGACGGATGAATTTCACCAGTTCGGCTTTCGCGGACTGACGGATCCATGGCTCGCCGGCGCCTTTGGCTTCACGGCGGCGGAGCGCGATGAGATGCTTGCGAAGGCGGGACTCTCGGCGAGGAAAGACGACGCGACGGCGCAGTGCGGCGGCTGGCGTTTTGGCAGCGAGACGGTTTCGCGTCCTGTCGATCTCCTGCGCTTTTGTCAGGGCGCCGAAGCAGCGGAGTCGGTGGCGGTGGAGGTGGAGGAGGTGAACGCCTTTCTCGAGGCGGCAGACGAGGCGCAGCTGGCGGACTTCATGCGGCTTCTCGCTGGCGAGACGATCGAAGCGCCCGCAGTCGATTCACTCACGGTTCGCGATCTGGACGACCGCAGCGACAAAGTGCTGTGGTCGCGCTTGTGGCTTGCGGGCGCTGTGACGACTGTGGCGTCAGGCGACGATGGAGGCTGGCGCTTCCAGTGTCCGAATGCCGCCGTCGTGAACTCCCTGCGCCAAATGGTGCGGGCTTGGCTGACGACTAGTCGCGTGAAGGCCGCGCAAGCGGCGGAGGAGGCGAGAGCCGCAGGCGACGAATGGACGGCCCGGCGCCTGCTTGAAAACGACCGGCGAAAGCGAGACCGCCTGGCGTCCGCAGCGCTCTGACAGGCTTTCGTACGAAAAAAAAGCCCCGCCGGGCGAACCCAGACGGGGCAAAGATAGCAAGTGATGATCAGTCGAAAGCGCGCTTAGTCGGTGTAGGCCGTCTTCGGGAGGATTTCCTCGACGATCGGCTCCTTGCGCTCGTTGAAGAGCTTCTTGTTGCGCTTGAAGAGGTTGTCGCCCGTCGTGTCAATCGTCACGATGAGGGGCCCGAACTCCTTCACCTTCATGCACCAGGCGGACTCGGGCATGCCGAGCTCAGACCACTTCACGTCTTCCACGACTTCCACGGCTTCGGCGCCGATCACAGCGCAGCCCGCGGGGAAGAGGCAGTGCACGGCCTTGAACTTGCTGCAGCCTTCTTCGGTGTTGGGGCCCATGCCGCCCTTGCCGATGATGAGGCGCACGCCGGTCTTCTCGATGAATTCCTTTTCAAAGAGCTCCATGCGCATGGAGGTCGTCGGGCCGATCGCCACGACGCGCCAGCCGCTCGGGCTCGTTTCGTCCTTCGTCATGATCGGGCCGCCGTGGAAAATGGCGCCGTCCTTCAAGGACACCGGGAATTCACGGCCGAGCTTCACCACGCGGGTGTGGGCGCAGTCGCGAGCCGTCACGAGCTTGCCGGTGAGATAAACCACGTCGCCGATCTTGAGGTCAGCGAGGTCTTCCGCCTTGATCGGCGTCGTCAGGATCTTCTTGCTCACAGCGTCACCCCTTTGTGCGTGAAGATTTCATAGGAAAGGTCTGCCTTGAAATGAATGCCGGCGCGGCGGTGCGCCCAGCAGCCGACGTTCACGGCCGCGGCGAGGCAGGACGGATGGCGAGCGGCCTGCTCGACGTTGACGCCCATCACGGACTTCACGCCGCCCACGCCGTTGGGGCCGATGTTGATCTTGTCAAGGCCTTCCTGGATGAGGCGCTCGAATTCCGCGCCCTTCGGATTGCTGTTGTGGCTGCCGACCGGACGCAGCAGGGCCTTCTTCGAGAGGACCGCGGCGACTTCCGCGGAGCCCGCGATGCCCACGCCCACGAGAAGGGGCGGGCAGGCGTTGATGCCGCGATCGCACACGAGGTCGAAGATGAAGCGCACGACGGCTTCATAGCCTTCCACCGGCATGAAGACCTTGGAGTGGCCGGGCAGAGAGCAGCCGCCGCCCGCGAGGTAGGCGTAGATCGTGCATTCGTCGGAGTCGGGGATGATCTCCCAGTCGAGGTAGGGGATGCGCACGCCCGTGTTGTTGCCGGAATTCTTTTCGTCAAAGATCTGCACGGCGTTGTGGCGCAGCGGGGCGCGAACGGTCGCGAGCTTGGCGGCTTCCGGGAGACACTTCGGCAGGTCGCCCAGAAGCGGGAACTTCGAGCCGCACTGGATGAAGTACTGGATGACGCCCGTGTCCTGGCAGCTCGGCACGTTGCGGCGCGAGGCGGCTTCCTGATTGGCGAACATCGTGTCGTAGATGATGTTCGCGAGTTCCGAATTCTGCTGGCTGCGCAGTTCCTTCAGTTTGGCGACGACGTCATCGGGCAGGTGCTTGGCCATGTACGCCGTGAAGTCAGCCATGATGCCGGTGAAGCGATCGCAAAGAGCTTGATCTGACATGTGGTTCTTCTCTAAGAGGTTTAGGGTCTTGTGTCGGAGGAAGGGATCTAGTTCTTTCGAACTAGCTTTCCTCATCCGATGGAAGCATTCTATAAAACTTTTGAACTATGCAAGCTATGATTTTTATAGTTTTTGAGCTATAGCGATCGCATGGCGTAAGTCCGTTGAAATGGCAAAAGAAAACCGCCTGCAGCCGCAAAAGGCCGGCAGGCGGTGAGGCGTCTTCCGCCGCGGGGGCGGAAGACGGGGCGTCGTCGGGGTTAGAGCACCGCGGCGATCGCCTTCGCAACGTAGGCGACGTTCTTGTGGGAGAGGCCGCAGATGCAGATGCGGCCGTTCTTCACGGCGTAGACGCCGAAGTCCGTCGCAAGCTTCTCGATCTGTTCGGGCGAGAGGCCCGTGAAGGAGAACATGCCGGCCTGGCGGGTGACGAAGGAGAAGTCGCGCTTGGCGCCGATCTTCGCCATTTCCTGAGCGAGCAGGCCGCGCATTTCCTTGATGCGGTTGCGCATGCCGGCGAGCTCCACTTCCCAGTGCTGGTAGTTGGCTTCGTTGCCGAGCACGTGCGCGACGATGCGGGCGCCGTGAGCGGGCGGGTTGGAGTAGTTGCAGCGAATGACGGACTTCAGCTGCGAGAGAACGATCTGCGCTTCCGAAGCGTTCTTCGTGACGACGGTGAGGGCGCCGATGCGCTCGCCGTAGAGGTTGAAGGACTTCGAGTAGGAGGTGGAGACGAGGAAGTCCAGGTCGCTTGCGGCAAAGCGGCGGATGGCCCATGCGTCTTCATCCAAGCCCTGGCCGAAGCCCTGGTAGGCCATGTCAAGGAAGGGAACGAGGCCCTTTTCCTGACAGATCTTGATCACTTCGTCCCACTGGTCGTGCGTGAGGTCGTAGCCCGTGGGGTTGTGGCAGCAGGCGTGGAGAATGACGAGGGTCTTCGCGGGAAGCGCCTTCAGGTCTTCCGTCATCTGCGTGAAGTCGATGCCTTCCTTGCCGTCGTAGTAGCCGTAGCCCTTCACCTCGTAGCCCGCCATCTTGAGGAGGGCGTTGTGGTTGCCCCAGGTGGGCTTGGAGGTGGCGCCCACGCTGGCGCCGCAGATGTGGTGCATGAAGTCCATGCCGACCTTGAGGGCGCCCGTGCCGCCCAGCGTCTGGACGGTGGCGGCGCGGCCGGAGAGGACGATTTCGCTTTCTGCGCCGAAGACCATCTTCTGCACGAGGGCGCCGTAGCCCGCGAGGCCGCTGATCGGAATGTAGGTGTGGGGGATCTTCGCCGCGGTGATGGCTTCTTCAGCCTCCTGGACGACTTCGAGGATCGGGGTGACGCCTTCTTCCGTGAGATAGGCGCCGACGCCGAGGTTCACCTTTTCAGGACGGGGATCGGCGCGAAACTTTTCAGAGACGCCGAGGATCGGATCAGCAGGGGCGGCGACGAGGCCGGCAAAAAGCGAAGAAGACATGGTTCAAAACGCCTTGAAGTAATACTGAAGAAATGCGCCTCGCCTGAAGCATCAGGCCTTGGAGCCGCGCGGGGCGGCGCCGCAACGCAGATTTTCCAGTGTACTCCGAGAGGGACTCTCTGCCGTGGGGAGAAATGCTTATTTGCGCTCGGCGGCAAGAAGCGGCGCGCAAGGCCGGCGCGTGGTGCAAAAGGCTTTGCTTGTACGGCGCAGGACTGGCGAAGTGGCGTGATTGAACGAGCGGCGGTTCGGCTTTGTGATTAGGAGAAAAGTCAGAGAAGGTGGCGGAGGGGATCTTTCGTTGCACTGAAAGAGAAAAGATATTGATTGTTTTTCAATCGCAAAGGCGGACTCTGGGGCATGGGATTTCCAAAACCGAGATAGAGGCCTGTCCCGTTCGTTTGATCGCGGCCGAGGGGCTTGACGCTGAAGTACTGCGCGATTTCAGCGGCCGTGACCTTGGTGGCGGGATCTTTTGGACCGTACGGACGGTTTGCTCGGTGCCGGCAGCTGGAGTTCATCACGCGTACGTCGTGCATCGCGTGCCCGTGCGGTCCATCCGCGTCTTCAGCGTCACCCGCTGTCGCAGTCAGACATGAGGCGCGGCCGCAATATTGCAGAGGCTGATGTTTTATGCAAAAATGGTCGCTGCAAAATATTTCTGCAAAAGGCAACATAGTGACGGCTTTCAATCACTGTGTGCTGAAATACGGGAGGATGAAGCGTTCATGAAGGTTCTTTTTCTTGACATTGACGGCGTGATTCAGATTTTTACGCAATATCGCTTCGACCACACGCCTGAAGAAGTGCACGCGCTCTGTCGCGAGCTCACGGCGAAGTTCGGCGGTGAATTCGACTACGACGCTTGGGCGGGAGAAGAAGGATCAAACCCCTTCTGGACTGTGGCGGCCGTGCAGTGGGACTGGAACGCGGACGCCGTGAAGGAGTTGAAGCGCGTTCTGGAGACGACGGGCGCCAAAATCGTGCTGTC
>CAVJUB010000059.1:0-13739 GCA_963652545.1 Hallella faecis | reverse complement strand
GCCGGCCGTCTCGCCCGCGAAGGCACGAAAAAAGGACGGTGGCGAATCCTTCTCGATCCGACCGCCGTCCCGGCTTGACGCACCGCGGCTCAAAGCTCGAAGAGCCGCCTCAATTCCGCCGTCGTCAGATTTTCATCAAAGGGCAGGTAGTCGCCCTTTGAGTTCTTGTAAACCCCGTAGGGCACCGCACGGCAGCCGCAGCGGCGGTGCAGCTTGGTGTTCGTCCACACCTTGTTGCGAATGTCCTCGGGGATCTTCGAAAGGTCATAGCGAAAGCCTCGGAAGCCGGCATCGCGGAAATGGTCGTGCTGCTCCACGAACTTTGCGGCCGGATCCTTGTCCATCAGGATGGAGGCGCCCTGCGGGTCGGAATGGATGTTGAGAAACGCAATCGGGCACCAGATCAGATGCACGCGGTTCAGAATCGGCTTCACGCGCTCGTAGAGGCGAATGCAGTCAGGACACTGGGCGTCAAAGGCCACGTAGGCCGTGGGCGCTCCCTGGCGGCACGGGAAGGAAAAGCCCGTCGCCTCCTTCTCAAAGGTCGTCCACATCTTTTCGCCGTCCCAGATGACGGGAACGTTTGCGGGGGCTGCCTCAACAGCCGGCGCCGACACCGCGGCGGCGATCGCCGCGGCGCCCAGCAACGCCTTGCGGCGGGAAATGCTTTCCATGATCTTCTCCCAAAGTTTTCAGAAGGTGCCTTGAGGATACCTCATCCCTGCGGCCTTTGGCCTTGCCGCTTCATGACAAATCTGACCGTCGCCTTGACCAGCGTCAGCCGCCCGTGACCAAATGGCACGCCACGGTTCTCGGCCCGCGGCGCCCCGTCACCGTCACCACCGCCGGCGCCTCTTCGCGACAGCGCTTTGACGCGTGAGGACAGCGCGGATGGAAGGGGCACCCCGACGGAGGCGACAGCGGGCTCGGCACCTCGCCCAGCGGCGCGGGCGACCGTCGAACGCCCTCTTCAATCGTCGGAATCGCCTCCATGAGCATCTTCGTGTAGGGATGCAGCGGCTCCGAAAAAAGACTTTCACGATCCCCGGTCTCCACGAGGCGTCCGAGGTACATGACGCCAACGCGGCTGCTCATGTGATGGACCACCGCGAGATTGTGCGAAATGAAGAGATAGGTGATGCCGATCTCCTGCTGCAGCTCGCGCATGAGGTTCAGCACCTGCGCCTGCACGGAGACGTCCAAGGCGCTCGTGGGCTCGTCGCAGATGAGAAACTCGGGCCGCCCCGTAAGAGCGCGCGCAATGCAGATGCGCTGGCGCTGGCCGCCCGAAAACTGATGCGGATAGCGCGACAGCGCCTCTTCCGGCAGCCGCACGAGCTTCACCGCCGTCATCACGCGCTCCCGCACCTCCTCTTCCGGCATCTCGGGCTGCTGAACCCGCAGGGGCTCGGCCACCGCGTCAAAGATGCGCAGGCGGGGGTTGAGGCTCGCGTAGGGATCCTGAAAAATCATGTTGATGCGGCGGCGCACGTCCCGCACCGCCTCGGGGCCGGCCGTCGCCTCGTCCACGCCGAAAAGCCGCACGGCGCCCGAGGTCGGCCGATAGATCCCCGCCACCATGCGGGCCAACGTGCTCTTGCCGCAGCCCGATTCCCCCACGAGCGAGAACGTTTCCCCCGGCGCAATGGAGAAGCTCACGTCGTTCACAGCGCAAAGCTTCTCCTCCGGCCGGCGCAGCAGCTTGTCCATCCAGGTGCGAGGCACCGGAAACACCTTGGAGACGTGGTCAAGCTCCACCGCCATCTTGTCGTAGCTGGTCATCTGGGCACTCATGCCGCTTCTCCCTTCAAGGACTTGGCGTAGCGGAACGCCTGCGGCTCAAACTGCACGAGACGCTCAGGGACTGGACCGCCCGTGGGCGACGCCATCCAGCAGCGCGCAAGGCACGTCCCCATCGGCATCAGCGGCGGACGCTCCGTGCGGCAGCGCTCGTTTGCGGCGCGGCAGCGCGGATGGAAGGCGCAGCCCGCGGGAATTGACGCGAGCCCCGGCATCGCGCCGTCGATCTGCTCAAGCCACTCGCTTTGCGAATGAATGTCGGGAATGGCGCCCATGAGGCCCAGCGTGTAAGGATGCTGCGGCCGGTGAATGACGTCCGCCACGTCGCCGATCTCCACGATCCGGCCCGCGTACATCACCGCCACGCGGTGCGCGGTTTCCGCAATGACGCCCATGTCATGCGTGATGAGCAGCACCGCCATGCGCCGCTCCTTGGCGAGCCGCCGGATGAGCTCCATGATCTGCGCCTGAATGGAGACGTCAAGCGCCGTCGTAGGCTCGTCGGCGATGAGAAGCACGGGGTCGCCTGCCAAGGCCAGCGCGATCACGATGCGCTGGCGCTGGCCGCCCGAAAACTGATGGGGCCAGTGGTCAAACCGCTCGGCGGCCGCAGGAATGCCCGTTTCGGTGAGCAGCGCAAGCGACCGCTCGCGCGCCGCCGCCTTCGTCATGCCAGGGTGATGCGCAAGCACAGTCTCAACGAGCTGGTCCCCCACCGTCATCAGGGGATCGAGCCCCGTCAGCGGATCCTGGAACACGGCGCCCACCTTGCGGCCGCGCACGGCGTTCATCGCCTTTTCCGACAGTCCGTCCACTCGAACGCCGTCCACCCAGATTTCGCCCGCGGCGACGCGCCCGGGCGGGGGCAGCAGCCCCAGCACGGCGTTCCCTGTCATGGACTTCCCCGCGCCCGACTCCCCCACCATGCCGACGATTTCGCCTGCGGCAATCGTGAGATTCACATCGTCCAAGGCCGTGAGCACGCCGCGCCGCGTCGGAATCTCCACGCGGAGCCCCTTCACTTCCAGCACTTTTTCCGCTTCGCTCATCGCTCGCTCCTTACTGCTGCAGGCTGGGGTTCACCGCATCACGAAGCCAGTCCCCCAGAAGGTTCACCGCGAGCACCGCGGCAATGAGCACGACGCCCGGGAAGATGCAGATCCACCATTCGCCCGAAAAGAGGTAGTCGTTGCCGATGCGAATGAGCGTTCCAAGCGACGGCGTCGTTGGCGGCACGCCCACGCCCAGAAAGGAGAGCGTCGCCTCCGTCATCACGGCAGTCGCGACGTTCACCGCCGCGAGCACGAAGACGGGACCCAGAACGTTGGGCAGGATGTGGCGCCGCATGATGGTGAAGCGCCCTTCGCCGATCACCTGCGCCGCCATCACGAATTCCTTTCCCTTCTCCACCAGCGTGAGCCCGCGCACGGTGCGCGCGTAGGGCACCCAGCCCGAGAGCGTGATGGCGAAGATCAGCACGAAGTACGCGAGCGACTCGTGCGCCGCGCCGGGGAAGACCGACCGCAGAATGCCGTCCACCAGAAGCGCCACGAGAATGGCGGGAAAGGAGAGCATCACGTCGCAGACGCGCATCAGCGCCGCGTCCACCCAGCCGCCCGCAAACCCCGCCAGCACGCCCAGCCCCACGCCGATCCCAATGGAAAGTACGACGCTCGTGAGGCTGATCGCCAGTGAAAGCCGCAGCCCGTAGAGGATCGCGGAAAAGAGGTCCCGCCCCTGATCGTCCGTTCCAAGCCAGAACCGGGCGTCGCCCCCTTCGCTCCACGCAGGCGGCAGGTGCGCGTCCACCACGTCGAGGCTTCCCAGATCAAAGGGATTCACTGACGCCAACACGGGCGCCAGCAGCGCCGCCGCACAGAGAAGGAACAGCACCGCGGCGGAAATCCACGCCGCCGGCGTCTTCACAAAGCTGTAGGCGACGTCGCTTCGATCAACGAGCGCCCTCACGCGAGCAAGAAGGCCCATTTACGCCTCGCCGTTCAAGCGCCGGGCCACGAGCAGCGCAAACCCCGTCGCCGCATCCTTGAGCGCGGCGTCGTTGAAGTCAAAGCCGGGGTTGTGCACGCCGGCCGCGTGCGTCGCGTCGCCCACGCCCACCTTCACGTAGGCGCCGGGCTTCACGTCCGTCATGAAGGCGAAGTCTTCGGCGCCCATGCTCGCAGGGAAGTCCATGTTGACGCCGCCCTGCGCGATTTCGGCAAACACCCGCCCCGCCGCCTCGCGCTGCTCGTCGGCGTTCACGAGCACCGGATAAAGCCGCACGTAGGTGAGCTTCACCTTGGCGCCCGTCGTGAGGGAGAAGCCGTCGCAGATTTCCTGCAGGCGCTTTTGGATCAAGTCCTGATCAACCTTGTCCAGGCAGCGCACCGTGCCCGAAATGCGCACCGACTCCGGAATGACGGAGACGCCGTTTTCATCCCCGCCCTTGATCGAGCCCACCGTCACCACCGCCGGGTGCATCGGATTGATCGTGCGGGAGACGACGGTCTGCAGCGCCAGAACGATCTGCGCCGAAATCACCACCGGATCAATCGTGCAGTGCGGCCGCGCGCCGTGGCCGCCGACGCCCACGACGTCAATGTGAAAGAGGTCCGCCACCGCCATCATGGGGCCCTTTGAAATGCCGTAGCTTCCGAGCGGAATGTCGGGCGCGCAGTGGCCCGCAAAGACTTCCGCCACGTTCCAGCGCGTGAAGAGCCCGTCCTCGATCATCTTTTTGGCGCCGGCCCAGCCTTCTTCGCCGGGCTGGATGACGATCATCGCCGTGCCCGCGAAATCGCGCGTCGCGCAAAGCGCCGCCGCGGCCGCAAGCGCCCAGGCCGTGTGGCCGTCGTGCCCGCAGGCGTGCATGACGCCGGGGTTCTTTGAGGTCCACTCGCACCCCGTCTTTTCCGTCAAGGGCAGCGCATCCATGTCGGCGCGAAGGAGCACGGTCTTGCCGTTGTCAGGGCGCTTGCCGCGGATCAAGGCCACGACGCCCGTGCCGCCCACGCCCTCCACCACCTCGTCGCAGCCGAAGCCGCGCAGCGTCTCCGCCGCCAGACGGGCGGTCTCGAACTCCTTGAGCCCCATTTCCGGGTGCGCATGGATCTGATGCCGAATCTCAATGATCCGGGGGAGCACTTTCTCCACCGCCGCACGAATCGCCTTCACGTCTTCCTTCATCACACACCTCCGGTTCGCAAGCGCGGGTCAATCGCCAGATAAAGCAGATCCACGCAGAAATTGATCACGACAAAAATCAGGGCAATGAGGCACAGGTACGCCGAGAGCACGGGAATGTCCGCGAACTGCACCGACTGCAAAAAAAGAAGTCCCATGCCCGGCCACTGGAACACCGTCTCCGTCACGATGGAGAAGGCGATGATGCCCCCCAGCTGCAGCCCCGTCACCGTGATGACCGGGAGCAGCGCATTCTTCAGCGCATGCCGAAAGTAGATGCTGCGCATCGACAGGCCGCGGGCGCGGCAGAACTTGATGAAGTCGCTGCGAAGCACTTCGAGCATCTCGGCTCGCACCAGACGAATCACAAGCGCCACTTGAAAGACGGCGAGCGTCGCCGCGGGAAGGATGAGATGCGCCCAGCCGTCGCGGGTGAGGAGCCCCGTCGTCCAGCCCCCGAGATTCACCGTCTCGCCGCGCCCGAAGGCAGGCAGCCACTCGAGCCACACGCTGAAGACCAGAATGAGCAGGATGCCGATCAAAAACGTGGGTAGCGAAATCCCCAGCAGCGAAAAGCCCATCACGGCGTCCGCGCCCTTCGTTTTTCGCGCAAGCGCCGCATAAGCCCCCAGCGGAATGCCGATCACAGTCGCAAGCACCACGGCCACAGTCGCCAATTCAATCGTCGCCGGAAGCCGCGACGCAAAAAGATCCGCCACGGGCGCCGCCTGCCGCAGCGACAGGCCGAAGTCGCCCCGAACGGCGTTTGAGAGAAAGCGCCAGAACTGCACCCAGCCCGAGTCATTCAAGCCCAGCGCCGCCGCAAGGCGCGCCCGGTCTTCGGGCGTGGCGTCCATCGGCAGCATCTGCGCCACCGGATCACCCACGAACTGGAAGAGAACAAAGGCCACCGCCGCCACGGCGATGAGAACCAACACGCCTTCAAGGAACCGTCTGACGATAAAGCTGACCATAAAAAACGAAACCGGCACGGGATCACGATGCTGAACCCGTGCCGCTTGAAAACAGTGATTTGTATTCTAGCGGGGAGCTGCTCCCCGCCTTCGGCACGGCTACTTCACCGTCACCCATTCGAGCGTGAGCCGGTTGTCCGGCCGGTGGATGACCGTGACGTTGTCGCGCATCGCCCACGGAATGAGCTGCTCGTAAAGCGGAATGTGCAGCACGTTCTTCTTCTCCACCATCAGCGCTTCGGCAATGAGCGCGTTGCGCTTTCCTGCGTCCTCCTCGGTGCTGATCGCCTTGATGAGGCGGTCCATCTCAGCGTTGGAGAGGCGGCCGATGTTGCTGATGCCGTTGCCGCCCTTGGGATCGTAGGTGGCCGAAAGGCTCTGCAGCGAATAGAGGGCGTCAAACGTCGAAGCGCCCCAGCCCACAAGCCCCGCGGACGTGTCAAAGGAGAGCACCTTGGGGAAGTACTGCGCGCGCGGCATCGTGTTGACGCTCACCTTGAGGCCCGCCTTCGCCCACATGGAGGCGAGGGCCTTGCAGACGTTCTCGTCGTTCACCCAGCGATTGTTGGGGCAGTCGAGCGTAAAGGCAAAGCCCTCGGGATAGCCCGCCTCCGCAAGGAGCGCCTTGGCGCGCTTCACGTCGTACGCAGGCACCGCGGCCGCCTCCTTCGTCCAGCCGTTGATGTTCGAAGCGATGATCGTGCCCGACGCGTTCGCCGAGCCGCGCATCACGCTCTTCACGAGCCCCGCGCGGTTCACCGCGATGGAAAGCGCCTCGCGCACCTTCACGTCCTTGAAGGGATTGGCGGCGAGCGCCTCGCCCTTCACGCTCTTCACATAGGGGGAGTCGTTTCTCGCCTGATCAAGCGACACCAGGAGCGCGCGGTTTTCCGCGCCCTCCACCACCTTCACGCCCGACGAGCGCTTCAAGCGCGGCAGGTCCTGCGTCGCAGGATCGAGCACAAACTGCACCTGATTCGAAAGAAGAGCCGCCGTGCGGGTCGCCGCCGACTGAATCGGGGTGTAGACCGCCTCCGTCACATTGCCGCGGCGGTTCTTCTGGTCCCACCAGCCGTCATAAGCCTCAAAGACGGTCTTCACGTCCACTTCGCGGCTCTTCAACTTGAAGGGCCCCGTGCCGTTGGCGTGGCGCGCCGCCCACGCCTCCTTCTTGTTGATGAAGTCCTGCGGCAGCAGCGCGTCATGCTTTTCCGCCCAGCTCCGGCTCATGATGCGCAAGTCCGTCATCTGGTTCAAAAGCACGGGCGAGCCGTTCACGGTCTTCACGAGCACTTCGTAGTCGCCCTTTTTCTCGGCGCCCAGAATGCCCGTCGTGCTGTTCTTGAACTGGCTCTGGGGCGACAGCGCGCGGCTGTAGGAAAAGACCACGTCGTCCGCGGTGAAGTCTTCGCCTTCATGGAACTTCACGCCGCGGCGAAGCTGAAAGAGAAAGCCTTCCGGAACGCGCTTCCAGGACGTGGCGAGCGCGGGCTCCACCTTCATGTCCTTCGTCCAGCGCACGAGCCCTTCATACACCTCGGCGCAGGCCGCGTTGTTGAGGTTTTCGTTCTGCGCGTGCACGTCGAACGTCAGAATGTCGCCGGCGCTCGTCCAGTTGAGCGTCGCCGCCGTCGAGGCGCCGCACATCGTCGCCATCACCGCCGCTGCCGCTGCAGAAAACATCCCGTACTTCACGTTGGTCTCCTTCCCGAATAGAAATGCCCTGTTTTGGGGCATTCTTTGATTATGGACGAGACCCCCTGCCGCTACTTGGGAGAAAGTGCCTAAACGGCAAGGCGATTTGAAGGATGGTCCGGCTTTCAAGCGCCGGGACGCAGGTAGTAGCGCGTGGCGCGGGCGGCGCCGCGCCGCTCCACCTTGCCTTCGTCGAGCAGCTTTTTCAGCTCCACGGTGACGGACGCCCGCGACATGCCGACGGCCTTTTCAAGCGCCTTGCGCCCTTGCTGACTTGCTGCCATCATCCATCCTCCTTCGTCTTGTTCTTCCGAGGAATTTGCCAATTATTCCATCTTAGTAGATTTGGCCGATTCGCTTTGGCGAAGCAACAAAAACGCCGCGCTCCAAACCTTCTCAGGCGGAAAACGCGGCGTCAGCCAAATCGAATTTAAAAGGCGCTACGGCCGGCGGCGAATTTCCTCCACCACCTCGGCGTCCTCCACAACCACCGTGCGGCGCACGCCGGCGCGAGCGCGGTCGCCCGGACGCATGCCGGTCGTGCGCTCTTCAGCCGCCGCGGCTGCGGCCGCACGATCTTCGGCCTCCTCTTCGCCGCGCATCTGCTGCGCCATCCGGCGGCGAAGCGCCTCAAGCGGATCCCCATGACGCCAGCGCCAGTACCAGCCGTAGGCGATGAGGCCCAGGAAGCAGATCAGCAAAAAGAGCAGGATGCCGCCGATGAAGGGCAGAAGCAGGATTCCCAAGCCGATCATGCCCGCGACGACGAGCGCCGTGACAAGGAACTGAACGATCGGATTGACGGAACGGCCGTTGATATAGAGCGCCATGAGCTTTGCGGTTGCCTCTGCCGGGGAAAAGCGGGTTGAGAGAAAGGACAGAGGGATATTTTGCAGGATTTCTCCCGCCTTTGCGTCCGTCCGACGCCGCAAAATGTAAGAATTCGCTTCCTTTTGCGACAGAAGACAAGCAAGAGCGCCTCCGATCGCTCTCCGTGTCTACCCGAAGGCGAATTCTCTCGTTCGATGTCACTGCGCTCTGCGCGAATCCTTTATCATTCGCGCCAACCCGATCCGCCTCTTATTGACGGATTCTATTGATATTCAATGTCGGATTGACGCGGTTGATCACCGCAGTCTCGACCGGCGCCCCCTCGCGCCCGTCCGTCCGATCGTTCTCAGTGAAATTGCAATGACTACTGCTTCCTGCCGGCAGCCCCTGCCCGACGTGCAAAGCACCGTTGACACCCGAAAAATCGCCATTGACCGCGTGGGCGTCCGGGGCCTCACCGTCCCCATGACGGTTCGCAGCGTGACGGGCGAACAACCCACCGTCGCCAACGTCAACATGTATGTGTCGCTTCCCGCCGAGCACAAGGGAACGCACATGTCCCGCTTCGTGGCGCTTCTCGCCGACAACAAGGAAGCGCTCTCCGAGCCGATGATGCGCGGACTGCTCGACAAGATGCTCCAGCTTCTCGAAGCCGACGGCGGCTTCATCGAAGTGAGCTGCCCCTTCTTCGTGATGAAGGCGAGCCCCGTCTCCGGCTTGAAGAGCCTCATGAACTATGAAGTGCGCTTTGTCGCCGAAAAGAAGGCGGGCGTCACCCGCATCCTTCAGGAAGTGAAGGTTCCCGTGACGAGCCTCTGCCCCTGCAGCAAGGAGATCAGCGAGTACGGCGCGCACAACCAGCGCAGCCACCTCACGATTTCGCTTGAGCTCGCCCGCGACATGTCGCTCGAGGAGCAGATCCGCGTCGCGGAGACCTCCGCCTCGTGCGAACTCTGGAGCCGCTTGAAGCGCAGCGACGAGAAGTACGTCACCGAATACGCGTACGACCACCCGAAGTTCGTGGAGGACATCGTGCGCGACATGGCCCGGCAGCTGAACGCCGAAGAGCGCGTCGTCGCCTACCACGTCACCGCGGAGAACTTCGAGTCGATTCACAATCACTCGGCCTACGCGGAGATCGAGCGCGACAAGCGCGCCGCGTGATTCCACGAAAAAATCTTCCCGCCGCCTTCGCTAAAATACGGCGTTTGCGGCGGAAAAAGCGGGAAAATTCCCTGCTGAAAGCCGCCTTCCGAGGCGGCTTTTTTCACTTCCTTCCGCTCCCTCGGACAATTTCCGTTACGCGTTGTCGCTCGTTTTTCATCCGAACGGCGGCGCGTCTTTGATAATGTTCCGCGAACCGGCCGCGGGCGGCGCCGGAGGATGACGATCCTCCCCCTTGCGCAGCCGCCCGGCGCGCTTTTTCGCGAACGACACGTGTCACAACATAAAAATGATTGAAGAACAGAAAGCAGCCCTCGCCGCCCTTCTCGGCGACGCTTTGAAGACCGTCGGCATCGAAGGCGTCACGCCTCGGCTTGACCGCCCCAAGGACGCGCAGCACGGCGACTTCGCGTGCACGGCCGCCCTGCAGTGCGCCAAGATCCTCAAGAAGAATCCGCGCGAGGTGGCGCAGCTCATCGTGGACGCCATGAAGGCCGACGCCCGCTTTGCGGGGCTCCTTTCCGCCGTCGAGATCGCCGGCCCCGGCTTCATCAACCTCACCCTCAACAAGGAAGCCGCGGCGAGCATCGTCCGCGACGTCCTCACGAAGGGCGCCGGCTTCGGCACGACGAACGCCATGCAGGGCCAGAGCGTGCTTCTTGAGTACGTCTCCGCCAACCCCACGGGGCCGCTGCACCTCGGGCACGCCCGCCAGGGCGCCTTAGGCGACGTCCTCTCCCGCGTGATGGGCACGCAGGGCTATCGCGTGATGCGCGAGTTCTACTACAACGACGCGGGCGTGCAGATTGAAAACCTCACGAAGAGCGTGAAGGCCCGCGCCCTGCAGTTGGAAGGCAAGGCGACGGACGCCGACTTCCCCGAAAACGGCTACCACGGCGACTACATCATGGACATCGCCCGCGACTGGATCGCCCGCCGGCCGATCACGACAATTTCCGGCGAGACGGTGACGCCCTCGGGCGACACCGAAGACGACGCCGGCATCCGCCGCTACTCGGTCGCCTACCTGCGCAACGAGCAGGACAGCGACTTGAAGGCCCTGGGCGTCTCCTTTGACAACTTCTACCTCGAAAGCTCGCTTTACACCGACGGCCGCGTCGAGCGCGCCGTCCAGGCGATCAAGGACGCGGGCTACACCTACGAAGCCGACGGCGCCCTGTGGCTGCGCACGACGGATCCCGCCTTTGCGTACTTCAAGGACGACAAGGACCGCGTGATGAAGAAGAAGGACGGCCACTACACGTACTTCGTGCCCGACGTCGCCTACCATCTCGCCAAGTTCGAGCGCGGCTTCACGCGCGCGATCAACATCCAGGGGTCCGACCACCACGGCACGACGGCGCGCGTGCGCATCGGCCTTCAGGCCGCCTCGAAGACGATGGGGGTCACGATCCCCGTCACCTTCCCCGAGTACCTCCTGCACAAGATGCTCCTCGTGATGAAGGACGGCCAGGAAGTGAAGATGAGCAAGCGCGCGGGCACCTACGTCACGCTGCGCGACCTCGTGGACTGGGTGGGCCGCGACGCCGCCCGCTACTTCCTCGTCTCCCGCAAGTCCGACGCCGAGTTCGTCTTTGACATCGACCTCGCGGTGAAGAAGAGCGACGAAAACCCCGTCTACTACCTGCAGTACGCCCACGCCCGCATCTGCTCGGTGCTCGCGCAGGCAAAGGAAAAGGGCTGGAAGGTGCCGACGGAAGCCGAAGCCGCCCAGCTCGACCTCTCGGCGCTTGACACGCCGCAGGCGAAGGCCCTCATCGCGAAGATGGGCGACTGGGCCAACACGCTCACGGTGGCCGCGCGCGATCTGGCGCCGCACCTCATCTGCGTGTATCTGAAGGAGCTCGCCGCCGACTTCCACGCGTTCTACAACGCTGACCGCGTGCTGGTCGAAGAAGACGCCGTGCGCAACGCGCGCCTCGCGCTCCTTCTCGCCGCCCGCCAGGTGCTGCGCAACGGCCTCACCGTGCTCGGCATCTCCGCGCCGGAACACATGTAATCGGGAGGCCCCGCGATGCCCGCCAAAAAGTCTTTCGGAGCCGCCGCGCTCTTCTGGTCGTTTGCGCTCGGCGTGACCGTGGCGCTCGCGATCAGCGCCGCGACCTTCAAGATCATCAACGACGCCCCCGTCCCCTTTGTCTCGAAGGTGCAGACGGTTCCGCAGGACGATGACGGCGTGCGCCGCCAGAAGGATCCCAACCAGGCCCTCTACAAGGAAGGCCAGGGCACGGAGCAGAAGTCGGCGGACGCCGTGGCGACCATCACCGCGTCGGGGTCCGTCTCGGACGGGCCGACGCTGGCGCCCGCGGACCAGGCGGCGGCAGACGACAAATTGGACACCCGCCGCTACTGGGTGCAGGCCGGCGCCTTCAGCCAGAGCACGGACGCCGAAAGCATGCTCGCCCGCATCGCCTTCATCGGTCTGGACGCGAAGATCAGCTACCGCAACGAAGACGGCAAGCGTCTCTACCGCGTGCGCGTGGGGCCCTTTGACACCAGCGCCCAGGCCGAGGAAATCAAGCAGAGCCTCGCCGACAATGCCATTCAGGGGACGGTGCTCCGTCTTCAGGACTGATTTTTTCTAAAGGAACTTCATCATGCTGTCTCGCCGCCGGCTCGTCGCCGCGTCCGGAGCCGCTCTCACGCTCTCGGGACTGCCCCTTGCGTCCTTCGCCGCCTTCACCGCGGGCAAGGAATATCTCACGGTGCGCCCCGAGGTGCCCATGGCCGGAAAGCCCGTCATCATTCATGACTTCTTTGCCTACACGTGCCCGCACTGCCTCACGTTCGCTCCGGTGATGGAGGAGTACGTGAAGTCGCTTCCCGCGGACGGCTCCGTCAAGGTGGTCCGCGTCCCCGTGGCGTGGAGCGACACCTACGAAATCTTCCCGCGCACGTACTTTGCGTTTGAAGCGCTCGGCAAGCTCCCCGAACTGCACATGCCCTTCTGGGAGTGGGTGATCAAGGAGGAGCACGACTGGAAGGACGTCACCGACATGACGAACGACGTGCAGAAGTGGGTGACCGGCCACGGCATCACCGAAGCCGTCTGGAAGCGCTCGATCGCGGGCTTCTCCGTCGTCGCGAAGTCCCGCCAGGCCTCCAATCTTTGGAAGAGCTACGGCGTTGACTCCACGCCGTCCGTGGGCGTCGCCGGGAAGTACCTCACGGCGCCGCATCTCGCGGGCACCCGCCGCCGCACGATCGACGTGCTGCGCGAGCTCGTCGAGACCGTCAAGAAAGCCTGATTCTTCCCCTTAGGAGACCGTCATGCGCATCTTCATCACCGGCGCCTCCAGCGGCATCGGAGCCGAAATGGCCAAGATCTTCGCCGCCCGCGGCGACGTGCTGGGGCTCGTGGGCCGCAGCAGCGAAAAGCTCGCCTCGGTGCTCTCTCAGCTTCCGGGCGAAGGCCACGAAACGTATGCGCTTGACGTCACCGACCGGCAATCGCTCACCGAAGCCGCCCGCGACTTTGAAGCCAAAGGCGCGGTGGACACCGTCATCGCCAACGCCGGCATCTCGATCGGCGTGAAGACCGAGTACGCCGAAGACATCGACGTCTTGGAGCGCGTCTACCGCACCAACGTCTTTGCGATGGCCTACACCTTCCAGCCCTTCATCGAGCCGATGGCCCGGCGCGGCCGCGGCCACTTCGTGGGCACGGGATCGGTCGCGGGCATCCGCGGGCTCCCGGGGAGCGAAGCCTACTGCTCAAGCAAGGCGGCCGTGATCAGCTATCTGGAAAGCCTGCGCAACGACGTGCGCAAGTTCGGCATCGACGTGACGACGATTTCGCCGGGGTTCGTACGAACCCCGCTCACGGCGAAGAACCCCTACAAGATGCCCTTCATTCTGGACGCCGACGAATTTGCGCGGCGCGCGGTGCGGGCAATCGACGCCCGCGTCTCCTACCGCACGATTCCGTGGCAGATGGGGATTGTCGCGAAGCTGCTGCGAATGCTCCCGAACGGCGTCTTTGATCGCGCCGTCGCCGGGCGCGGCGAAAAGCCCCGCGCGGGCGAGCTCTGATTCCCGCCTTGCTGAAGCCGGCCGCTGCGCCGGCTTTTT
>CAVJUB010000058.1:0-13742 GCA_963652545.1 Hallella faecis | reverse complement strand
CAAGGCGATCATCACCTGGGCGGCCGCCAGGGGCTTCACCGGCAGCACTTTCGCGGGGTGCAGCGCGGCGTCTTCGGCGAGCGAAGGAATCAAAAAGAACGGTTCAGTCATGGCAAAGGGGTATCGAAAAGCAATTACTTCTTCGGCGGATAGAGCGGATCGGTGTCCACGATGGTCTGGCCGAGGAGCTCCATGCGGCGGAAGATGAGCGGGAACGCGCGGACGTCGTCTTCGGCGAGCGCGGCCGAAACGAGCTCGCCGAACGTCTTCTCGTCCACCGTTCGAAGAAGTTTAACAGCCGTGGCGATTTCGCCCAGCATGCCGCGGGTGATGAGGTCGTACTCCTCCTTCACTTCCATCTCCGCCATGAGGCGCGCCGCCTCTTCCTTCGCCGCGGCCTCAATTTCTTCGGGCGTGCCGGCGGGCGTCGCCGCGGGGAGCATCAGCCCCGCGTTCGCGGCGCGGGTGAGAAGTTCGTTTCCGAGGCTGCTCGCGACCTTGATGAGGCTCACTTCCATGGGAATCATCATGGGGTCAAAGCGAACCTCCTCGCAGGCGGCGTTGCACAGGGCTTTGTTGGCGACGAGCTGCTCCCACACCGCCGTGAAGGCGACGAGGGACTTGCCGAAAAGCAGCCGGTCGGCGACGGGCATCGTCGTTTCCAGCGTGTCCGCAAAGCTCTCGATGCGCTCTTCGCTGGGGACGAGGCTGTTTAACATGTCCGCGGTGAGATTCACGTTGACGACCTTCGGGGGCTCGTTGCCGCGGGTGATCGTCACCTTGAGGCTGAGGGGCGTCTTCGAGGTCTTCGCCTTCTCCACCTGCCAGCCGAGGAGCATTTCGCTTGTGAGCGAGAGCTCCGTCCCCGCCCCCGCCACCATGGCGCAGAAGGCGGGACTTTCCACGGCGTCTTGCAGCGCCTCGTCATCGGCGGCGACGTCAATGAGCGCTTTCACGTTGCGGGCGCCGAAGCTTTGCGCGAGCGCCGTCGTGATGAAAACGAGGGCGCTTCGCACGGGCTCGGCCTTGGCGCGAGAAAGCGCCTCCTGAAATTCGGTCGCGGAGTCCATGCATTCGTCAAAAAGCCCGTCGTGCCAGTCCGCGGCCCGGCTGGCGGGGTTCTTCGTGAAGGCGGAAATGGCAAAGAAGGCCGAGCGCGCATGAGCGGCGGCCTCGCCTTCGAGCCCTGCGCGAGCCAGGAAGGCGGCGATCGCTTCGCCCGTCGCGCCTTCGCGGAAGGCGACCGCGGCGCAGAGGCTCTTCATCAGGAGCCGGACGCGCAGCGCAAAGGCTTTGGGGAGCCGGGCGACGGCGGCTTCGAGCCGGACGGCGTCAACGGGCGCCGAGGCGGCGGCGTCCGCGAGGTTGAGCTGAGGGTACGGATCAGCGGGCGTGCAGCGAATCATGTGCGGGTCTCCCTAAGGGCAGATGGCAAAAGAAAACTCCATTATACCGATGTCGTTTTCCTTCACAATACAAATGCGACTTCCGAACGAGCCGGCTTCAGAAATCAAGGCGCCGCGTCCAGTCTTCGCACCGGCCGGTTTCAAGGCGCTTCAGAACTTTCTGCCGCCAGCGCTCGGGCAAAGCGGAAATCTTGAGCATCGCCTCGAGCTTCGCGCGGTTCAAGACGTCGCGCCACCACACGTCCAAAA
This sequence comes from Hallella faecis, assembly GCA_963652545.1. Classification (GTDB taxonomy): domain Bacteria; phylum Pseudomonadota; class Gammaproteobacteria; order Burkholderiales; family Burkholderiaceae_F; genus Duodenibacillus. The sequence goes on along the minus strand of CAVJUB010000058.1, from coordinate 12,087 downwards.
ACGCCGTGACCGTCCATTCGGGGTGCGGCCGCGCGAGAAGCTCAAAGTCATCGCCCGCCTGCGCTTTGCCGGGTTCCCGAACGCGCCAGTACCAGCCGCCGCGGCGCGTCGCCTGCACCCGGCGCGAAAAGTCCGGAATGCCAAACTGTCGCGTGAGCAGGCCGCAGGGCTCCCGCGGCTGCGTCAGTTCAAGCACGGCGGAGCCGACGCGCACGACGTCGCCCAGACAGACGCTCGCCTCCGTGAGTCCGGTCGAGGAGAAGTTCTCGCCGAAGGCGCCCGGGTGGAAATGAGCCGCCGCCTCGGGATGCTCCGTCAGCCAAAGCGCATAGTGCTCGCGCGGGTACTGATGAACGGCCTTGGCTTCACCGCCGTGCACCTTGACGTGCACGTGCTCGTCGCCTGGCAAGCCGTCCGCGGTGATGCAAACCACCCCAGAGAGCGGCGCCTTTGTGAGCGCCGTGGCGTAGCGGCCGTCTTCCGTCGTGAACGTCCGCGCGGCGCCCGCGTGCAGGCTCTCCAGCCGGCCGAGAATGATCTGCGTCATCGCCGGGCCTTCTGCATGAAATAGGTCGAAATTTCGAAAAAGGCCTGCATCACCACCAGCGTCTGGGCTTGCATCGGCTCTTCCATCACCGACGCGAACGACTCCATCTCATCGGGCGTGAGCTCCGACGCCAGGCGGTGAAAGACGCCGATGCCGCAGCAGGCGTCGTCCGCCGGGCGATGCGACAGGCCTCGGACGGAGCGGGCGGCGCGCACGTAAATTTTGGCGAGCTCGTGTCCGGCCGCTTGCAAGTCCTCGATGGTTTGGGGCATCGCCAAGGCAAGGCGCCCGCTCATCGGCATGTGCTCGAAGAAGGCGCAGAAAAGCTCGGAGAAATAGCGCCCGGCTTTCGCAAGCGCCGCGAGCTCCTCGGGCTTCACCGCCGCGGCAAGCGCCACGCGCTCGCAGACCGCCTTCTCTTTCATGAGTTGATCCAGGAGCGTCGTCATGATGAAGAGCGCATCCATGACGCGGCGCCGCTCGTTCAACGTGAGCATCGCGCAGAAGTCCCGGCTGTAGCGCCGCGCCTCGGCGCTCGCCGTGCAGGCATGAACAAGGCACGTCAGCCCTTTGCCCGCTTCGTCGGTGTAGTCGGCGACATCGTAGGGACACAGCGCGTCGTCGAGCCAGCTGTGCGCCATTTGCAGGTACAGCGCTTCAGCGCTCGAAAGCTGCACCGGACCCTGGGACTGCAGGAAACGCAGGGCGGTCACCATCGCCGCAAGGAGCGCTTCCGTCGTAAGCGCCGCGGGACGCGACCTTTCCCACGCCTGCTGCTCTTGGAGCTCCGCCTCGAGGCGGTCAAAGAGGCAGAGAGACTTCTCCGTCGGCACCCAGTACTTCACCACCTCGCGGCAGGGCGCGGCTTTGTCGCAACAGACGACCAGCCGGTCGGCGGCTTGCGCCGCATCATTCGGGGCGAGCCCCGTCGCCTTCAGCTTTCGGGTAATGGCGTCCTTCGTGTCGCCGATCTCCCGGCGCACGGCGCCCGCGAGCTTCGAATAGAGCTCGCAGAAAGGCCGCAGCACGGGGCGGCCCTCGCAGCGCGCGAGAAAAAGCGCCAGGCCGTCGTCAGTGATCGGGCGGGAAAAAACGGAGTGGAGGTCGATCGTCATGTCAGATTCCTCAGGCCGAAGCGGCCGCCGCGTCTTCGGTCAGCCGGCAGCTCGCGTGCGCCATGGTTTGCAGGGCGTTCGTGACCTGCGCCCGCCGCTTCATCGGGAGCTGCAGCACGAGCTTTTGGAATTCGCCGGGCTTCACCGTGCGCAGGAGCTCCACCATCAAGCCGCTCGCCCGGAAAGCGTCTTTGGCGTTTTCCTTTGCTTCGTCCGTGACGGCCTCGGCCGCCGCGACAAGCCGGTCGCCGAGCGCCATCGCGGCCTGCTGCTCCTCGCGGCGCGACAGGGCGCGCTTCGGGAAGGTCACGTTGAGCAGGAGATGCTCGATCATGGCGTAGTAGAGGTCGATGAGGCGATTGCTGGCGTCTTCAATCTCGCTCTTTCGGTCCGTGCACCCGGCCGCTTTCAAAGCGCGCTCGTAATGCCGCGGATTTTCCTGCAGGCAGCGCTCCATCTCCGTCACGATGAAGATGGCATCAGCGATCTCCCGGCGATCCGCCATGGAAAGCGTCGCCACGAAGTCGCGCGCATAGCGGCGCGGCCGTTCGCCCGGCGCTTCCGAAAGCCGCAGGTACTTTTCCGCCACCGCGAGCCACGGATCCTCGGACTGAAGGGACGGCTCCTCGGCTTTCCCGAGAAGGAAGTCGCCGTAGCCGCGCAGCACCACTTCCCGCGTCGTAAGGCGCGGCACGCCGCCTTCGTACACCTGAAGCTCATTGAGAGCCGTCAAGAAGTCCGCGAGCATCGCGCTGGCCGCGGCGCCTTCCTCCCCCGCCTCAGCAAGCGCCGCCCGCACGTGAACGAGCTCGTGCATCGCCTCGCGGGAGACGAGGCCGTCTTTTACTGCGGCGGCGCAGCGATCGGCGCAGGTGAAAAGCGTCGGCAGCGCTGCGCAAAGCCGCTGCAGCTCCACAAAAGTGATGCCCGTGCCGATGTAGGCGAGCTTCTTGAAAGCGGCTTCTTCATTGGCGCCAATCTCACGACGCACGGCGTTCGCAAGTCCCGCCGCCAGGTCGCAGAACGGCAGAAAGCCCGGCGCGCCGCGGAGCTTTTCGAAAAAGGCGGTGAAATTCGTTTCGATGGGGTTCGTGGTCATTGGGTTCTCAAAGTGAGTTGAGCAGGCGGCCGACGGCCGCAAAGTCAGGTTCATCGGACGAATACGCCGTGAGCCAGTGCGCCATGACGGCGAGCGTCGTTTCGTCCTCGGTGCGATCGGGGAAGAATTCCAGCGTCAGCGCGAGGCCTTCAAAAAGCGCCACCGTATCGCCCCAGTCGTCGGACGCCACGGGATGGCGCAGCCGCTCGAAATGCCGCCGCAGCTTCTCGTCGTCGGGGACCGCCCAGTTTTTGAGCAGCGGCGCGATCGCCTCGCGGGCTTTCCGGGCTTCGCCAAGGAGCTGGGCCATGGTTCGGGCGGCGGCTTCATTCGCCCCCGCCGCCCTCAGGCTCGCTTCGATCGTCTCGCTGTCGGCGCCCGTCCGTCGCTCGACGGCGCGGCAGAGCGTCGTGAAAAGCAAGCCCAGCGGGCGCTTGCCGTGTCCGAGCTTGGGATTTTTGAGAAACAGGAGAAAGATCTCGCTTCTCGCCTTCTCGGCTTCAAAAGGCAGCTTCAGTTCAGTCGTCATGTGAGTTTTCATGGGTTCCAAATCCCCGCCTCAGCGCTGGACGAGCTCGTGCGCGATGAAGGAGAGATTCTCCGCCTCGGGGATGAAAATCGCCTCCGTCGGAATCGCCTCCACGGCGCACGCCAAGGCGCTCAAGATGATTCGCAGCGGCTCGCGCCACGCTTTCACGACGTCGCACATCACGTAGCGATCCATGTAGGAGCGACGTTCCCGGATCTCAGGAAGCGAAAGCGGCTCGCCCTTCAATTTCGTGGCAAAGCGCTTCGCGACGGTCGTTGCAAGGGCAAGCCGCTGCGCGATCTGGGCCGCCTCCTCCGCGGGGTAGCCGCCCTTCATGAGGCGCGACGTCATCGTCTTTTCCGAGACGCCCCAATGCTCCTTCACCGCTGTCGCGAGATGCGCAAAAAGCGAGCAGAGCGGCGTCTTGGCGAAGGTGCGGTCGATCAAGGTGAGGTAGTCGTCAAGACGGTCCAGAGCGACGGGATCCGTGAACGCGGCGGGATCGGTCACGAAGGGCCGCGCCGGCACGGGCTTCACGGGATCTGCAAAGCGCCGGGCCACGTCCTTTAAAAACGTCGGACTCAGCATCTCCATCAGCTTCTCGACGGAGCCGAAGAAGTCGTCGCTCATCCCCAGCGCGTAGCCGGCGTCAACGACGTCGTCATTCACGCAAAGCTCCAGCCTTCCCCAGTCGTCGTCTCGGTCTTCGGGGACGACGACCTTCGTGAGGGAAAGGCCGCGCAGGGTCTGATAGACGAAGTCGCTGTCCCAGAGAAAGAAGTCGTCATCGCCGTAATGAACCTTATTGCTGACCCTTTCAAGCTTGTCGCACTGCCGGCGGAATTTCAACAGGATGACCGCTCCCAGCGCCGCCACCGCCCCCGCCGCTTCTTTTTCGGGCGTGACGGCGTCGGTGAAGACGAGGCCCGACTCCTTTTCAAGGCTGTTCATCATCTCTTCCAAGGGCTCTCGCAGGCTTTCCGCCGTAAGCCACAGGCGAAGCACGTCATTGACGTCTTCGTCCGCTCTCAAGCACGGCCCGGCGATCGTCTCCCAGCGCCAGTCGTCGTGAATCGTCTGAAGCTTTTTGTTGTTGCGCTCGAACTTCCCCGCTTTGCTGCGCACGATCCACGGCTTCAAGTCTTCCGGGCAGGGAAGCGCCGGGTTCCCCGCGAGCTCGTCCAGGTAGTCTTCGCAGCGCTCGAGCTGCCGCACCATGTGATTGTGCCCGCGCATTTCGTCTTCGACCACCGTGTACTGAAACCAGGCGGTCTCTTTCCCCAGCTGAGTGCCGGGGAAGGTGACCGCGGGAGCGATCTTGCGATCATTGAGCAGAACAAACGCCCTGAAGCTGCGACAGCGCTCAAACTCCTTCTTGCAGCCGTCCACGATCGGGCTCGGCCACTGCGCCTCCACGTAGAGGCGCCCCGTTTGATAGACGGCGGCGTAGTCCTCCGCCGTCATCGTGCCGCGCAGGCAGTAGACCGGCGTCCAGCGGTTGTCAAGCGACTCCGCGAGCTCGGTCAAGAAATCCGCCGTCCAGGCTTTGGGCGGCTCAAAGACGCGAACGCCCAGAATCTCCGGTTCGCCCACGGCCGTGAGGATCGCAAGGCCGCGCCGTCCGTCCACGAGAATCATCGTGTCGCGCCCCGCGGCCATGTCGGCCCGAGCCTGGGTAAAGCGCTGAAGAAATCCGGTCTTGGCGCTCGCGCGCGTGAGAAGCGGTCGAACGCCGTCCGCAAAGGGCGCCCGGCCGATGTAGCGCTGGTCAGCGTAGTCGCAGGCCACCCGCGCCGCCTCCGCGGCGCTCAGGACGGACACCGCCGCCTTGGGCCAGAGGCCGAGCACGAGGTTCATGAGATCGGCCGCCGCGTCCGCGTCGCCCTCGTACGCCCCGCAGACAATCGCTTCCACAAGGCCGTTGGTCCAGAGCTGGTCGGCGGCGTAGCCCGTGAAGCCCACGCCGTAGTCATGAGCGAGCTGGCCGAACTTCTGGTCGAAGTCCGCCGGCACTCGGGAGTCGAGCTTCAAAAACGAGGAGCTCCAGTCAGCGTAGCGCTCGTTGTAGCCCTTCTGGCGCATGTAGGGGCTCTTCCAGCGATGCACCGGACGGCGTTTCGTCGTGGGCTTCCACTTGCGGTAGTAGTCGTTGGCCTTGAACTTGCCGTCCTTCACCATGCCGATTTCGTCGCGCTCCTCGCGCCATTCCTTCTGAAAGCGCTGCTCGAGGTAGTCCCTTTCGAAAGTCTCCGTCTGCTCCGCTTCGCGGCGGTAGACGAAGTACACGATGTCGTCTTCGACCACGGCGCCCGCGGGCAGGCCTTCAATCGCCAGGGGCGTCTTTTTGCTGGCTGCAGCTTTTGTCATGATGATCGGTCTCTTGAAAATGCAAATGTAAAGAGGAAAAAAGTCATTGGTTCATAGAGGTCAACGCCCGGCCACTTCATGCGCGAGGCGCGCGAGCCGCTTCGCCTCTTCCTTGGCTTGGGCCGGAGGAATCGCCTCCACGGCGCCCGCCAGGGCGCTCAGGAAAATCTGAATGGACTCGCACAGCCCGTTGGAGCCTTTGGCCTGCACGTAGATTTCCATGAAGCGCTCCCTCTCGGCCAAGGTTTCCGTGGAGAGCGGGGCGCCCGTGCGCTTCGCAGCGAGGCGTTGGGCGACCGTGAGCGCGAGCGCCAGGCGCCGGGCCATCGCTTGAGCGGCTTCGTCTGGGAAGCCCTGCTTCACAAGGCGCGCCGCCATCGTTTTTTCCGCGGCGCCCCAGCGGGCTTTCACCACGTCGGCGAGTTCTGCAAAGAGCGTGCACAGCGCGTTCTTCCCGCGCGAGTGCGCTATCCATTCGAGGAATTCCTCCAGCCGCTCCGGCTGCACCGGATCGGTGTAAGCCGCGGGGTCCTGGATCGCCGGCGCGGGCGGCAGCGGCTTTCGGGGATCCGCAAAGCGCCGGGCGACGTCCTTCAAGAACGTCGGGCTCAGCTTGTCAAAAAGCCCCGTCACCGAGTCAAAGTGATCGCAGGACATGCCAAGCGCATAGCCCGTCAGCACGAGGTCGCTGTCCAAGTCAACCAGGAGCTGCGCCAAAGCGCTGTTGCTGTCCACCGGCCATTGCAGCGTCGCGCTGCTCAAAGCCGTCAAGACGTCGCGTACGCCGTCGTGACTCCAGCATTCAATTTCGTCTCCATAACGATGCTGGTTTTCTACGGCGTCAAGCGTCCGGCACTGGCGGTTGAATTTGGCGATGAGGGCGGCGGCGAGCGCGGCGACCGTGAGCGCCGCTTCCTTTTCCGGCGTCACTTCGTCGGAAAACGGCCGGCCGACGGCCTTTTCCAGGCACGTCGCCATGTCAGCGATCGGATGGCGCCAGCCTTCCGCGGCCTGCCACAGCCGCAGCACCGCTTTATTCGCCTTGGGACCGGAGCCCAAGCGCGCCGGGACGGCCGCCGCCTCCCAGCGCCGGTCGTTGATGACCTCAAAAAATGTCGCTGGATTCTGTTCGAGCCGGCCGTTCTTGCCTCGGTCAAGCCAGGGCTTTATCGAGGCGGGGCAAGGCTGCTTGGGATGATTCTTGATTTCGTCCAGGTAATCCTCGACTGACTGCGACTGGCGCACCGCCTCTTCATAGCCCCGCAGCTCGCAGTTGATCAGCGCGTACTGCCACAGGGAGTTCGGCACGACGTCAGGCGTCATGACGCAGCTCGTCGTCCGCCCGCCCAACGCTTGCACCGTCGGTTGAAGCGGATGCCAGAAGGCTTCCTTGCCCGCTTCCACCGCCGGATTCGCCCACTCGACTTCCGCCAAGAGCGCCTGCGGCAGGTCGGCGAGTTCGTCCAAGTCAGCGGCGTCCAGCGTGCCTCGCAAACAGTAGACAGGATCCTCTCGGGCGCCGAGCGCCTCCAGGAGCGATTCAAAGAACGGCTTTGACCATCGCTCGGGCTTTTGGAAGGCGTGAACGGCCAGAATTTCCGGCTCGTCGATCGCGGTTCGCCAAGCAAGGCCGTGCCGTCCGTCAAGAATCACCATGGCGTCGCGAGCTTCGGCGGCGTCGCGCCGGGCGGCGTTAAAGCGCTGCAGAAAACCCGGCTTGGCGCCGAGGCGTTTCAGTACTGGACGGATGTCTGTGGCGAGCGGCGCCCTTCCGATGAGCCGGCTGCGGCGGCAGGCATCCTCAATGATCTCCCGCGTCGTCGCCGGCAGCGCGGTCGCCGCGGCCATGGGCCAGAAGCCGAGAATCAAGTTCATGAAATCGGCCGCCGCATCCGCGTCGCCTTCAAAGGCGCCGCAGACGAGCGCTTCGGCGATGCCGTTGGTCCAGAGCTGGTCGGCGGCATAGCCGCTGAAGCCGATCAAAAGCTTTTCGGCGAGCTGCCCGTCTTGAAATTCATAGTCCGCTCGGGCGCAGGCGGAAACCTTGGGCACGACGTCATTCCAGTCGGCGTAGCGCTGACGGTAGCCAGCCTGCCGCATGAAGGGGCTCTGCCAGCGATGCACCGGACGACGATCGGCCGCGGGCTTCCAGTTTTGGAAATAGTCGTTGGGCTGAAACCGGCCGTCCGCCACGACGCCGATTTCGTCACGCTCCTCGCGCCATTCCGACTTGAAGCACTGGTCAAAATAGTCCGGCTGGAAGGTTTCCGTCAAAGCGGCTTTGCGCCGGTAGACAAAAAACACTCGGGTCCCCTCAACGACGGCGCCCGAGGGCAAGCCTTCGATCGACCTCATCATTGGCGTCTTTTCGCGTGCTGCAGCTTTTGCCATGAAATTTCGTCCTTGGTCAGCGCTGGGTGACTTCGCGCGCAAGACGCGCGAAAACGAGCGCCTCCTCCTTCACCTTGGCAAGCGGCATCGCCTCCACGGCGCCCGCCAGGGCGCTCAAGAAAATCCGAATGGATTCTCCTGGAGCGTCGCAATCGGTCGCCTGCACGCAGAGTCGAACGGCGTGAATTCGTTTTGCCACGCCTTCGGGCGTGAGCGGTTCGTCCTTCATGTCAAGGGCAAAGCGCTTGGCGGCGGAGAGCGCCATTTCAAGCCGCTCGGCCATCCGCCCGGCGTCGTCCGCAGAGTAGCCATGCGCCATGAGCCGCGTTTCTTCGGTGGGCGCAGTGGCGCCCCAGTAGCCTTTCACAGCCTCCGCGAGCTTCACGAAGAGCGAGCCCAGCGGCTTGCGGCCCTGTTTGCGGCCGAGTCCGGCGAAGAATTCATCGAGCCGCTCCAGTGACGCCGGGGCGCAGAAGGCCGCGGGATCGAGAATGACGGGAACGGGCGCCTGAGGATTCACGGGGTCGGCAAAGCGCCGCGCCACGTTTTTCAAGAAGGCGGGGCTCAGCTTTTCGAGAATTCCCGTCATCGAGTCAAAATAGGGCTGTGACATGCCCAGCACATAGCCCGGATCATCCACGGGCTCCGCCACGCCAGCGTAGAGCTCGGCGAAGACGCCGTAGCGGCGCTCCGGGGGCTCCAGCGTCGTGCCTCGCAGGCCGCGCAGCAGCCGGAAGGCCATGCTGCTGTCGCAGCCAAAGCCATCGTCGGAGGACAGGCCAATCAGGATTTCCAACGCCTGGCACTGCCGACGGAATTTCGCGACGATCACCGCGCCCAGCGCCGCCGCGGCGACCGCGGCCTCTCGTTCGGGCGTGACGCCGTCGGCGGGATTGAGACCGCCGCTTTGTTCGAGGCACTCCATCAGGTCAGAAAGCGGCAGGCGAAGGCTTTCCGCCGTCTTCCAGAGGCGAGCCGCCCTCGCTTCGTCAAAGGGCTTCTCGTCGCGCGGTCCGGCGATGACTTCCCAGCGCCAGCTCTCCGCGAGCGACCTGAAGCTGTTTTCAATGGAAAGCTCGCCCTTGGGGCCGCGAATGATCCAGGGCGCGACTTCCGGCGGGCACGCCAGACCGGGATGGGTTTTGACGGCGTCCGCGTACTGGTCGCAACGATTCATCGTGCGATGAACGCGCACGGCCCCGCGATACTCGTCGTGAATGAAGGTGTATTGAAACCACTCGCTTTTTTTTGCCGAGCCGCGCGCCGGGAACCGACACGGCGGCGGCCGGCTTGCCGCGCCTCGCTACGTGTTCGAGCAGCGTGGCGTCGGCGAATTCCTTCATAAAGCCCTCCACCACCGGACTCGACCACTGGGCTTCAGCAAAGACGCCGCCCAGCGCCGCATCCATCACCTCGTGGTAGTCCTCGGCGGTGAGCGTGTCGCGCAGACAGTAGACCGGATCCCAGCCGGCGTTGAGCGCCTCGACGATGCTTTTAAGGAGCTCTTTTGTCCAGCGCTTCGGTTTTTGGAAGGCGTGAATCCCCAGAATTTCCGGGTCGTCCAGCGCAGTTCGCACCGCGATCCCCCGCGGTCCGTCGATGATCACCATCGTGTCGCGCGCGGCGGCCGCGTCGCTCCGAGCGTCAGCAAAGCGCTTTAAAAATCCGGTTCGGGCGCCGAGGCGAGTGAGCAGCGGCCGCACGCCCTGGGCGAACGGCTTTTCTCCAATGAAGCGCTGCGCCGCACGGTCGTAGCGAACCTTCGCCACCTCCTCCGACGCCAGCGGCATCAGCGCCGCCTCGGGCCAGAAGCCGAGCACGAGGTTCATGAGGTCGGCCGCGGCCTTGGCGTCGCCTTCGAACGCCCCGCAGAGAATCGCTTCCGCCACGCCGTTCGTCCAGAGCTGATCCGCGGCGTAGTCCGTGAAGCCCACGGCAAGCGACTGCGCAAGGCCCCCTCCCTTCATCGCATAGTCCGCCGCCACCTCGGGCGGCAGCTTGGGATCGCCGCTCGTCCAGTCGGTGTAGCGCTCGCAGTAGGCCTTCTGCCGCATGCAGGCGTTTTTCCAGCGGTGCGCCGGCCGCTGGTCCGCCGCAGGATGCCACTTCAAGAAGTAATCGTTGGGCTGGAACGCCCCGTCCTTTACGACGCCGATCTCATCGCGCTCCTCGCGCGCTTCCTTCTTGAAGCGGTTGCGATAGAAGTCTTCGTCAAAGATTTCCGTCTTCTCCGCTTCGCGCCGGTAGACGAAAAACACGCGGTCGCCCTCGACTTCGGCGCCGGCGGGAAGGCCTGCCACCGGCGGGAGACTGTTTTCAATGGCTGCAGTGGTTGCCATGGACTCGGTCCAAAAATGGGTGGAAAAAGGTGCTCTGGAACAGAAAAATCGACTGTCGCCGGTCTAGGGCTTGTGGTAGGGCATGGGATAGGTGCCGGTGCTTCCCGCGACCAGCAGCAAAACTTGCGGCACCAGCTCGCTGCTGTACTGAGGCAGCTCCTCCGGCCGATAGTGCGAGAGCATCTTGAGAAACAAGCGATGTTTTTCCCAGTGGGGCTGCTGATCTTCCGGCACGCCGGCTTTCACCTCATCCAACTCCGCCACCGTGAGTTTGTCAAAGAGCGCCAGCAAGCAGTCGATATAGAGCAGAAGCCTGCGGTAGAGCGCCTCTGCCTGCGGCGCCGAAGCCGCCGCAGCCTCAAACTGGTCTGTCATCTGAGCAAAGCACGCCCGCTGCTCTTCCATGGTTTCCGGACGGGGCACCAAAACCTCGGGCGGACAGTCAGGGGCGACCATTTCATTGATCGCCACAGACACCTCGTCAAGGATGTAGTAGGGAAACGCGAAAAATAGGGACGACAAGGACGGACAAGAGTGAGAATGAGCCTGAACGACCGGAAGTGAACCGAAGACTTCGGCCGCCTTTTGGGTAAAGCTGAATTTTTCGATGACGGCATTGGCGGAGGCGAGCAAGGTGCTGATCGCTTCCTGAAAATAGAGCCGGCTTGACAGAGGGAGATTTGAGAGAATGATGTTCGCAATGGCTCGGCCCTCCTCCGTCCAGCGCTGGCCCAAAAACTGTTCGCTCACGACAGGCCGACTGGCTGCCGAAGCCTGAGGGCCGCACGGGCTGGCTTCGATTTTGCGGTCTTCCTGGCGGGAGCCGTCGTCCACAGCGAAGCACGCGTTGCGGATGCCGAAATAGACGGCGCGATGCGGCAGGCCGCAGGCGTCGGGCTTCACGCTGCCGCGCAGATGATCCATGAGGGAGCGAGTGGTCTGGCACCCCATTCCGGCGCCCAGCAGCCCCGCGAGTCGCCGCAGCGCGAGCCGAGCGGGCTCGTTTTCCGGGAGCATGAAAAGATTGAGCGCCTCCTCTTCAAAGCCGGTCAGCTCAGAGTCCGTCGGATGCTGGCTGCGGGCGATCGATTCCAGCGAATCCCGCACCGCCAGGCTTTCCTTCCACTGCAGCGCGGCGCGCCGGGCGACGTCTTCCGCTGCGCCGCGCAGAAAGAGCGCCTTTTCAATGTCGGCCGGACTGCGGCCGACATATTGCCGCACCGCAGCGCAAAGCGCGTTGTGCAGCCAGGCGTAGGTGCGCTTCGTCTTCTTGCCCAGGCGGGCGAAGACGGGCGTGAGATCCGCGAGCCGGATCGGGTTCGTTTTGAAGAGATCCTGCGGTTCGAGCGTGTTGGCGTCGTGCATCAACGGGTTGGTCATGACGGATTTTCGTAGTGGGTCAGAAGTGAAAATGGTCGGAGCGGAAAGCCATCGGGCGGCGGCTGAAGGGCTTTTCAGCCGCCGGCGGGATCGTCAGCCTTTTTGCTCTGTCGGGCTTCGAGAAATTCGGTCATCGCGACCATCTGCTTTTTGATGAGCTCCACACTCATGACAGACGCGGTCAGCGTATCCTTCCCCGCCAGAATCGCCCTCGCGAGCTGCTCCAAGAAATACAGATAGCCGTCAAAGTGGTCGCGAGCGAACGGCGCCCTGATGGCTGCCTGAGCGGCGCTGCGCTGTTTGTCGGTCAGCCGCCCAAT
>CAVJUB010000057.1:0-13787 GCA_963652545.1 Hallella faecis | reverse complement strand
AGGATCACGGCGCCGCTCGCAAACATCATGGCGATCAGCAGCCGGCGAAACAGCGTGTTGCTGAGCCTTCGAAAAAGCGCAATCCCCGCGCGGGACGCGATGAGCGTCACGGGCACCGCCGCCGCGGCGACGATCACCGTCTCCGCCGTGTAGATTCCCTTCACCGCAAACGCCGCGGCCGCCAGCGTGAGCACCACGATGTTGTAGGGCCGCAGCACCGCGCTCGTCTCCATCTTCGTCCACGGCTGCATGGCGCACCACATGGTGGGCAGCACGCCAGAAAGCGACGCGGCGCCGCCCAGCAGCCCGCCCGCAAAGCCCACGACCGCGTCCGCCGCCGGATGAGGCTTCAAGTCCTGCGGAAGCTGCGCCTTGAAGAGGAAATAAATGCCGTACAGAATCATCAGCCCCGCGAGAACGAGCTTGAGTTCGCCCGCCGTCACCCACGAAAGCACGTAGGCCCCCAGCGGAAGCCCCAGCAGCGCCGGCAGCAAAAAGCGCGGCAGCCGCACAAGCCCCGGCTTCACCTCGCGGCGAATGAGCCACAGGCTCTGCAAGCCGCTCACCACCGACATGAGCGCCACGACCGCCACCGCCTGCTGCGGCGGCATCACCTCCAGCCAGATGCCGAGACTCATGAGCCCCGTGCCAAAGCCTGCCAGCCCGTTGATGAAGCCCCCGGCCGCCGCCCCCGCGACAAGCAGCAGCACCGATCCCGCGGTCCATTCCATCGCCATCTCCCTTTCCAAAGAAAAAGAGCGGCAAGCCTCTCGACTCACCGCCCCTTTTCAGACGTCAGAAACGCACTGTCCGATTACTCGGCCTTCGGCTCCTGAGGCGCCGCTTCGTCAGCAGGCTTCACGTCCTCGGGCTTCGCAAAGAGCTCTTCCGCGGCACGACGGGCCGCCGAAAGGCCGCCCTTGCCGGAGAGGCCCGCGAACGGATCGTCGCGCATCGCGTCGATTTCCTGCTCGGTCACCGCATCGGTGGCTTCGAACATTTCCTCGGCGGCGCGGCGAGCGTCCATCGGATCCTGGCCCATGCGGCGCTCGAGCTCCTCGCGGGCGTTCTTCGCCTTGTGATAGGCGAGGCCCGTGCCGGCGGGGATCAAACGACCGACGATCACGTTTTCCTTCAGACCGCGCAGGTCGTCTTCCTTGCCCATGATGGCGGCTTCGGTCAGCACGCGGGTCGTTTCCTGGAAGGAAGCCGCGGAGATGAAGCTGTCGGTGGACAGAGAAGCCTTCGTAATACCGAGGAGAACGTTTTCGTACTTCGCCGGGGTCTTGCCCGCCGCCGTCGCCTTGTCGTTCTCATCAAGCATTTCGGAGCGCTCGACCTGTTCGCCCGGGATGAACTTCGTGTCGCCCGGATCGGTGATCTGCACGCGGCGGAGCATCTGGCGAACAATCACTTCAATGTGCTTGTCGTTGATCTTCACGCCCTGCAGACGGTACACGTCCTGAACTTCGTCCACGATGTAGCGGGCGAGCTCTTCAATGCCGAGCAGACGCAGGATGTCATGCGGATCGGCGGGGCCTTCCACGATTTCTTCACCGCGCTGGACCACCTGACCATCGTGAACGAGGATCTGCTTGTCCTTGCTGATGAGGAACTCGTGATCATTGCCGTCGTTGTCCGTAATGATCAGACGCTGCTTGCCCTTCGTCTCCTTGCCGAAGGTGACCGTGCCCGTCGCTTCGGCGAGCATGCCGGCGTCCTTCGGGCTGCGGGCTTCGAAGAGCTCGGCCACGCGCGGCAGACCGCCCGTAATGTCTCGAGTCTTCTGGCTTTCACGCGGGATGCGCGCGAGCACTTCGCCCTGATGGATTTCCTGGCCGTCGCGCACCACGATGATGGCGCCCACCGGCAGCTGAATCGTCACGGCGTGATCCGTGCCCGGAATCTTCACCTCGCTGCCCGTTTCGTCGATCAAGTGAACGAGCGGACGGATGACGTTGGCGGCGGCCGCCTTCGCGCCCTTGGCGCCCTTCGAGGCCGTCGTGCGCTTCGGGTCGATCACGACCATGGAGCTCAAGCCCGTCACTTCGTCCACCTGGTTCATCACGGTGACGTTTTCAACGACGTTCTCGAACTTCACGGAGCCCGCGTATTCGGAGATGATGGGGAGCGTCATCGGGTCGAAGGCCGCGAGCTGCTGGCCGCTCTTCACTTCCGTGTCGGGCTGGATCTTCAGCGTCGCGCCGTACGGCACCTTGTGACGTTCACGTTCACGACCGGTGTTGGGATCGGTGATGATCAATTCGCCGGAGCGGGAAATGACGATCAGTTCCTTCTTGCCGTTCTGCACGTAGCGCATGGAGGCGGAGAACGCCACGAGACCGGGGTTCTTCGCTTCAACGCTCGACGCCACGGCCGCACGGGAGGCCGCGCCGCCGATGTGGAACGTACGCATCGTGAGCTGCGTGCCCGGTTCGCCGATGGACTGGGCGGCGATGACGCCCACGGATTCGCCGGCGTTCACGAGCGTGCCGCGGCCCAAGTCGCGGCCGTAGCACTTCGCGCACAGACCGTAGCGCGTGTGGCAGGTCAAGGGGGTGCGAACCTTCACGGCGTCGACGCCTTCCTTGTCCAGCTGATCGCAGATCGCTTCGTCAATCAGCGTGCCCGCGGGAACGAGAACGTTCTTGTTGTTGTCGAGAACGTCTTCAGCGGTCACGCGGCCCAGAACGCGGTCGCGCAGAGCCTGAATGACTTCGCCGCCTTCGACCAGGGCGCGCATTTCCACGCCGTCCGTCGTGCCGCAGTCGTCTTCCGTCACCACCAAGTCCTGCGTGACGTCCACGAGACGACGCGTCAGGTAACCGGAGTTGGCGGTCTTCAAAGCCGTGTCAGCCAAACCCTTTCGAGCGCCGTGCGTCGAAATAAAGTACTGCAGAACGTTCAGGCCTTCGCGGAAGTTCGACGTAATCGGGGTTTCAATGATGGAGCCGTCAGGCTTCGCCATCAGGCCGCGCATGCCGGCCACCTGACGAATCTGCGCCGCGGAGCCTCGAGCCCCGGAGTCAGCCATCATGTAAATGGAGTTGAAGGATTCCTGCGTCGCCTTGTTGCCATGGCGGTCGATCACGGACTCGTTGGAGAGCTCCTTCATCATCACCTTGCCGACTTCGTCGGCGGTGCGGCCCCAAATATCAATGACCTTGTTGTAGCGTTCGCCCTTCGTGACGAGACCGGAGGTGTACTGCTCCTCGATCGCCTTCACTTCTTCTTCGGCGGCGGCGATCATCGAAGCCTTCTTCTGCGGCACGGTCATGTCGCCGATGCAAATCGAGATGCCGGCCAAGGTCGCCAGACGGTAGCCGTTGTTCTTCAGGCGGTCGGCGAACATCACGGTCGCGCGCAGGCCGCACTTGCGGAAGCAGCGGTTGATCAACTTGGCGATCTCCTTCTTCTTCAACGTGATGTTGAGTTCGGAGAAGCTCATGCCTTCGGGAAGGATGGAAGAGAGGAGCGCACGGCCGGCGGTCGTTTCATAGCGCTTCACGCGCTCCGTCTTCTCGCCGGTTTCAGCGTTGACTTCGTACTCCTTGATGCGGACCGTGCAGCGGGTCTGCAGCACGATGGCGTGCGCATCGAGAGCGCGCTGGACTTCGTCGATGTCCTCGAAGAACATGCCTTCGCCAGGCGCATTGATGCGTTCGCGGGTCGAGTAGTAAAGACCCAGCACCATATCCTGGGACGGCACGATCGAAGGATCGCCGTTGGCCGGGAACAGCACGTTGTTCGACGCCATCATGAGGCAGCGGGCTTCGAGCTGGGCTTCGAGCGAGAGCGGCACGTGGACGGCCATCTGGTCGCCGTCGAAGTCGGCGTTGAACGCGGCGCAGACGAGCGGATGCAGCTGAATCGCCTTGCCTTCAATCAGCTTCGGCTCAAAGGCCTGAATGCCGAGACGGTGCAGCGTCGGGGCGCGGTTCAGCATCACGGGGTGTTCGTAGATGACCTCTTCGAGGATGTCCCACACCACCGGCTCCTGATTGTCCACCATCTTCTTCGCGCTCTTGATCGTGGACGCGAGGCCGCGCGTTTCGAGCTTGTGGAAGATGAAGGGCTTGAAGAGCTCGAGCGCCATGAGCTTCGGCAGACCGCACTGGTGCAGGCGAAGCTCCGGACCCACCGTAATCACGGAACGGCCGGAGTAGTCAACGCGCTTACCCAGCAAGTTCTGACGGAAGCGGCCGCTCTTGCCCTTGATCATGTCCGCGAGGGACTTCAGGGGACGCTTGTTGGGGCCGGTCATCGCCTTGCCGCGGCGGCCGTTGTCGAGCAGGCTGTCGACGGCTTCCTGCAGCATGCGCTTTTCGTTGCGCACGATGATGTCCGGCGCCTTCAGTTCGAGAAGACGCTTCAGGCGGTTGTTGCGGTTGATGACGCGACGATAGAGATCGTTCAAGTCAGAGGTCGCAAAGCGGCCGCCGTCCAAGGGCACCAGCGGACGCAGATCGGGCGGAAGCACCGGCAGGACTTCAAGAATCATCCATTCGGGCTTGATGCCGGAGCGCTGGAAGCCTTCCAGCACCTTCAGGCGCTTGGCGATCTTCTTCAACTTCGCATCCGACGTCGTGCTCTTCAGCTCTTCGCGGAGAACGGCGACTTCGGTGTCGATGTCGATGCTCGAAAGGAGATCACGGATCGCCTCCGCGCCCATCATGGCGCGGAAGTCGTCGCCGTACTCGGAGAGCATCTTGACGTATTCGTCTTCCGTCAAGAGCTGGCCGCGCTTCAAGGGCGTCAAGCCAGGATCCGTCACGCAGTAGGCTTCGAAGTAAAGCACGCGCTCGATGTCGCGCAGGGCGATGTCAAGCACCATGCCCATGCGGGACGGCAGGCTCTTCAGGAACCAGATGTGCGCCACCGGGCTCGCGAGCTCGATGTGGCCCATGCGTTCGCGGCGAACCTTCGCGAGCGTCACTTCGACGCCGCACTTTTCGCAGATCACGCCGCGGTGCTTCAGGCGCTTGTACTTGCCGCACAAGCATTCATAGTCCTTCACCGGCCCGAAGATGCGGGCGCAGAAAAGGCCGTCGCGCTCGGGCTTGAAGGTGCGGTAGTTGATGGTCTCGGGCTTCTTGACCTCGCCGTACGACCACGAACGGATCTTCTCCGGAGAGGCGATGCCGATCTTAATGGCGTCAAAGTGTTCAGCAACATCGCTCTGCTGCTTGAACAGGTCACCAATCTTATTCATCATGGCTGATTATTCCTTGGCGTTAGCGTCTCTTTTGATGAGGTCGATGTCAATACCGAGCGACCGGATTTCGCGAACGAGAACATTGAAGGATTCGGGCATGCCCGCTTCGATCTGATGTTCGCCGCCCACGATGTTTTCGTAAACCTTCGTGCGGCCCGCCACGTCGTCGGACTTGACGGTGAGCATTTCCTGCAGCACGTAGCTCGCGCCGTAGGCTTCGAGGGCCCAGACTTCCATTTCGCCGAAGCGCTGGCCGCCGAACTGCGCCTTGCCGCCCAGCGGCTGCTGCGTCACGAGGCTGTACGGACCGGTGGAGCGGGCGTGCATCTTGTCGTCGACCAAGTGGTGCAACTTCAGGAAGTGCATGTAGCCCACGGTGACCGGACGGTCAAACGGATCGCCCGTGCGGCCGTCGTAGAGGGTCGCCTGGGTCTTCGCCGGGGTGAGCTGCAGCTTCTTCGCTTCTTCATCCGGGAAGGCGAGATCAAGCATCATGCGGATCTGCTCTTCGGAGGCGCCGTCAAACACCGGCGTCGCAAACGGCACGCCGTTGGCGAGGTTCTTCGCCATCGCCATCAGCTCGTCGTCCGTGAGGCTGTCGAGGTCTTCCTTCTTGCCCGTGCGGTTGTAGATCTGATTCAGGAACTCGCGAATCTGAGCGACCTGCTCGGTCTTCAGCATTTCGCCGATGCGCCAGCCCAGGCCCTTCGCGGCCCAGCCCAGATGCACTTCGAGAATCTGACCGATGTTCATTCGAGACGGCACGCCCAAGGGGTTCAGGCAGATGTCGGCGGGACGACCGTCGGCCATGTAGGGCATGTCCTCGATCGGGCAGATCTTGGAGACGACGCCCTTGTTGCCGTGGCGGCCGGACATCTTGTCACCGGGCTGCAGACGACGCTTCTCGGCGATGAAGACCTTCACCATCTTCAGAACGCCCGGAGGCAGTTCGTCGCCGCGGTTGAGCTTCGAATTCTTGTCCGCAAGACGCTGGCGGTTGTCTTCGCGCTTGTCGTCCACGACCTTGCGGGCGAGGTCCACAAGCTTCTGGTCTTCTTCGCTCTTCATGCGCAGGTCGAGCAGATCGTACCCAGCGATGGCTTCGAGCTGAGCGGCGGTGAGCTTCGCGCCGGCCTTCACGCCTTCGGGACCGCCGGAAGCGACGCGGCCAACCAGCTGACGACGCAGACGAGCGAACACGTCGGTCTCAACGATGCGCAGCGCGTCCTTCAATTCCTTGTCGTAGCGCTTCAGCTGCTCTTCGATGATGGACTTCGCGCGCTTGTCCTTCTCCACGCCTTCGCGGGTGAAGACCTGCACGTCCATCACGATGCCGGCCATTCCAGGCGGCACGCGCAGCGACGTATCCTTCACGTCGCTCGCCTTTTCGCCGAAGATCACTCGCAGGAGCTTCTCTTCAGGGGTGAGCTGGGTTTCGCCCTTCGGCGTCACCTTGCCCACGAGAACGTCACCCGCCTTCACTTCCGCGCCGATCGCCACAATGCCCGACTCGTCGAGGCGGGAGAGCTGGCTCTCAGAGAGGTTCGAAATGTCGCGGGTGATGTCTTCGGGTCCGAGCTTCGTGTCACGCGCCACCACGTCGAGCTCTTCGATGTGGATGGAGGTGTAGCGGTCGTCGGCCACCACGCGCTCGCTGATCAACACCGAGTCTTCGTAGTTGTAGCCGTTCCACGGCATGAACGCGATCAGCATGTTCTGGCCGAGGGCGAGCTCGCCCATGTCGGTCGAAGCGCCGTCAGCGAGCACGTCGCCCTTGGCAATCACGTCGCCCTTCTTCACGATCGGACGCTGATTGAGGGTCGTGGAACCGTTGCTGCGGGTGAACTTCTGCAGGTTGTAGATGTCCACGCCCACTTCGCCGGCGATGTTTTCTTCGTCGTTCACGCGGACCACGACGCGGGTGGCGTCCACGTATTCCACGAGACCGCCGCGCTTGGCCTGCACCGTCGCCTTGGAGTCGACGGCCACCGTGCGTTCAATGCCGGTGCCCACCACGGGCTTTTCCGGACGCAGGCAGGGCACGCCCTGACGCTGCATGTTGGAACCCATCAAGGCGCGGTTCGCGTCATCGTGCTCCAAGAACGGAATGAGCGAAGCCGCCACGGACACGATCTGCGTCGGCGCCACGTCCATGTACTGGACGCGGTCCGGAGAGGCCATGATGAATTCGCCGTTTTCACGAGCGGAGACGAGTTCGCCGATGAGCTTGCCGTTGTCATCCATCTCGGCGTTGGCCTGAGCGATGACGTACTTGCCTTCTTCAATGGCGGAGAGGTACTGAATGTTCTCGTCGCCCTTCAAGGCCACGCCGTCCACCACGCGGCGGTACGGCGTCTCAAGGAAGCCGTACTCGTTCAAGCGGGCGTACAGAGCGAGCGAGTTGATCAGACCGATGTTCGGACCTTCCGGCGTCTCAATCGGGCACACGCGGCCGTAGTGGGTGGCGTGCACGTCTCGGACTTCGAAGCCCGCGCGCTCGCGGGTGAGGCCGCCCGGACCCAGAGCGGAAATACGACGCTTGTGGGTGATTTCAGAGAGCGGATTCGTCTGGTCCATGAACTGCGAGAGCTGGCTCGAGCCAAAGAACTCGCGGATGGAGGCCGAAATGGGCTTGCTGTTGATGAGGTCCTGCGGCGTCAGGTTGTCGCTTTCAGCGGACCCGAGACGTTCGCGGACGGCGCGCTCGACGCGCACGAGGCCGGCGCGGAACTGGTTTTCCGCGAGTTCGCCCACGCAGCGCACGCGGCGGTTGCCCAAGTGGTCGATGTCGTCCACGCCGTGAATTTCGATTTCACGCACGTTGCCGTCGGCGTCGATCAGCTTCACGGTGTCGGCGCCGTTGCGCAGCGCGACGAGCACCTTCATCGTGTCGATGATGTCTTCCTTCGTGAGGGTCATCGAGCCTTCGACGGTGCCGCGGCCGAAGCGCGCATTCACCTTCATGCGGCCGACGCGCGACAGATCGTACGCATCGGGATCAAAGAAGAGGCGATTGAAGAGCCCCTCCACCGCTTCTTCCGTGGGCGGCTCGCCCGGACGCATCATGCGATAGATCGCGATGCGGGCGGAGAGCTCGTCGGGATTGTCATCGAGACGGAGCGTGTTGGAGATGTAGGCGCCGCGATCGAGATCGTTCGTGAAGAGCGTCTCCACCGCGCGGATCTTGTGCTCGCGCAGCGTGGCGAGCGTTTCTTCCGTGATTTCTTCGTTCGCGTCAACGATCTTTTCGCCGGTCGTCTTGTCGAAGACGGTCTTGGCGAGCACGCGGCCGATCAGGAACTCGTCGTTCACCGCAAGGCTCTTCACGCCCTTCTCGTTCATGAGGCGGACGTGACGAGCGGTGATGCGCTTGTCCTTGGCGACAATGAGGTTGCCCTCGCCGTCGGCGATGTCGAACTGAGCCGTTTCGCCCTGCAGGCGGGACGGTTCAAACGTCCAGGTCACGCCCTTCTGCAGGATGCGGAACTGGTCGAAGTCGTAGAAGTGCGCGAGGATCTCTTCGGGGGTGAGGCCGATCGCCTTCAGAAGGATCGTGCCCGCCATCTTGCGGCGGCGGTCAACGCGGAAGTAGACGAGGTCCTTCGGATCGAATTCGAAGTCGAGCCAGGAGCCGCGGTAGGGAATCACGCGCGCCGAGAAGAGCAGCTTCCCGGAGGAGTGCGTCTTGCCCTTGTCGTGCTCGAAGAAGATGCCGGGCGAACGGTGCAGCTGGCTCACGATGACTCGTTCGCTGCCGTTGATGATGAAGGACGCCTTTTCCGTCATGAGCGGAATCTCGCCCATGTAGACGTCGTTTTCGCGGATTTCCTTGATCGTGCCGGGCTTGGCGGCGTCACGGTCAAAAATTTCCAAGCGGATGCGAGCTCTTAACGCAGAGCTGTAGGTGAGGCCGCGCAGCTGGCATTCCGGCACATCAAATTCGGGCTTCTGAAGCTGGTAGTCCGTGAAAGTGAGGCGGGCGTAGCCGTTGTGGCTCGTGATCGGGAAGATGGAAGTGAATGCAGCCTGAAGACCGTTGTCTTTGCGGCTTTCGGGCTTGACATCAGCCTGGAGGAAATCTTTGTAGCTGCGAAGCTGCATTTCCAGCAGGGGAGGCACTTCAAGGACGCTCGGACGCGTAGCAAAACTCTTCCGAATGCGTTTCTTTTCAGTGAACGAGTACGACATGGAAACTCCGTTCGACGCGAGGGGGAGAAAAACACGTGGGCCAAGAAAGCAAAAAAGATCGAAAAGGTTTTTCCTGCAAACGACGCGGACGCCAAAAGCCGCTCGGGCAGTACGCATCTTCGTACTGCAACCGCGCGGCTGGTGGGGTCAAGTTACTGCTTGCTCTCTTCGATCATTCAGACTTTGACTTTGAGCTGAGCTCGGAAGTATACCAAACTCACTTCAAAATCAGGGGAGAACTTTCGAAAAAATTCTCCCCGATTTTTCTGCCGCCGGGTCGAGAGAGCTCCCTCCCCTGCGGCATCACAGGCAATTCCCAAAAGGAAATTACTTGAGTTCGACCTTGGCGCCGGAAGCTTCGATCTTCTTCTTGAGCTCTTCGGCTTCTTCCTTGGCAACGCCTTCCTTGATGGCCTTGGGGGCGCCTTCGACGAGGTCCTTGGCTTCCTTGAGGCCGAGGCCGGTCACTTCGCGGACGACCTTGATGACGGCGATCTTGTTGGAGCCGACTTCGGAAAGAACGACGTTGAATTCGGTCTTTTCTTCAGCGGGGGCGGCAGCAGCGCCAGCGGCGGGGCCGGCAACGGCAACAGCAGCCGTAGCGGTAACGCCGAACTTTTCTTCCATCATCTTGATGAGTTCGCTGATTTCGAGGACGGTCTTGGAAGCGATCGCGTCGAGAATTTCTTCATTGGTCAGGGCCATTTTTGACTCCGTAACTGTGTAGTAAATTTAAATTGGTTTGGTTTGTGACAGCTGCTCGAAATTAAGCAGCGGCCTTTTCCTGGGCATCGCGGTAAGCAGCCACAGTGCGAACGAAGCGCGCCGGCACTTCGTTGATGGTGCGGACGAACTTCGCAATCGGCTCGTTCATCGTAGCCATCAGCTTGGCAAGGAGTTCCTCGCGGCTCGGCATCGTCGCCAACTGCTGCACGCCAGCAACGTCGAGGACGTTGTTGGGCATCGCGCCGGCCTTGATAACGAGCTTGTCGTTTTCCTTGGCAAACTGGGCAAGAACCTTCGCGGCGGCGACGGGGTCGGCGGAGAAAGCGTAGACGAGCGGGCCGGAGAACTTCTCGGCCAGATCGGCAAACGCCGTCCCTTCGACAGCACGACGCACCAGCGTGTTCTTCACCACACGCAACTGCACACCCTGCTGACGCGCATTGGCGCGCAGCTTGGTCACTGCTTCAACGGTCAGCCCACGGTATTCAGCGATAACGATCGCAGAGGCGCCGGCAACAATGCCGCGCATCTCTTCAATCACTGCCGCTTTGTCTTGACGATTAAGACCCATGGTCTGGCTCCACTCAGAGGTGCATTCAGTACAGCATCGAATGCACCGGTTCTTTTTAATAACCGGTTTAATCCGTCTCTGAGAGTTTCGTGCGTGGGCGGGAAATAAACCCTAAACACAACACAGAGTCTCTCTTTGAGGTTTGAACCGTCTGCGCTGGATGTCTCCTGCAGCCCGAGCTTTCCGCCCGGCCCCCGAGACGATTAAAGAGCAGTTTCTTCAAAATGAAGCGCTCCCGCTCCTCCAGCGGTCTTTGACAGCAGCCCGTTCGCTTTCGCTACTGGGGCTACCCAAAGCCCTCGGGGCCTCACGACCCCTGACAGAACCGGCCCTTCGGAATTTCTCCCTTCCGGCCAGTCCTGCGGTGTTACTTCTACAACCTTGAATTAGAGCGTCGCGATGTCCACGCGGGCACCGATGCCCATGGTGGAGCTCACAGCGATCTTCTTCAGGTAGATGCCCTTCTGGCTGGCGGGCTTCATCTTGTTGAGCTGCTCGACGAGAGCCTTGAGGTTCGTCGCCAAACGAGCAGACTCGAAGGAAGCGCGGCCGATCGGGGCGTGAACGATGCCAGCCTTGTCAGCACGGAACTGAACCTGACCAGCCTTGGCGTTCTTCACAGCCTGAGCCACGTTCGGGGTCACGGTGCCGACCTTCGGGTTCGGCATCAAGCCGCGCGGGCCGAGGATCTGACCGAGCTGGCCCACCACGCGCATCGCATCCGGAGAGGCGATCACGACGTCGAAGTCAAGCTTGCCGGCCTTCACTTCAGCAGCGAGGTCGTCAAAGCCCACCACGTCAGCGCCGGCGGCCTTGGCTTCTTCGGCCTTGGCGCCCTGCGTGAACACGGCGACGCGAACGGTCTTGCCGGTGCCTTCAGGCATCACGACAGCGCCGCGGATCGTCTGGTCGGACTTGCGGGTGTCAATGCCGAGCTGGATCGCCACGTCGACGGATTCGTCGAACTTGGCGTTGGCGCAGGCCTTGACGGCGTCAAGCGCTTCGATGACGGAGAAGTGCTTGGTGAGGTCGTACTTGGCGGCATTCGCCTTGACGCGCTTGCTCAACTTTGCCATGTTACAGGCCCTCCACCGTGATGCCCATGGAACGGGCGGAACCAGCGATCGTGCGAACGGCGGCGTCCATGTCGGCGGCCGTCAGGTCAGGCTGCTTCGCCTTGGCGATTTCTTCAGCCTGAGCACGGGTGATCTTGCCCACCTTGTCGGTGTGCGGACGAGCAGAACCCTTCTGGATGCCAGCAGCCTTCTTGATGAGGATGGTGGCCGGCGGGGTCTTCATCACGAACGTGAAGCTCTTGTCGGCGTAGGCGGTGATCACCACGGGGATCGGAAGGCCAGCTTCCATCTTCTGGGTCTTCGCGTTGAAGGCCTTGCAGAATTCCATGATGTTCAGACCACGCTGGCCGAGAGCCGGGCCGACGGGGGGCGAGGGATTGGCTTTGCCTGCAGGAATCTGCAGCTTGATAAAGCCGACGATCTTCTTTGCCATTTTGTATATGACTCCCTGGGTTCATCCGCGGCCTCACCATGAGTCCGCTCCCCAGTTGAAATTACGAAAGGGCGCAATTATGCCGATGCATTCGTCAAATTGCAAGCCCTGGATGAAAAATTTTCCTTTTTTGTCCGAGCGCCCCGTCTTTCTGTGGCTTTCGGGCAAAAGAAAACGGACGTCGGGCAACCCCGATATCCGTTCTCCCGGACGAAGTCGAAAACTAGACTTTTTCGACTTCGTTGAAGGCGAGCTCCACGCTCGTCTCGCGTCCGAAGATGGACACGAAGCAGCGCAGGCGGGCCTTGTCGTACATGACTTCTTCGACGCGGCCGTTGAAGTCGGTGAAGGGGCCTTCCTTGATGCGGACGACTTCGCCCACCTCAAAGAGCACCTTCGGACGAGCCTTCTCGCCCTCGCCGATGTTCATGCGGCCCTTGATGTCGTCGATTTCACGCTGCGTGAGCGGCACGGGATTGTTGTTCCCGAGGAACTCAATGACGCGCGGCGTGGAATTGATGAGATGCCAGGTGTCTTCGTTCATCACCATTTCCACGAAGACATAGCCCGGATACATGCGGCGCTCGACTTCGTAGGTGCGGCCGTTGCGGTTTTCCTGCACCTTCTCAATCGGCAGCAGCACGTCGCCGAAGAGGTCGGAGAACTCCGAGCGGTCGATGCGTTCGCGCACCGCACGCGCCACGCTCTTTTCCATCGTGGAATAGACGTGCAGCGTGTACCAGCGCATCTGAGGATGCTTCTTCTCAGCGGCTGCCGCTTCAGCGTTTTCATTGACGACGTT
The DNA here is from genome assembly GCA_963652545.1 of Hallella faecis. GTDB lineage: Bacteria > Pseudomonadota > Gammaproteobacteria > Burkholderiales > Burkholderiaceae_F > Duodenibacillus. The sequence continues at coordinate 776 of CAVJUB010000057.1, read as the reverse complement.
GTCAGTCATTCTCAGCTCCCGCCAATCAGAAAGTCAAACGAAGCAGGCCGTCGTAGAGGCCCCATTCCACAAACATGTCCACCACGAAGAGGTAGAACGCCACCGCCACCACGAAGGCCATCACGATCCCCGTCGTGTTGACAGTCTCCTTGCGGGTCGGCCACACCACGCGGCGCAACTCGTCGTAGGAGGAGCGGCAGTAGCCGATGAAGCTCTTGCCGGTGGGCGAGAAGTAGCCCACGACGCAAGCGAGGATGAGACCGCCGAACAACGCGGCAAGACGCACCGCCAGGCTCTCTTCGGAGAGGAAGGTGAACGCCAGAACGCCTGCGATGGCGAGAACGATCGCCAGCGTGAGGACAACGGCGTCGAGCGCCTTGTTGGAGCTCGGCTGAACGTTTGAATTACTCATTGGACTTTTACTTTCAGTTCGCTTTTTACGCAAACAAACAAGCCGCGGTCTCGTCGATCGCGGCTTGTTCATATCATCTGGTGGCAGGGGCAGAAGGAATCGAACCCTCAACCTACGGTTTTGGAGACCGTCGCTCTGCCGATTGAGCTATACCCCTGTCCTCACCGTCCGACCCGGCTCACGCCGGATCGTCCGTTTGGAAGATATTACTCGATGATCTTAGCAACAACGCCGGCGCCGACCGTGTGGCCGCCTTCACGAATAGCGAAGCGCAGACCCTGTTCCATAGCGATCGGGCAGATCAGCTGAACGGTCATCGTGATGTTGTCGCCAGGCATCACCATTTCGGTGCCTTCCGGCAGTT
>CAVJUB010000056.1:4662-13826 GCA_963652545.1 Hallella faecis | reverse complement strand
CCGTTGCGAATCCGCTCGCCGCGCTACCCGAGATAGCGATTCAGCACCGCAGCAAGCGCCGCCATGTCCACGGGCTTCGGGAGGTAGTCGTTCATGCCGGCGGACTTCGCCGTCTGCTTGTCTTCCGCAAAGGCGTTGGCGCTCATGGCGACGACAGGCACCGTTCCCGCATCCGCCGCCGACGATGAGCGAATGAGGCGCGTGGCGGCGTTGCCGTCCATCACCGGCATCTGAATATCCATGAGAATGAGGTCGTACCAGCCGGCGTCGTGGCTCCCGAACGCCTTCACCGCTTCCAGCCCGTTCTCCGCCGTCTCCACCGTGGCGTGCGTCATCTCCAAAAGCTCGACCGCAATCTCGCGATTGAGCTCGTTGTCTTCCACGAGGAGAATGCGCTTTCCGGTGAAGTCGAGCGACTCAAGCCCCGTCAAGGGCTCGATCTCAGCCGCCTTCTGCGCGTCCACGAGAGGCAGCTCCTTTTCGCCCGTCGTCCGCAGGCGGAAGGACACCGTAAAGCAGCTCCCTTTTCCGTACTCGGACGCCACCTTGATCTCGCCGTCCATCATGTCGATCAAGTTGTGCGCAATGGAAAGGCCCAGCCCCGTGCCGGGAATGCTCTTTGTTTCCGCGGCGCGCGAGAACGGCTGGAAGATGTGTTCGAGGAACTCGGGCTTCATGCCGCAGCCCGTGTCGCGGCAGGTGAATTCAAAGGCGGCATAGTGGCGCGACGAAGAAGCCTTCTCCTTTAGAAGCACATCGACCTGACCGCCCGCGGGCGTGAACTTGATGGCGTTGCCGGCGATGTTGATGAAGATCTGCCGCAGCCGCAGGCCGTCGCCGATCAGATCCCGGTGATGCACGTCGCAGTCGGCGGCAAAGCGCACGCCTTTGCCGGAAGCTTCCGGCGACAGGATCGTCGCCATCTCGGAAAAGACGGTGGCGAGATTGAACCGCTCTTCGCTCAGCGAGGCCTCTCCCGTCTCGATGCTCGAAATGTCGAGAACATCGTTCAGCAACGACAGAAGATGCGTGCTCGCCACGGAAATCTTGCCGAGGCAGTCCTTCACGCGATCGGGCTCGTCCACGTGCGCCGCCGCAATCGCCGTCATGCCGATGATGCCGTTCATGGGCGTGCGAATGTCGTGAGAGACGCTGTTCAAGAACACCGCCTTGGCGCGGCCGGCGCGCTCGGCGGCGTCGAGCGCCGTCTGCAGCGCCTCCGCCTTCTGCCGGCGCTCGCGCACTTCGCGGTCCACGTTGCGGAAGGCGACGATGAAGTCCTCGGACCCCGTCTCGGGCGCCACCAGCACGAACGTGACGCGGTAGTACTCCATGCCGCTGCTCGTGGCGCGGCGGTAGTCCACCGAGTAGCCTCGCAGGTCCTTGTGCATCTCGCGGCGAACGTGCTCGTAGCTGGCGGCTTCCAAAAGCCGCGGCCGGTCCGCTTCGTAGACGTAGGAATTCGTGTAGGCGCGGCAGATCTGCTCAAAGTTGTTGAGCGCCATCGCCTGCTTCACCGCCTCGTCCATCACCAAGTCGTGGACTCTCGTAAAGCTCTGCAGCGGCGCCGCCGTCATCTCGGGCACCGTGATGTACCAGACCGTGGCGTTCTCGCTGCTCAAGCCCTCCACGACCTTTTTGAGTTCCTCGGCTTCCGCCCGGGACCGTTCCAAGCTCTCGTTCAAGCGCCGGATGTCCGCCAGCTGCCGCTCTTGTTCCGCGACCGTGCGAGCGAGCACCTCTTCGCGCTGCCGGCTGCTCTCCAAAATCTCCTTTTCCCGGTCGATCGTGAAGATGAAGCCCACGAAGCGCCGCGTGCCGTCGTCCTGCAGCTCGATGCGGCCCATGTCGTGACACCAGTGGTAGAGACCGTCCGCGAGCTTCACGCGGCAGTCCGTTCCGTAAGGCGTCCGGCCCGTGGGATCATGCGTCGCGGCGTAAATGCCCTGCGCCACCCGCGCCTTGTCCTCCGGGTGCACCAAATCAAAGTAGTCCTGCAGGGACTGCATCGCAATCCCCAGCATCTTCGCCAGCTCCGGACCCCAGTCGCCTGAGAGAAGATTGCCGTCCCGGTCCACCAGAATGGCCCAGCCCGAAGCGCTCTGCTCGAGCCGGCGTTCCGTTGATGCGTTCGTCATGCGGATTTCTCCTCGAGGTAGCGACGGATGAGCGTGAGCATCGTCTTGAAGTTGACGGGCTTCGTGAGGTAGTCGTTCATGCCGCTCGCGCGCGCCTTCTCGCGGTCTTCGGCGTAGGCATTGGCGCTCATCGCGATGATGGGCACGGTGCGCGCGTCAGCCTTGTCCATGCCGCGGATCAGCTGGGCGGCGGCATTGCCGTCCATTTCCGGCATCTGGATGTCCATGAGAATCACGTCGTAGTAGCCCGCTTCATGCCCTTCGAAGGCCGCGACCGCTTCGCGGCCGTTGCCGGCCGTCTCCACTTCGGCCTTCGTCATGCCGAGAACTTCGACCGCGATCTCCTGATTGAGGGGATTGTCCTCCACCAGGAGGACGCGACGCCCCGTGAAGTCAAAGTGCTCATCATCCACCATGGCTTCATTTTCGGCCTCCTCCTGCTTTCCCGTGACAAGGCCGCTGATCACCGCATCCAGGCGCGATTTGAAAAGCGGCTTCTCGATGAAGCCGTCGGCGCCCGCTTCGCGCGCCTCCTTTTCAATCGTCGACCAGTCGTAGGCGGAAATGATGATGATCGGCACGTCGGGGCCGACGCACTCGCGCACGGCCCGCGTCGTCTGCACGCCGTCCATGCCGGGCATGCGCCAGTCGATGAGGCAGACGTTGTAGTCATTGGCGGCTTCATGCGCCGCCCGCACCTTCACAACCGCCGCTTCGCCCGACAAGACGTAGTCGCCCTTCATGCCGAGTTCCGAAAGGGAGTAGCACGTGCTTTCGCACAGAATCTCGTCATCGTCCACCACCAGCACGGAGAGTCCCTTCAAGACTTCTTCCCCTGAGTGCATCGCCGCCTGCGTCTTCAAGCGGAAGGTGACGGAGAAGGTGCTTCCCTTGCCATACTCAGAAGCGACCGTAATGTCGCCGTCCATCATGCGCACGATGTTGCGCGCGATGGGCAATCCGAGTCCCGTGCCCGGCGTGTGGTTCAAGAAGGCGTCCTCGGCGCGCTCAAAAGGCGTGAAGAGGCGGTCCTGAAATTCCGGCGTCATGCCGCAGCCCGTGTCGCGACAGACGAATTCAAAGCTTGCGTAGTGCCGCGACGACGTGGGGCGCTCGGTGAGCTTCACCTCGATGCGGCCCCCGCGCGGCGTGAACTTCACGGCGTTGCTGATGATGTTGAGAAAGACCTGGCGCAGGCGGATGGCGTCCCCAAGCACGTTTTCATGCACGACGTCGTGCACGTCGATCGCGAGATCCTGCTCCTTCACCTCCACTTCGGGATCGACGACGCCGATGATGTCGGAAAAGAGCGTGGCGAGGCTGAACTTCTCTTCGTTCAGGGTCGCCTTCCCCGACTCGATGCGGGAGATGTCAAGAACGTCGTTGATGAGCCCCAGCAAGTGGGAGCTCGCGACCGAAATCTTCGTGAGGCAGTCCTTCACGCGGCGCCGGTCGTCGATGTGCGCCGCGGCGATCGCGGTCATGCCGATGATGCCGTTCATCGGCGTGCGGATGTCGTGCGAGATGTTGTTCAGGAACACGGTCTTCGCGCGGCTCGCGCGCTGCGCGGCATCGAGCGCCGTCTCCAGCGCCTCCTGCTTCTTTTTTTCCTCGCGAACTTCCTTGTTCACATTCTTGAAGCCCAGCACAAAGCCGTCGCTCGCGCCTTCGGCGTCCGTGCGCGCAAAGCACGCTTCATAGTACTCGGTGCCGTACTCCGTGCAGCGGCGGAAAGGCACGCGGTAGACGGGCTGGCGCTTCACCTCACGAAGAACCACCTCCGTCTTCGTCGCCGCAAGGTAGGCCTCGCGATCTTCTTCATGAATGCCCGTTTCGGCGTAGCGCTTCTGCCCTTCTTCGTAGTTGCCCAGCCCCTGCGCGTCGCGCACGGCGGCTTCATAAACGCGAAAGCCGGTGTTCTGAATGAGGCGCAGACGATTCTTCGAGGGACTGTTGTACCAGATCGTCGCGTACTGGCGGCCCAGCGCGCTGATCGCGCCCTCCTGGCGCTCCGTGCCGGCGTTGCTTTTGGCAAGCAGCTCATTGAGCCGCTGAATTTCCACGAGCTGCGCCGCCTGCCGCTTGCAGAGGTCCGCGAGCTCCGCCTCGCGCCTTTCATAGGCAGCCTGCAGTTCGCGCACGCGGTCCACAAGCACCACCACGCCGTAAAAGCGGCGCAGGGGGCTTCCCAACGGATCAATGTAGCGCCCCATGTCGCGGCACCAGTGGTACTCACCGTCCGCACACCGAATGCGGTACTCCACGTCGTAGACCGTGCTGCAGGAGAGTTCCTGCAACGCGGTGGAAAAGGCCTCGTCAGCTCTCTCACGATCGTCGGGATGCACCAGCTCCCAAAACCGCGCCAGTCCCGCCGGCGAATTTTCGAGCTCTTCGCCGATGAGGGCCCGATACTCCGCGCTCCAGCGCACCGTCTGCACGACGCCCGCCGCGTCCGCCGTGCAGGACCAGCCGCAGGCGTCACGCGCTTCGTAGGTGGAGTCAAACACCGCGCCGACCGCGTTGGGATCGGCGGGTTGCGAAGCGTTGATGTCGTCGGAATCGACCGTCATGGCGGTGGCCTTTTGGAACTCGAGTGTGGCAGCGGACGCCTCGCTTCGGACGAGGCTAGGACAAAAGATTGGAGAGTTTACTCCCGCCTTGTCGGTTTTCGCACCGCTTCGTCACGGATTCCGGCGGACTTTTGCGCGAATTCTGAGCACTTTTCCGAATTGTCCGACCACCCGCACGCTTCTTGATGCGGCGCAAGGTACGCGCGTACCAACCGCTGAAAGAATCTCTCCATCTGAAAATTCAAGGCGAGAAGATGGTCTTCAAGCCTTGGCACAACTAGGAGATGAGTCATGATGAATCGCCGCAGCGCTCTTCGCAACGGACTTCTCGGCGCGGCAGCCGCCGCGTCCGTCGGCATCGCAGGCACGGCCGAAGCCGCCGCCCGCCGTCCTCGCCAGTACACCTTTGACGTCGTCATCGTCGGTTCGGGCTGCGCCGGCCTCTCGGCGGCGCTTGAAGCGTCCGACAACGGCGCCCGCGTGGCGCTCTTGGAAAAGATGAGCATGCCGTTTGGCAACACCATCTACGCGGGCGGCATCTTCAACGCCACGAAGACCTACGTGCAAAAGGAGCAGGGCCTTGACACCGACACCGTGGAAGCCTTCTACCAGGACATGATGAAGGTGTCCCTCAATCAGGGGAACCCCGAGCTCACGAAGATCTTCGCCGAAGAAAGCGCCTCCGCCGTGCAGTGGCTCACGGACCGCGCCGGCGTTCGCTTCAAGAAGCTCGTCACCGAAGTGTGGCCGGGCCTCAACCGCGGCCATCAGGTCGCGGGCGAACTGAAGCCGGGCGGAAACCAGCTCGTGAAGCAGTTGATGGACGAGGTGAAGAAAAGCCCGCGCATCAAGTACTTCACAAACACGAAGGTGGTGGAGCTTCTCAAGACGCCGCTGCTCGCCTGCACGGGCGTGCGCGCCATCTCGGAAGATCTCGGCGAAGTGCTCTTCAACGCCAAGGGCGGCGTCATTCTCTGCACCGGCGGCTTTCACGCCAACAAGGAGATGGTCTGCAAGTACATGGGCGGCGGCGCGACGCTGATGCCCCTGCGCGGCTCGCCCTACATGATGGGCGAAAACATCGAGCTCACAAAGCCCTTCTTCCCCTACTACTCCAACATGGACCAGTTCCACGGCGGCCCGATCCACGGACCCACGCAGGCGAACCCCTCCACGCTCGTCAACTACGGCGTCATCGTGGACCGCAAGGGGCAGCGTGTGATCGACGAAGCCAAGACCTACGTTGAAGTCGCGAAGGAACTTCCCAAAGTAACGCTCGACAACTGGGCCTACATCGTCATGGACAGCGCCATCGTCGGCATCGACACCGTGCAGATCCGCCTCGACCGCTACAAGATGAAGAAGGCGCCGATCTACGAAGGCGGCAGCATCGAAGAGCTCGCCAAGGCGATGGGCGTGGACGCCAAAGCGCTCAAGGCGACGATGGAAAGCTACAACCGCGCCGTCAAAAACGGCACGGCCTCGGACTTGTCGCCTGCGAACACCCTTGAGCATCCGCGTCCCGTCGTGAAGCCCCCCTTCATCGCTCTCCCCTTCCAGGGCGGCATGACGGCCACCTTCGGCGGCCCCAACATCACCGAAGACGGGGAAGTCATCAACACTGAGCGAGAGCCGATTCCGGGTCTCTACGCCGCGGGCAACGCAACGGGCGGCATCTTCTACTGGAACTACATCGTAGGGAGCCAGCTCACCTCAGCGGTGATCTTCGGCCGCCGCGCGGCCCGCAGCGCCGCGCAGCGCGCGAAGGCAAAGAAGGCCTGACCGCCTTCTCATCTTGAACCGGGAGCGATTTTTCATCCGAAGCGCTCCCGACGGGATGTTCTTCTCTCCTGACTTGCGGCTGCTTCGGGCGCGCGCCTCGCCTTCCCGAAGCGGCCGTCTTTTTGTCTTCAGGCGTCCGGCAGCGTCTTTCTCAGCTCCGCGAAAAAGAGAACGAGGTCCGCCACCGTACGGATGCCGAGCTTTTTGAAAGCGGCGGCGCGGTGTCCCTCCACCGTCCGCTCGCTGATTGAAAGCCGGATCGCCGCCTCGCGGTTCAGAAGGCCTTTGGCGAGCGTGCGGCACACTTCCTTCTCGCGGTCCGTGAGCGTCGCATAGGCGGCGACGGCGTCTCCCGCCGTCCGGATGCCGAGCGCCTTGAGCGCATTCTTGGCAAGCGCCGCGCGAATCGCCTCCACAAAGCGCTCGGGATCGATGGGCTTGGCGACAAAGTCCACGGCGCCCACCTTCATCGCCTCCACCGCAGTCTCCATCGTGCCGTGTCCGGTGAGAAAAATGACGGGCAGCCGCGAGCCGCGCCGCATCAGCTCCTGCTGCAGCTCCAGTCCCGACATGCCGTCCATGCGGATGTCGAGCACGAGGCAGCCGGGCTGCGCCAGCCGGTCATTGGCAAGAAAGGCCTCGGCGCTTTCGTACTCCGCCACCGTCCAGCCTTCGGCCTGCAGCAAAAACGCAAGCGAATGCCGCAGCACGGCGTCATCGTCCACCAGTCGAATCAAAAGCGCGTCGTCATGGGTCATGATTCGCCTCCTTTCTCAAGCGGCAGCTCAATCACCGCCGCAAGTCCCGGCTGCCGCCTTTGAAACCGCAGCCGCCCCGCATGACTCTCCGCAATCGTCTTCACGATCGAGAGCCCCAGTCCAAGGCCGCCCGCCTTCTGCGACTTCAAAGGCTCGGCGAGCGCCGCCAGCGCTTCGTCCGACAGCGCCGGCCCGTTGTCTTCCACCATCACTTCAGCCCGCCCGTCCGCTGCGCGTGCAACGATCCGAACCCGTCCGTCCGACTGTCCCTCCACCGCCTCCAGCGCGTTTTTCAACAGATTCACTACCGCCACCAAGAGCTCTTCGGCGTTTGCTCGCACCCGAACCGTCTGCAGGTCCTCCGTCACTTTGCCGGCAGCGTCTCGGCTTCCGAGCGTCACATGGTGCACGGCCTGCCGCGCGACGTCCGCGAGATCCAGCGTTTCGCGCGGCGCCACCGGCGCCTTGGCGTAGCTTCGCACGCGCTCGATCACGGCGTCCGCCCGCTGCGCCTGCTCGCCGATGACGGCGAGGTTTTCAGAAAGCATCGCCGGCGTGCACTTTCCTTGCTCGGCAAAGCGCGCCAAGCCTCGGGCCAGCGCCCGAATGCTCGTCAAAGGCTGCCGCAGCTCGTGCGCAATCATCGAGGAGAGCTGTCCCACCGCCTGCACTTTCTGCAGGGCGTTCATTTTCATTTCCGCTTCGCGCGACGCTTTTTCAAGCGCACGTTCACGCACGAAAGCTTTCTGCAGGGCTTCCGACTGCCGCTTCGCCTTCCTCGCAAAATGACCGGCGGCGAACGCAAGGCACCCCATGGCAAAGCAAGCCGCCAGAAGCCACGCCCAGTAGCGCTCGACAAATCGCTGCAGCGACCATTGCCGCAGGTAGGCGTAGGGACCCAGCTCCAGCACGCGGTAGAGGGCATCCACTGCCTGGTAGTTGCTCGCGATCGCCCAATGCAGGCCGTTTCCGACCGGAGGCTGCTGCAAAAGCGCCAGCGTCACGCGGCGCGCCAGACCCGCCGACGCGTTGGGCGACGTGCTCACGGTCCAGCCGGGATAAAGCGTCGTCGAGCGCCGGCAGGCTTCACCCGGATGCGTGCGCTCGGCAATGACCTTCAAGGCGCCCTCCGGCACGTCGCCGCGGGCGATGAGGGACTCCAGCATGCAAAGCCGCAGAAAGCCCGCGTCCGCGCGGCCTTCGAGCACGTCCCGAGCCACCATGCGCATCGTGTCGCCCTCGCCGACAAAGCGCTGTTCGCCAAAGAAGGCGAGCGGATCACCCGCCTCCATCGCGATGACGCCCATCGGCACCAAATAGCCTGTGAAGGTGAATGGCTCATTGGCTGAGAGCACCTTGCCCGCGAGGTCTCGAACCTGATTGAGGTCCGTGCGGTCGGCGCGAACCACGATCGCCGCGCCGTCCGTCTGATTGGGATTCGGATAGCGGTCGGAGGCGATGCTCACCAGCTCGCGAAAGCCCGCCCGCGCCTGATGGCGCCGGTAAAAACCCGACGAGCCGAAGAGCAGGTCCAGATGGTCTTCGACAATGCGGTCCGAAAGTTCGCCCGGCGAGTAGTGCGTGACGATGAGCGGCTTGGGCGCCACGGCCTTTCGCAGCGTCTCGATCGTCGTTCGGTAGAGGATCTCGTTGGGATTGGGCTGCGCGTAGTTGGAAATTCCCAAGCGAACCACGTCGCTTTCGGCGTGCGCGCCCAGCGCCGTCGCCAGCCCGAGCGCCACCAAAACACGTCGCATCTGCATCACGGCACCACGAAAGACCACAAGAGGAGCAGCACGAGCTGTCCCGAGAGAATCCGCAGGAACATCGAAAGCGGATACACCGTCGAATACGCCACCGTCGAAATGTTCTTCTCCGAAAGCGTCCCGGCGAACGCGAGCGTCGGCGGATCGGTC
>CAVJUB010000056.1:0-4629 GCA_963652545.1 Hallella faecis | reverse complement strand
CACCGGCGATGAGCCCCACGATCGCGTGGTAGTTCATGCCGAATTTCAACCGCGCGACGATCCCCGTCAACAGAATCGGCACCACCGTGATGATGAAGCCAAACGCCATGTAGAGAAGGCCCTCGCCGCCAGCAATCGCCGCCACAAAGCGATTCCCCGCCGCAAGCCCCACGCTCGCCAGAAAGAGCGCGATGCCCAGCTCGCGCAGCATCAGGTTCGCGGACTGCGTCGTGTAGGTGACGATCTTCAACTGCGGCCCGAAGTAGCCCAGCAGAATCGCGACGATGAGCGGCCCGCCCGCCAACCCCAGCTTCAAAGGCACCGGCATGCCGGGGAGCGCGATGGGCGCGGCGCCCAGCACCACGCCGACGAGCAGTCCCAGAAAGATCATGGCGACGTTGGGCGCATTCAACTTGCCTGTCTGATTTCCAAGCGTCACCGCCAGGCGCTCCACCGCCTTCTCCGGTCCCACGCAGTAGACCTGATCGCCGATCTGCAAGTGAAGCTGCTGGAAAGGAAAAAGCGTCATGCCGGCGCGAAAAACGCGCGTGATGTTGACGCCGTCGTAGTGCGAAAGGTGCAGGTCGCCGATCGTCGTGCCGTTCACCGCCACTTTCGTCACCGTAAAGCGCCGGGAGACCAAGGGCGAATGCTCGGTCGTGAGGTCCGGCCCGTCATCCTCCTGCCCGCAGAAGGCGGTGATCGACTCCCTCGCCTCACGCCCCGCCACGATGCGCAGATGATCATTCACAAAGATCGCCGTGTCTGCCGTCGGGCTCGTGATGACGCCTTCGTGCATCACGCGGCTGCAGATGAAGGGCCGTCCGATGAAGTCGCGGATCTTGCGGATCGTCTGACCGTTGATGCCAGCGTTCGTCACCTTCACCTGAAAGTAGATGGGCGCGTCGTCCGCGGCGCGCTCGGCCGCCTCCCAAGCCCGGTCTTCGTCCGCCAGATTGATGTGAAAGAGAAAACGCAGCGCAATCGCCGAGCCGATGATGCCCACGACGCCCAGCGGATAGGCGCACGCATAGGCGACGGCAATGTCGTCGCCCTGATAGCCCAAAACGTTCAGCGCCTCCTGCGTTGCGCCCAGGCCCGGCGTGTTCGTGACGGCGCCGTAGTGAACGCCCAGCATCTGCGCGAGGTCGATCCGATCGGAGAACGCAAAGTAAAGACCGACGGTGACCACAAGGCTCGCTGCGACCGCAAGCAGCGCCAGAAGGTTCAGCTGCAGGCCGCCGCGCTTGAAGGACGAGAAAAACGAGGGCCCCACCTGCAACCCAATGGAAAACACGAAAAGCGCGAGTCCGAAGTCGCGCAGGTAGGCGAGTCCCGTCGAATTGACGGTGATGCCGGCATAGCTTGCCGCAAGCCCGACAAAGAGCACGAAGCTCACGCCAAGCGAGACGCCGAAAACCTTGAGGCGCCCGAGCGCCATGCCAAGCGCGATGACGCCTGCGTAGACGAAGAGCGCATGCTCCACGGACCCAGCGTCTGTGAAGAGATTGAGAAGCCAGTTCATGTCGTTGGTGGTGCACGGCGTGGCGGCGAATCGGGAGGGACGCCGTCCGAAGCCTTTGTTTTGGGAATGAGCCAGAGAATACGCCGCCCGCACCTCCCGCACCTTGCAAAAATGCAAGGCCTTGAAGCAGCATCACCAGAAACCGGCGTCTTTACTCGCGGTCAATCGGAGAGTTTTCGGGTCTCTCCCGCTACACAACAAGTTTTTCCATTGAACACCTGGCTCATTCGTCCCAAGCCCGCTCCCTGCCGTCCTAGTCAAAAATACCCAAACAAATTGATTTGATTCCGTGAACACGTCTGCGTCGCGCGCCTCCCTTCCGCCCCTGCGCGACAATGCCTGCATTGCGATTTTCAAGGAGTGATTTCTCCATGTCGTCCGCTGTGCTTGACCGTTTTCTTCGGTATGTAGCCTTTGACACCCAATCGGACCCCGCGTCCGAAGCGGCGCCCTCTTCCGCAAAGCAGCTGAAGCTCGCGGAAGCGTTGGTTTCGGAACTCTCAGCGCTTGGCGTTGCTGACGCTCACCTCGGCCATGGCGGCATTGTCTACGCCTCGCTGCCCGCCACGCCGGGCTGCGAAGCCTGCCCTGCGCTTGGCTTCAGCTCCCATATGGACACGGCACCCGACGCCAGCGGCCTGAACGTGAATCCTCAGATCCGCCGCTTTGACGGCCGGGACGTCGTCCTCAACGCCGAAAAACACATCATCTTCTCCGTCGAGACCTTCCCTGAAATCAAGAAGTACGCGGGTGAAGACATCATCTTCACGGACGGCACCACGCTGCTCGGCGCCGATGACAAGGCGGGCATCGCCTCCATCATGACGACGGTCGAATGGCTGCAGCAGCACCCCGAAACGCCGCACGCGAAGATCTGCATCGCGTTCACGCCCGACGAAGAGATCGGACGCGGCACGGAGAATCTTGACTACAGCGCCTTCGCCGCGCAGTACGCCTACACAATCGACGGCGGCGAAATCGGAGGGCTGGAGAGCGAAACCTTCAACGCCGCCTCCGCCGTTCTCACGGTGAAAGGCGTAGGCGTGCACACGGGCTCTGCGAAGAACAAGATGGTGAACGCCCTGCGCTGCGCCGCGAAGTTCGTGGCGTCGCTGCCCGACGACATGACGCCCGAACACACCGAAGGCTACGAAGGCTTTCTCCACGCCCATCGCATGGAGGGGGACGTCGTAGAAAGCCGCGTGACGATGCTGATCCGCGACCACGACAAGACGAAATTTGAAGCGAAGAAGGCGTACCTAAAAAAGCACGCCGAAGACCTCAAGGCCGCCAACCCCGGCGCCGTGATCGAACTCACTATCAAGGACACCTACGAAAACATGCGGCCCTACCTCGAAAAGGCCCCCAAGGTCCTTGAAATCGCTCGCGAGGCGTACCGAGCCGTCGGCCTCACGCCCGTCGAGGAGCCGATCCGCGGCGGCACGGACGGCGCCGTGATGTCCGCGCACGGCCTGCCCTGCCCCAACGTCTTCACGGGCGGCCTCAATTACCACGGCATTTTCGAGTACCTGCCTGTGAAGTCGCTCGAAAAGGCGACGGAGGTGACGCTCGAAATCGCGAAGCGCTCCGCGCAGGTGAGGAGCCTTCAGTAGCGGCGACCGAAGAAAGACGGCGCCGGCCGAACCCGTCATTGGAACAACATCAGGGAGATTCAAAATGACGATGCTCACGCAACTTCATCATTTCGCCGAGGTGCTTCGGCGCCTCGTCACCCCCGCGCCCCAGACGCTGCGCGAACCTGCGAATGCCGAAGAAGAGGCAAGCCGCCTCCTCGCCGTCCGCTGGAGCCTCACGCCCGCCGCCGTCTTTCTGATGCGTCCAACGCCGCTCTAGCGCCGCCCTCTCTTCCCGTCTTCTGCGGGCGGCTTCCCAGCCGTCCCTTGGCTGGCGCGCTCGGATGCTTCGCCCGGCGCGCCGCTTCCCGCTAAACTGCCTTCCTTCTCTGGCGCCGCCCAGCGGCGTCCGCCTGCTTTTTCATCACACCAACTCGGGAAACACCATGAATCTTGCTCAGCAAAAGCGCGCCGCCAAGGAATTCGTTGAACGGTGGCGGGGGCGCGGCGACGAAAAGCAGGACTGCCAGAGCTTCTGGACGGATTTTCTGGAACATGTGCTCGACGTTCCCTACGCCGCTTCAGCGATCCAGTTTGAAAAGAAGATCGACCTCGGCAAGGACGCTAAAACGGGCCGCAGCCACACAGGCTTCATCGACGGCTACATTCCGGCCACGAAGGTGCTCATCGAGCAAAAGGGCGCGAAGATTGACTTGAAAAAGCCGGCGGCGCAGTCCGACGGCACAGAGCTCACGCCGTATCAGCAAGCAAAGCGCTACGCCGACCGCATGACCAACGACATGCGTCCGCGCTGGATCGTGGTGAGCAACTTTCAGGAAATTCACGTCTACGACCTGAACGAAAACCTCGACACGCCCGCGGTCGAGATGACGCTTGCTGACATCGCGGTCGAGCCGCACCGGCTTGAATTTCTTGCGGACAAAGAGAAGACCGCCGCCGACCATCAGCTGCAGGTTTCCTTGAAGGCAGGCGAAATCGTCGGCCGCCTCTACGACGCCCTCGAAAAGCAGTACGTGCAGCCCATGACGCCCGAGTCCTGCCAGAGCCTCAACAAGCTCTGCGTGCGATTGGTGTTCTGCCTCTACGCCGAAGACTCCGGCCTCTTTGAAACGAAGAGCCAGTTCCATGACTACCTCGTGAGCCAGGGCAAAGTCGGCATCAACCGCATCAACGCGGCGTTGAAAGATCTCTTTCGCATCCTCAACACCAAGAAGGAGGACCGCGATCCCTACGACGAACCAGACCTGCTCGCCTTCCCCTACGTGAACGGCGGCCTTTTTGCCGATGCGAACATCCTTATTCCGCGCTTCAGTGAAGAGGCGCTCGAGCTTCTCGTAAAGAAAGCGAGCGCTGACTTTGACTGGTCGGAAATCAGCCCGACCATTTTCGGCGCCGTGTTTGAAAGCACCCTGAACGCCGAAACGCGCCGCCAGGGCGGAATGCACTACACCTCGATCGAAAACATCCACAAAGTGATTGACCCGCTCTTTCTGGACGACCTCAAGGCGG
>CAVJUB010000055.1:0-13880 GCA_963652545.1 Hallella faecis | reverse complement strand
CCCGGGACTCTCCTTCCAACCACAGTCGCCGACGCTCGAAGACGGCTGGCTCGCCTTTCAAGCCGAAGGAACAAACGCCGCCGGCGCCTCGCGTCCTGCCGCCGCCCCGGTCGCAACGCCTCCCGATCCCGTCATTCACGCCCAAAGCATCGTGCGCCGCTTCGGCCGCTTCACCGCCGTGGATCGGACGTCGTTTGACGTGCACCCCGGCGAAATCTTCGGCCTTCTCGGCCCCAACGGCGCCGGCAAAACCACCACCTTTCGCATGCTCTGCGGCCTCATTGAAGTGACGGAGGGCGAACTCGCCGTCGCGGGCTGCGACGTAAGAAAAAGCCGCGTCGCCTCGCGCCGGCATCTGGGCTACATGTCGCAGAAGTTCGCGCTCTACGGCAATCTCACCTGCCGGGAGAATCTGGAATTCTTCGCCGGAGCGCAGGGCCTCGCCGGCGAAGAAGCCCAAAATCGCGTGGCGGAGCTGCTGCGGGACTTTGATCTCACGAATTACGAGCGCCGCGCCGCCGGCGAACTGCCGGGCGGCGTGAAGCAGCGCCTGGCGATGGCGGCCGCTCTCGTCGCCCGCCCCGCCGTGCTGTTTCTGGACGAACCCACGAGCGGCGCCGACGTGCCGACGCGGCGGCGCTTCTGGCGGCGCATGACGGACCTCTCACAGGCAGGCGTCACGATCATCGTCACGACGCACTTCATGGAAGAGGCCGAGTACTGCGACCGCCTCATCATTCAGGACGCTGGGAAGACGCTTGCACTCGGAACGCCCGCGGCAATCCGCGGCGCTTCGCCCACCATGAACGACGCCTTCATCCGCATCGTGGAGGCGGCGCGCCGCGCGCCTGCGTCTGGAGCGAAGCCATGACCCGCGAATTCCTGCGCCACGCCGCAGCGCTCACCTTGAAGGAGACGCGGCAGATTCTGCGCGACAAGAGCGCCTTCCTGCTGGGCATTGTGATGCCCCTCATGCTCATCCTTCTGTTTGGCTACGGCATCACGTTCGACATTCGCGACGTGCGGCTCGCCGTCGCGGACGAAGCCCGCACCGAAGCGTCTCGCGCCTTGACGGCCGCCTTGTCGCACAACCCCATTTTCCGCCTTCAGGGCGTTGCGACGCGCGCCGAAGGCGAGGCCCTTCTCAACACCTTTGACGTGGAGGGCCTCCTCGTCTTCACGCTGGAGAACGGCCGCCTGAAAGAGTCGCTTACGATTGACGGCATCGACGCCACGCGCGCCGTCATGGTGGGGAACGCCGTCTCCGGCGCCCTCGCCGTGGCAACGCAGAAAGAGGGCGCGGCCTCGGGCGTCACCGTCATCCCGCGGCTTTGGTTCAACGAAAGCGCGGAAAGCCGCCGCTACCTCGTTCCCGGCCTCATGGTGATCGTCCTCACCTTGAGCGGCATGATGCTCACGGGCCTCGTGCTCGCCCGCGAATGGGAGCGCGGCACGATGGAGGCGCTTCTCGCGACCCCCGCGTCGCCGGGCGCCATTCTGGTTTCCAAAACCCTGCCCTATCTTCTGCTGGGCTTGACGGGCTGGGGGCTCTGCCTTCTCGCCGCCGTCTTTCTCTACGACGTGCCGATTCGCGGCAGCCTCGCAGTGATCGCCGCCGGGTCCTTTCTCTACCTTCTCATCGGCCTGCTGCTGGGGCTCTTCATTTCCGGAAAGACCCGCTCGCAGTTTCTCGCGAGCCAGTTCACGGTGCTTTCCGGCTTTCTTCCCGCCGTGATTCTCTCGGGCTTCATCTTTGACCTTCGGAGCGCCCCCGCGTGGGCCGACGTCCTCGCGCACTGCTTCCCGCCCGTCTACTACATGGAGATTCTGCGCACGGGATTTCTCTCAGGCGGCATGGAGACGCTGCTGATAAAAGACTTCGCGGCGCTCACGGGGTTTGCCGTCGTGCTCTTTTTCCTCGCCTGGCGGCAGTGCGCCAAAAGGATTCGGCCGTGACGCTCTTTCCTCCCTCGCTTCGCGCGCTCGTGCGCAAGGAATTCCTGTCGGTTCTCAAGGATCGCACAAGCCGCATGATTCTCGTCGTGCCCGTCGTGCTCTACGTGATCCTCTTCGGCTACATTGCAAGCTTCAACCTGGAGCGCATTCCCTACGCGCTCTGCGACCTTTCGCACTCGGAAAGCTCCGCGGCGTTCGTGCGCGCCGTGGAAGGGGGCGGCC
Source organism: Hallella faecis (assembly GCA_963652545.1). GTDB lineage: Bacteria > Pseudomonadota > Gammaproteobacteria > Burkholderiales > Burkholderiaceae_F > Duodenibacillus. The sequence goes on along the minus strand of CAVJUB010000055.1, from coordinate 11,702 downwards.
TCTTTCAGCGCGTGGCGACGCTTGCCAACGCCAAGCAGGCCGAGCGCGTGCCTGAAGAAACCGACGCCCTTGTCACGGCGGTCATTGCGCCTGACTTCGCCGAGCGTCTTGCGGACGGGCGCGAAGCGCCGGTGCTCGTCATCGTAGACGGCCGGAACTCCACCACCGCGCAGCTCGCCGCGGGCTATCTCGCCACCATCGCGTCGCAGTTCAACGCCGAACGGGCGGGCGCAGCGCCCGCCCTCACCCTGCGGCTTCTCTACAACGTGAACAACATCACGCAGTGGTTCATTCTGCCCGGCCTCATCCTCATGATCGCCATGCTGCAGACCGTCGTTCTCTCGGCGCTTTCGATCGCCCGCGAACGCGAGCAGGGCACCTACGAATCGCTTCTCGTCACGCCGGTGACGCCGGGTGAAATCCTCTTTTCAAAGATGCTCGTTCCCTGCGCCGTCGGGTGCTTTCAGAGCGCTCTCATCTTCAGCGCCTGCCTGTGGTGGTTCGAAATCCCGTTTGCCGGACGTCTCGCGCAGCTCGTCGTCGTGGAGCTCGTCTTTCTCGCGGCGATCGTGGGACTGGGCCTCGCAGTGTCCGCGGCGGCCCGCTCCATGCAGCAGGCGCTGTTGATCGTGATCGTCTTTCTCGTGCCCATGGTCCTGCTGGGCGGACTCTTCACACCGGTGGAGAACATGCCCGACTGGGTGCAGGCCCTCACCTGGATCGATCCGCTGCGCTTCGGCCTCGTCGCCGTGCGGCGCATCTATCTCGCGGGGGCCTCCTGGACGGACGTCGCGCTCACCTTGTGGCCCGCGGCGGCCGCGGCCGCCGTGACGCTGCCGGCGGCCTACGTCTTCTGCACGCGGCGGCTCTGAAGAGCCTTCGCCCGTTTTCCCCGACCGCCGCCGTCCGCCTCATTTGAGTTCCGACACCAGGTTGTTCACCATCTCCCAGCCATCCACCATCTGCGGCTTTTCCCACACGTGCGCGCTCTCCAAGGTGGTCTTCACGGCGGTGAAACCTTTTTTCGCAGCGAGTTCACTCTGGAAGGACTCGTCCGTCAAGCGCGTTTTGAACATCGCCAGAAGAAACTGCTGTTCCAGCAGGTCCATCACCGGCGGATGGTGCTCCTTGCAGAGCAGATCGGTTGCCATCTGCTCCACCGTCTGCCGCCAGTTTTCATTGAGCGCCCTCTGCTGACGCGCTTCCAGCCGCACTTCGCCTGCGGGACCGGTGGGCAGCTGAGGATGAATGTCATGCGGATTCGCCGGCGCTGGCCGGACATTGGCGAATGCCGAATCTTGATTCACGCCTTGAGGCTGCGGCGCTTGAACCTCTTCCGCTCCGATGTCCTGAGCGCTCTCCACCACCGTCCATTGATCGATTTCGAAAACTATGCTTCGTTCCTTTTTTCGTCATGCGCTTCCCGCATGAAGCCTTCGCACTCATTCCAATTCCACCAAGCGCGCCGGCTTCCTGCGCCAACTGACTTCCCCCCGTCCGCTTCCAGCCGCAACTTCAGCCCGGGCGAACGACGAAAGACGAGGAGCGCCGGCCATCGCCGGCGCCGCCACGCTGCCCGCTACACCATCAACACGATTCTTCCTTCTTCATCCACCTCCATCCTCTGTCGGTTATGGATTTGAAAGCTGGTGTATTCCGCCTCGCCCGCCGGCGTGATTCTCACGGTCGCCGAGAGCTGGTTCGGATCCTCCGCCGTATTCGTGTACACGGAAATGATGAGGTTGCCATCCGCATCCTTGGACAAGTGATAGTCAAACGGCGTGTGGCCGCTGCCAGGCCCCGTAATCAGCGTTGCCATGGAACGCACGCCGCCCTGCGTCACCGTCTGAAGCGCCAGCCGATACTGCAGTTCATTGCCGGCGCAGAGCGCTTGAAGCGCCTTCAGCGCTGATCGCGTCTTTGAGCTCATCGTGCCGCGCCGGCACCGTTCCTTGTCTTCCGGAGACAGGAATCCGTTCTCCAAATTGCTGTCCACTTCAACGGGCTGACCGTCCGGCTGTTGAAAGATGAAGCGCGTGGGACTCGGTCCCTGCCCAAGGCGATTGAAGTCGGTCACAAACTGATGTTCGCCATTTTCCTTGGTTTTGGCATCCCGAAGCGAGATGAACGGCGGCAGCCTGAAGGAGTTCAGCTCAAAGCCGCAGCCCTGCTGGAAATGCTTCACAATGCCCTGCCAGCCCATGCCGAAGGAAAGCTGATAATTGGCCATCACATTCATGTGCGCCGATGTTTGCTGCATCTTCGCAATCACCCGATCGTTGAACTCCGCCGGCGAAAGCTCTCGACGCCGCTGAGGCTGCGGCACCTGCACCCCTTGAGCTGCAAGGCGTGCAAGGCGAGCCCTCTCTTTTTCGGCTTCCTTCCTCACTTCCTCCTCGACGAGGCGGCGAGCCTTCTCTCGCTCCGTCGCGTACTGAGGCCATTTCTTGCTCAATACGCGGTCCATCAACCGCCAGAACAAAGTTTCCGTCTGCTCACGAATGCCTCGCGAATCTCGGGCCGGCTCCGGCGCTTCATGAAAGAGCACGCGGTAAATGTCCTGAATTCCAATCGCCGCTCCTTTGGCGGCAAACTCCTCCGCCAAGGAGTCGAGGTTCCCCATCACCAGACTGGCGCGTCCGCTAAAAACGCCGTTATCAAAGAGACCCATGGTCTTCAAGAAGATCGCCTGATGTTCGTCCGGCAGTCTCACCACGCCATCACGCCCGCTCACAACATCCGCCAGACGCTCCACAATCGGCGAATAGACGCGAACATCCGGCATCTTGTCATGCAGAAAACGAAGCACGTCGAGCATCAATTCGCGCTGCGCTTCCGTCCATTCCGGATGGCGCTGCAGGAGCACGAGAGACATCTGCTCGAAACTCGTTTCAGCCCGACGCAGCATTTCCACTCTCGCCTCAAATTCCGCACCGGCTTCGACCAATCGCCCGCTGTTCCACTGCCGCACCTTTTCTCTTTCCACATCCTGCCAGAATTCATAGGACAGCCCGGCATATTCAGGCTTGGTCTTGAATAAAGCAATCAGGTTTCGCATCGCCCGATCACTCTCTTTGATGACGTTCACGCGGGCCTGCAATTCCTTTCGCCGGGCCTCTGTGAGCTCCACGCCTGCAGCTTTCATTTGGGGCAGTCCCAGCGCCGTCATGCAATCCGAGGAGAGCCGATTCTGCTTGCCAAAGTCCGTAATCAGCCACTTCTTGTACTGCAAAAATGCCAGATCGAACACGCCCGCCGCCTGCGAGGCTGTGATGCTCTCTTTCGGCAGCACTTCAATTTCCGTAAGAATGCAAGCGGCCTCCTCATGATCCTCAGGCCTTTCCTTTTGGCCTGCGCACTCGCTTGCAGCGGCTTTCAGCGCCTCCCGCGTGAAGCCGCCGCGGCAGAAGGCCTTGACGCCCTCCTTGATCCGCTCCGGCATCGTCGGGTAGGCCGCCAGGAACGCATTGTCAAACCGGCTCAGCCACTGGCCGGCCGTTTCTTGGAACGCTTCCGCCGTCCCCTCGCCGCGAAGCGCGAGCATCCCCTCGCAAGCGGCGAGCTTCAAATCCTCCGGCAGGGGCGAAGCGACGAGCGTTCGCAATGCTCCCTCCCGGCTCGCTGCGTAGGCGGCCACCTGCTTTTCCACCTCCGCCACCAGGCCTTCCAGGGCGGCGCCGGAAATCTCGCCGTTCTGACGCGGCGCTTTCACAAAAAGCGCGTCGCCCGCTTTCGCCATCGCCTCGTCCAGCCCCAGCGCCACCGACGCGCGAATCGCCTCCGCCGGCAGGTTGGCGGCGGTCGCCAGCACTTCAACCGCCGCCCGCTCCTTCATCGCCTGCAGCGCGCTCTCGCAGGCCGCGAGATTGGCGGCCTCTTTCGCAAGCACTTCCGCCAGAAGCGCCCGGGCTTCAACGGCCGTCTTCACCGCATCAATCCGCTCCTTGACATCCTGCCGACGCAACAAATCGGGCAGGACCGCCCGCAGATGCTGCTTGGTCGCCTCACTCGCGTTGAGCCCGGCAATCTGTCCCGGCGCCTCGCGGCCCCCCAGCGCTTCAAAAAGCAGGAAGGCTTCGCGGCCAAGGTGCAAGGCCTCCTTTTGCCACGCCTCCAGCGGCACGCTGCGCACAAGGCCGGTCGCCGGATCTCGCGGATTTTCGTCTGTCCGAGAAATCCAGCGGCTCAGCTGCGCTGCCAGGCCCTTCTGAATGTCCGCTGAAAACTTGCTTCGAACGCCGGCTTCCGGCTCGCCGAGCCAGACCGCCAGATCCTTCAGAACCGCCTCCCGACATCCGTCGTTGAAGTTCTTCAGGGTCTGCTGCATCGTGATTTCCGCCGCCACGCGGTCCGCCAGCGAGTTCGCAAACGCTTTCTCATCTGCTCCTTCGCGCACCTTCGCCAGATGCTCGCTCACAGCAGAGCTCTTCAAGAAGCCGGAAAGATCGAATTCTCCCGCCGGCACCTCGCCTCTCCGGACTGCCTCGGCAGCCAGGGATTGAGCGACTTGCTTCATGAGCTCCTCAGCGTACGCGCTTTCGAGCTCCTCCTGGGTCACGCTTTCTCCCGCCTCGTGCCGCTTCGTGAAGCGCTCCGTGAGCTGACGTCCGAATTCCGATCGCGCAATGTCAGCATCCACTCGATCGCCGTAAAGTTCGCGCATCTTCTGGATAAATCGGTCGGTCTTCTGGTCAACCGTCCCCGACTGAAGACCCTTCACAATATTTCCAGAGCTGTATCGAGCAGACACCTGATCCGTCAGAGCGTTTTGAAGAATATTGGCAAGCAGACACAACTTCCATTGATCATCCGCCGTTCTCATCTCGATGGCGTCATTCAAGTTTTTCAGAACTTCCGCAACCTCATTGCAATGATTGTTGCAATATTCAACAAACGCCGGATTCCGAGCAAAATTCATCATGACCATCACTTTGGACAGCTGCAGCTTGAAATCCACATCTCGTCGCACATCCCCATTGAGAATATGAGCCTCCAGCAAAGGTCTCGAGGCTGAATTGAATTCGTCAATCAAAGCTGTCGCCGCTTCGTTCACAAACTGCGTGAGCTTCTCTTCCAGCTTCTGAGCATCAAACGGCCCTTGCGTCAAAGCCTCAACGTAAGACGCCGTGTCTACGCGGCGCGCCGCCAAATCCGCAATGGTTATGAGGCGCTGGTCCTTGCATCCGGCGAGCACTTCGACATTCCGGACAACGCTTTTGACGGTCTTGACCTCTCCCATCAGATCATCGAACATTTGAATCATGCTCAGAAAGCCGTCCAGCTTGCTCTGCCGCTTTTTCTGAGCCGCCTGGATGCAGTCGGCCATTTTGTCCAAACAACCGGTCTGCGGATTTCTATAGGCAGCATCGGAAGGTGGCGCACCGTCGCCTATTTTTTTGACCAGCTCCTGAGTCTGTGCTTCATCGAGGCCTGCCGCCATCAACCGGGCCTTTGCATCAGAGACAAACTGCTGATAAGCCGCCGTGAATGCCTTTTTCGCCGCCAGCTCCGTGTCAAGCGGAACGCCCATGATGCTCTGCACAAGCGCCTGGGCATCGGCTTCCGTTCGGATTTGGCTAAAGCGTTCAGCAAGACCGGCTCCGCGGCACAAGGCAAAAACGTTTACCTTGCTGATGTCATCTGCATTGGCTCCGCGACTTCTCATCGCTTCCGGATTCTGCTTCAGCTTGGCGACTTCAGCCTTGACCGCACAAACAAGCCCCGCGCTTTCGTAGCACTCCTTAAAGAACGACTCCGCGGTGTCAGGCGTCAGCTCCCGAACGCCATCCTGCAACATCTTCTTCGCAATGATGCCCACCAATGAAACTTCATTGCTGGGACACAATGCCCCCCATCGGGCCCTTACATCGGCAACGGCCCGCAGGCGAGCCTGCTCATAAAACGGAGGAAGATTGAACTCACCATTGATACGCGCATCATGAAACACCTCGATGAATCGGTTCCTCAACGGCTCGCCGGCGGGCAGCGCAAGAATGTTGTTTCTCACCTCCGCCCGATAACCGCCGGTGACGTTTTTCATGACTTCCACCCAGTCATCGGAGATGCCCGGCGCACCAGCTCCCCCATTTGGCTGCGCAGGCGCCGCCTCGTTTCGCTGCGCGGGCGCGCCAGCCTCCACATTGCGCTGCGCGGGCGCCCCATCGTTTCCTTCGGGCGCGATCTCCGCCTGCTGGAAATTGCCGTCATGGTCGCAAACCACCCAATCACCGATGCCATTCGTCATGATTTTTATCCGTTTTTATTATTGAAACTATCTCAATTTCTTCCGTTGCGTCTCGAACGTCCTCAAGAGCGCGACCGGCGTTCCAACGCGAGTCGCGCCATGTTACGGCAGTTCTTTCCTGCCAACTCATGGGGCGCCGCGTTAATGAACGCCTCGAAGTTTGCGCGAAGACAAGCAGCGCCAATCCAAGAATCGCCGCGGCGCCTTGGAATCAGCCAACGCCCGCCACCATGTGATTCACCACATTCCAGTCTCCCGACACGGCCTGCAGCGCATCCCAGACATGAAGCTGCGTGTAGCGCGCCGGACCTTCGGGCGGAATGACCACCTCCGCTTCGAGCCGCACGCTCTCCTTGGCGTCGCCGTTTCTCGCCGTCACCACGAGGTTCCCCGCGTCATCCTTCTTCACATGGAAGGCGAGCTCCGGCAAAACGCCCTGGCGCACAAAGGCGCCGAAGCTCTGGACGCCGCCCTGCGTCAGCGTCTGAAGAAGGAGCCGATACTGCGATTCATTGCCGCCGCAAAGCGCTCTCATGGCCTTCAGGACGCCTTCCGTCTTCGTGCTCGGCGCCGCTCGCATGAAGCGCTCCAAATCGGCGTCATCCTGCGCCCCCTTCGTGCCGTTGTGAGCCGATTCCACGCGGCCGTCCGGGAGTTGAACTTCAACAACCGACTTTCCCACTCGCTGCATGTCATTCGTATGACGCTTCATGTCCTCGCGGAACAGCGCCTCCCCGGACTCCACCGACTCCGCCGTATTGAGAAGAATCGTCGGCGGCTCCACAAACGAATGAAGGTCATAATCCTTCGCCCCCAGGAACGACTCCACCGCCACCTCAGGCTTCAAGCCGGCCGACAGAACGTAGGTGAGCGTCGAGAAATGATTCAAGCTGTATTGATCCGCGAGATCGTGATAGATGTTGTTCGTTCGCTCCAGCTCGGATTCAGCTGGATCCTGCGGCTGACGGTTTTCATAGTCTCTGCGAAGGCTGTCCACTTCGGGCCAGCGCCGGGCGAGCTCGTGGAAAATCCGGTTCTCGCCCAGCACCTGGCAGTGCCCCTGCACCGTCTTGAGATCTGCGTTCTCAGGGAGCGGCGCCGCCTGCGGCCCCCACAGCACGTCAATCACCTCCTGCGCGGAAAGCGCGCCCTGCGCCGCTTCCTTCGCCGCCAGCTCCGGCAGCTTCTCCAGCACGCGATTCCACTGCATCGGCGTGAAGCCCGCGAGCGAGAGCGCCTTCAAAAAGACGCCCTGATTTTCTCGCGGAAGCTGCAAACCCTTGTGCGTGCCGCAGACCAGCGCTTCAATGTCTTCAGCCGTTGAATTGAAGAGCGGCGTGCGCTCGCCGGGGAGCACCCCCGCCAGATACGTCAGCGTGTCCGCAAAGAGCTTCCCTTCACCGGCCTTCTCTTTCGCTTCCCACTCCGGGTGCCGCTTCTTCACGTGCTCGATGCCCTTCGCCAGATCCCCCCGGTTTTCATAGAGCGCCGCCCACTCTTTCTTGAATTCCTCAATGTCAGCGTCCCCCACGCGGCCCGATTGAATCTGCTCCTTCACGGCGCGATCGAGCTGGTAGCAGAAGTTCAGCGGCGCGCCGGCCTTCTCATGCTTGAAGGCGTTCATCGCCTCCCGAAGCTTCTTGGCGCCAGCGAGAAGCTTCACCGACTTCTTCGTGATTTCGGCGGCGTCTTCGGTCGAGAGCGCCTTTCCTTCGCGAATCCTCTGCGAAAGGCCCAGCGCCGTCCGCACGTCTTCGTCGCCAATCGTCCTCGCAAAAGCGCTCGTCTCGCGCACGTTGCGTTCAAAGTCCACCTTCGCCAAAACCTCCGCCGCCTGCAGGCAGGTGATGCCTCTCTCCGGCAGCAATTCCATCTCCGTGATGACGGCATCCGACACCGGCGCAAAGGCTTCGCTCACGACGGACGACAGTTCCTCACGCTCAGCCAGAGTCTTCGCAAATTGCAGCAGCGCCTGCCCCGCCGGCTCCGAAAGGGTCTTGAAGCGCGCCACCAGCGCCTTAGCCGCTTCCTGCAGAGCGTCAGCGCCGCCTTCCGCGTCAAAAACGCCCTTAAGAAGCACCGCCTTCGTCTTCTCAGGCAGGTCAGACTTCGCCACCACGTCCATCGCCGCCAGGCGATGAGCCGCAAACTCACCGGCCGCCTTTTCAACGCCTTCCTTCACCTGGCGCAGCGTCTGCTCCGAGAGCCTTCCAGATTCCGGATCCCGCGGAGCCTCCTGCAGAAGCCGCACAAGCTCCGCATCCACTTCGCGATTCAAAGCCGTTTCGTAGGACTCAAGGCAATCCATAACGTCGTCATTCGCCCGGTCGGCCAAAGGCTTCACCGCCAGCTTCGCCTTTGCTTCCTGCACCTCCCTGGCAAACGCCGCGAGCGACTCCGCCTCGTGGTTGATGAGCTCCTGAATCTTGGCTTCCACGGCAGTCAAGCTCGTCAGCTCGCCCAGCTGCTGCTTGACGGAATCCAAATTCATGAGGCTTTCGCACGAAGCAGCAAAACACTTCTTCATCGTTTCATTCAGGTACCCGTCTCGGTTGTTCCACATCTGCTTGTTCGCATACGTGCGCGCCATCTTCACCACCTCGGCCTGCCGATTGTTGAGCATCACCTGCTCGCGCCGGGCGGCCGCACGCGCGTCCTGTGCCGGCCGATCCGGCACCTGGGGGTTGACGTTGCGGCGCTGGCCGGGCTCGGCCTGCGCGTTGCGCAATTCGTTCGCGTCATTGATGACCTCCCAGCCTTCCGGCGCCTTGGGCGCTTCACGCACGCCGGCTTCCTGAATGTCATTGGCGTTCTCCACCACCGTCCACTGACCGATTTCAAAAACCATTTTGATTTCCTTCTCTTTCAAAAATTCGTTTCGCCGCCACGACGGCCGATGTTTTGTCTCATGCTACGCGATCGCTTTTCGCCGGAAAAGACGGGCTTGCGTTAGTGAACGGTTGCACTTTTGCTAAAGATCAACCCAAAGGCAATGCGTCCGCGCGGCGTCCGGCTGCCTCAGACGCCAAAACGGCCGCCTCAGTGATTTTCTGCACTGAGCGGCCGTCTTGGTCGCAAAGCCTGCACCGGCGATCCGGCGTCTCTCGTTAACGAGGCGACTTTCTCATCACTTCAGATGCTCGGCTTCCGCCTTCTGACAGACTTCAATCACCTGAGAAACAGTGATCGGCGCCTGCAGCTTGTCAATGAGCGGACCCACTGCAGGAAGCGTATCCGGGAACTTCTCCTGAACCACATGCTTCAAAGAAGCAACCGACATTTTTCCCTCAAAGAACGAGAGCAGCGCCTGAGACGTCAAGTGGGTGAGCCCCTTGAACTTCTCGATGAAGTCCGAAGCGATCTGCTGACTGACCTCTTCGCGATTGTCGGCGCCTTCCGCACGCTCGTAGTTCAGGCCGGCCAGCACCGCGCGGCGCAGCAGCCGCTTGGTATCGTCATTCTCCAGCAGTCCGTCAACCGCTTTCAGCACAGCCAGACGATTTCCCACAAACTCATCCACGAAATTCTTCACAGATTCAGAGAAGCGTTCCAAATCCTCCTTGACGCCGCCCGTCCCCGTGCTGCTCTCGTTGTCAAGCACGCTGCGCCGTGTCTCAACAAACGCCTTGTGAACCGCCTTGCGGCAAAGCGCCGATACATCGCCAACGTCCATGCCGGCCGCTTTGGCAAGGGGCGTCATCACAATGTGCTGGACAAGGGGAGCCACCGCATCTTCGTCAACCAGACTCGTCACCACATTGTCTTCCTTCACCGGCTGCTTCAGCGCGCTCACGAGCATCAGGAAATCCGCTTTCGCCAGACAAACTTCCTCCATCTTCTGATCAACGTCGGACCATTTTTCCAGCTTGCCCAGCTCCGTCTTCGTCGGTTCCTGACTCAAAATGTCGTGCAGGTTGTCGATCAGATACTGCTGAACTTCCTCAGTGGCGTAGTCGCAAATCACCTTGACGCGATTCAGCAGCTGCGGAAGCTGAATCTCCAAGTTGGCGTGAAAGCGCTCCAAGTTCTCCAGCTTGCTCTCGATCTCAGCACAGGCCTCCTCCGTGAGCTGACCGTCAGGCGACTCCTCCAGGGCCTTCGCCATCGAAGCCTCCAGCAGAGACTTCATGTCCTTTTTAATCGCGTCACCGTACAAAGCGCAGGCCTTCTCATAAGCGGTGTCCTCCCCAAAAGCACTGGGCTTCACACGGCAACGTCCAATCGACTGAACCGCGTTGTTCCAGCACCGAGACAGGAAGTTCTCGAGCCGCTTCTTCAGTGAATTTGCCTTGTACTCAGTCAGGGTCTCGCCCTGCGGGAGGCTGACGCCCAGCTCTCGAGGAGCCACCGCCTTTCCGCTTCGGACATCCTTCAGCACCGAAACGTCTGCCTTTTCAAGAACAACCCACTCTTCATCAATGGCCGCCGGAGTGGACGTTCCAACTTCCCCGTCGATGGTGGACTCACCCGACGTCGTGGTCTTGGTGTTCTCGGCATCGGGCGCCTTCGTGGACTCCTTCTGGAGGTCGTACACCTCCCAATCATCAAAATTACCCGTATGAGTCACATTAACCGAATCCGGCATTTTCTCTTCTCCGTTTAGAAACCGACTTGCGTGCCGGTCGATTGTTTATTGATTTAAATCAGTTTTTGTCTGTCAGCCAGTCAATCTGCCGCCTGCAGTCACATGGAATCAAACCGCAAGGAAATGAGGCATGGCAAAGGGCTGGGAATCCTGAGAGCCCGCGCTTTGCTCAAGCTTTTCCTTCCAGTCTCGCGCTGACTTCACGAAATTCGCCAGCAGCGACTTGAATTCGTTCACTTCCAGCGATCCCGTGAGCATCATGTGCAGAACGAACATCTGCTTCTTGGCATCGAGCCCCAGCGTGGCGCCTCGGGTTTCCGAACCCAGCCAGTCCGCCTTCAGCAGCGCCGGAAACTCCTTCTCGCGGCCTTCTGCACTCGCCAGATCGCAGATAAGGAACAGATGGTTGTCCGCCACTTGAAAGTCCACCGCCGTCTCGCCGAAAAGCACGCGGCAAGCGCCGTTCTCTTCCGGGAGCATGGCAATGCCCAGCATGTCGCCCAGCGACGAAAGCAACTCTGTTACCTTGATCACGACTGATCTCCAAAAAATAGCGTTCCCCGCTTGCGCGAAAGCCAAGTCCCTGATTCAGGACCGCCGCTCGCCGCCTCAATGCTGACGGCGCTTCGCGGGTGAACATCCGAATGATATGGGAAGCATTTTGCGACCGACGTCCGCCTTTCGTTAAAGAAACTCTGCGATTCTTGCTCGAGATCAAAACGCCGCTCAACATCGCTTCCGCACTATGAAAAAACCGAAAAAAACGGGCTCACCGCGATTTCCTCGATGAACCCGTTGCGAATCCGCTCGCCGCGCTACCCGAGGTAGCGATTCAGCACCGCAGCAAGCGCCGCCATGTCCACAGGCTTCGGA
>CAVJUB010000054.1:0-14071 GCA_963652545.1 Hallella faecis | reverse complement strand
AGGTTTTGGTGGACAAGGAGAAGTGCATCGGCTGCAAGATGTGCATGGCGGCCTGTCCCTACGGCGCCCGCTCCTACAACGCGGAGACGAAGGTCGTTGAAAAGTGCACGCTCTGCCGACATCTCACCGAAAAGGGCGAAGACCCCGCCTGCGTGAAGGTCTGCTGCGGCAAGGCGCGCTTCTTCGGCGACATTGACGATCCGCAGAGCGCGCCCGCGAAGGCTGTCGCCGCGGCCGGCAAGGAGAACGTGTACTCGATGCCGGACAAGGGCAACCATCCGAGCGTGCGCTACATCCTGCACAAGAAGACGGGCCCCTGGCTCGGCAAGCAGTACAAGATGGTCTAGCCGAAAGAGCTTTCCCCCGTCCTCCGCCCGCCGCGTCCTTTTCTCTCCTCCGCCGCGGGCGGAGGGCGTCGTTTTTTCGTTCAATCAACGTCAAGCAGGCAAAAATCATGCAGGAATCTCTGAAGGAACTCGTCGCCATTCTCGAAAGCCGCCGCGACATGTATCGCGTGCTGGGGCGTCTTTGGGAAGAGGAGGTGACGCCGGATTTTCTGGCCGACTTGAAGACGCTCCAGCTGCCGGAAGCGTCCGAAAGCGCGGACTTCAACGCAGCGGCTTCCCGCTTCAATGCGTGCGTGGCAGCCTTGGCGCCCGAAGGGCTCGACGATCTGGCGGCGGACTACGCGCGCACCTTCCTCGGAGCGGGCGTTGCGGACGAGCCGACGGCCTTTCCCTTTGAGTCCGTCTACACAAGTCGCGAGCATCTCATCATGCAGGACGCGTACGAGGCGGTGCTGGGGCTTTTGCGAAAGCACGGCATGTCGCCCGTGAAGCCCGACCTTTACGCCGACCACATCGGCGTGGAGTTCGAATTCATGGGATTTCTCGCCCGTGAGGCGGCCGAAGCGATCAAGGCGGACGACGCCGCAACGGCGGAGGCGCTCCTTGAAGAATCGAAGACGTTTCTCGCGACGCACCTTCTCAACTGGTCGGACCGCTTTTTGGACGACGTCCGGAAGGTGGGGCGAACTGACTTTTACAAGGCGCTTGCGGACGTGGCACAGCTTTACCTCGCCGAAGACCGCGCCTGGCTTGAGGGCTGAAAGAGGTCGTGAACGGTAAGATGCCGTTCGACCAGCCGCAAAAGGCGCCGAGAAGAGCGCCGGCGCTGCCAGAATCCGCCCTCATTTGAGATCCCGACGAACCTTGACGAAATGCTTCTGGCGCCGATGCCTGATCGGCGCGCTCTATTTCAACTTCTTCTGCATCGGCCTTTCGCAGATCATCGTGTCCGCCGATCTTGCGGGCTGGTCGTCGCGTCTGGCGGCGGGGCTCGCAGACCTCGGGCTCGTGATCGGCGCCTTCGGCGCCGGACGCGTGCCGGTTTATGCGCTTTTCTCCTTCGGCTGGCTGCGCTGGAGCATCCGCGCCTGCGTGGCCGCGGGCGGCGTGCTGCAGATCGCCTACTTCAGCCTGCTCTTTTCGGCGACGTCCTGGCCGGCGGCGGCCCTGGCTCTCGCCCTGGCGGGCGCTTCATCCGCCTTTTTTGACGTGGGCAACTTTCCGCTGCTTTGCTCGTTGTTCGACAGAAAGTCGCCGTCGCTCGGGATCCTCACGAAGACCGCGATGTCAACCGGGCAGATGGCGCTGCCGCTTTTGCTGACGCTGGGATTGGCGGTCACGCCCGAGCGGCCGCACGCGTTGGCGGCTGGGCTCGTTGTCGTCGGATCGGCGCTCGGACTGCTGGTGCTTTTTCGGGCGAAGTCGGCGTCATCGGAAAGCGGGGAGGCGGGCGCCGGGGCCTTTCCGTGGCGCTCGACGCTCCCGTTTCTCAGCTACTCCGTGCTGAGCTACGCGAGCTTTGCCGTCGTGATGCTCTGGATGCCGTTTTGCCTTCAGACGCTCGCGGGCGCCGGTGAGGCGGCGTCGCGCCTGAGTCTTTCGGTGTATGCGGCGGGGTCCCTCATCGCCGGGCCAGCGCTCGCGCTGGTGACAAACCGGTTTGCGAGGCCGCAGCGCTTGCTCTGGCTGCTGCCGCTCACGGCCGCACTGGCGTCGGGGCTGGCGGCCGCCGTGCCGACCTTTGCCGTGATGATGACCGCGAGCGTCTTGGTGGGCGCCACGGCGGCAAGCGGCGTCTATCAGCTCGCGGTAGTGCTGCTGTGCCTGCGCCATTCGAACGCTCGGCAGCGCGTGACGGGCGCCTACTTGATGACGGGCGCTTTGGCGAGCGTGCCGCTTGCCTGGGGCACGGGCTGGGTGGCGGCGCATTGTCCCGCGGGGCTTCTGCCGCTTGCGGCGCTGCTGGCGCTGGGGTGTGCTTGGCAGGGTTGGTTTTGCGGCGGGCGGCTGGGGGATGAGAAGGCGGCTTGACTCAGGCGAAGAGGTCGGCGTTGATCTTGAGCGACTTCTCGCAGGCTCGCAGGCTCTGGCTCATGCGGTCCTGATCGTTGGGCGACTGGATGGAGCGCCACCAGTTCGCGAAGTTCGCCACCTCCTTGTTGGTGAGCTCCACGTCCTGCCGCGTGACGATGCACATGTTCCAGGAGGGCCGAACCCAGCCTTGCAGGAAGGGGACGAGGCGCCCCGTCTCAAGCTCCTCGATCACATGGCCGCCGTAGAGATCGAGCGTGATGCCCCAGTGGTTCATGACGAGCTTTTTGAGCATGAACTGGTCGTGCGTGTAGAAGACGGAGTCCCACTGCAGGACGGCGGACGTGAGGTCGCCCTTGTGCAGAAAGCGCGTCACGGGAAAGGTGCTGGTTTTTAGGAGCAGCCCGCGGTGGTGCTTCAGATCGTCGAGCTTTCGCGGCACGCCGTGGAGGCGCAGGTATTCGGGCGTTGCGAGCGGGAAAGTGGTCGTGGTGGCAATCGGACGGATCTTGAATTCCGAAGTGTCGTCAGGCATGTGGTTCAGCATGGCGACGTCGACGCGCCCCTCGCGCACGGCCTGCTCGGTGCACTCGGGGAGAATTTCAAATTCCACCTGTTTGTTGGCGTCGGCGTATCGGATATAGTCGAAGCAGTAGAAGTCAAGGCTCGCTTCAATGGGCGCCGCGACGCGCAGGAGCGTCTTCTTTCGCAGGCCGAAGGTGGGCTCCTGGAGCTCCTGAAAGTCGCGCAGCAAGGGTTCAAGCACGGAGAGAAGCTGCTGGCAGCGCGGCGTCGGAAAAAGCGGGCGCTTTGTTTTGTCAAAGAGCGGGTAGCCGAGCTCTTCTTCAAGGCCGCACAGAATGCGCGAGACCTTTGAAGCCGTCATGTCCATCAGAATGCCCGTTTGCGACACCTTGCCCGTGCGCGCCGTGAGCATCAGCGCCTTCCAGGCGGTGAGATCGTCTTTGTAGGCCATGAGCGGAGCTCCTTGAAGGAAGGGGGAAAAGGCCGATTGTAGAAATGAAAAAGCCCCGCTGTCACCAGCGAGGCTTTTTCTGAATTCTGGGGTGGGAGATGGGACTCGAACCCACGACAACCGGAATCACAATCCGGGACTCTACCAACTGAGCTACACCCACCATTCAAATTTTTACTCACACGATGCACTGGCCTGCCCGGCAGGATTCGAACCAGCGACCCTCGGCTTAGAAGGCCGATGCTCTATCCAACTGAGCTACGGGCAGTTTGGCAACGTGATGGTCGGGGTGAAGAGATTCGAACTCCCGACATCCTGCTCCCAAAGCAGGCGCGCTACCGGGCTGCGCTACACCCCGTGAGAAGCCGGAATTATACGGAGGAATCGGCGGGATGCAAGCTTTTCGACAAAGAAAATCACCTGAGACTGATTTTTGGGCGAAAAAAGTCACCGTGGGCTGGGGCGGGATTTGGCACAATGACGAACCGACAGCCGGCGCGCCGCAGAACAGGGCGCCGGGAAGGACAACGAGGACGGACATGACCTTTGCAGACACTTATCGCTTGACGGAGAGCGCGGGCGGCTGGGATACGGTGACGACGGCGTTCTTTGCGTCGCCCGAGGGGCGGACGCTGCTCTCGGCGCTGGAGGCGCGGCTT
Source organism: Hallella faecis (assembly GCA_963652545.1). GTDB lineage: Bacteria > Pseudomonadota > Gammaproteobacteria > Burkholderiales > Burkholderiaceae_F > Duodenibacillus. Next base: position 10,058 of record CAVJUB010000054.1, on the reverse strand, counting down.
GCGGCGGGCGAAGTGATCTATCCGCCCGATCCGCTGCGCGCCCTGCGGATGACGCCCATTGAGAAGGTGCGCGTCGTCATTCTGGGGCAGGACCCTTACCACGGCGAAGGCGAGGCGGTCGGCATGGCGTTTTCCGTGCCCGCGGATCGCCGAAAGCTTCCTCCGAGCTTGAAAAACATCTTCAAGGAGATCGCTCGGGAGTACGGGACCGCCGTCTGTGAGTCGGGAGATCTTTCGCCGTGGGCGAAAGAGGGCGTGCTGCTTCTTAACACCGTGCTCACGGTCGCAAAGGACTCCGCCGGTTCGCACGGCAAGCTCGGCTGGCAGACGCTCACCGACGAGCTCATCGCTGCGGTGGCGTCTCGTCCCGAGCCGCACGTCTTTTTGCTCTGGGGGCGCTGGGCGCAGCAGAAGGAGTTTCTGATTCGCGCCAAAGCGGCTGGGCCTGTGAAGGTGCTGAAGTCAAACCATCCGTCCCCCTTGTCGGCGATGCGCCCGCCCGAACCCTTTCTTGGAAATGATCACTTCCGGCTCGCCAACGAGTGGCTCAAGGCGCAAGGGGAGCCGGAGATCGGCTGGAATCTCGCGCGGCAGCCCGCGCTCTTTTAGACGGACGGCATCATGCGGCAGCTTTTTCGATGCGGGGCAGTGCTTCTTGCCGGCGCCGCCTTCGGGGCGACGGCGTCGGACGTGACGGTGCGGGGGCCGGACGGCGAACCCAAGGAAAACGTGCGAATCGCCGTGACGAGCCTCTCCACGGACGCGGACGGCGACATTGACGAGCCGCGTCTCGTGCGGGCGGCTTCGGAAGCGCTGAAGCCCTTCGGCTACTACGCTTCGACGATTACGGTGACCTATGAAAACGACAAGCCCGTGGTGACGTTTGCGCCGGGCGATCCGGTGACGCTCGAAGAGCCGGACGTCGTGGTGACGGGGGAAGCGGCCAACGACCCTGACGTAAAAAAGCTCCTCGATTCCATTCCGAAGGCGGGGTCGCCTCTGAGGCATGCGGCGTATGACAGCTTCAAGTCGTCCTTGAACAGCCTGTCGCTTGCGAAGGGCTACTTTGACGCCGATTTTGAAAAGGCGCGTCTTGAAGTCTCCGTGAAGCGGCAGAAGGCGCGCTGGGTCATTCACTGGCGCTCGGGGCCTCGTTGGAAATTCGGCGCCACGAATTTTGAAGGCAGCCAGATTCGCGAGGACTACCTGCGCTCGCTCATCACTTACAAAGAAGGCGAGGCGTTTTCCGCGGAGCAGATGGCGGCGTTTTCCAAGAATCTTTCGCAGACCGGCTGGTTTGACGCGGCCGCCGTGCGTCCGGACTTCCGGGCTTCGAAGGACAAGACGCTTCCTGTGAAGGCGGCGGTGACGCCCCGCTCCAAAAACGAAGTGGAAGTGGGCCTCGGCGTGGATTCCGACGTGGGGGTGAACGGCGAAATCCACTGGACTCGGCCCTGGATCAACAGCCGCGGGCAGAGCCTGCAGGTGTCGTCGGCGGTGTCCGCGAAGGAGCAGAGCGTTTCCTCGCAGTGGAAGCTGCCCGAATCGTCTGATCCCTTGAACGACTACTGGCTCGTGAGCGCGGGCTACAAGCACACGGACTTGAACGACACGAAGAGCCGCAGCCTCACGACGACGCTTTCGCGCACGCATCTTCTGCCGTCAGGCTGGCAGCGCACGCCGTCGATTACGGCGTCGCAGACATGGTTTACGCAGGCGGGCGTGGACGAGTCCACTTTCCTGCTTTATCCGGGCTTGAGTTTTTCCCGCATTCGCCAGCGGGGCGGGCTCTCGCCCGAATGGGGCGACAGCCAGAATTACGTGGCGGAGATTTCCCGCCGGGAGTGGGGGAGCGGCGTGGACTTTGCGCTCTTCAAGCTCCAGGACAGTCTTTTGAGAACTTGGCGCAGCAATCACCGCTTTGTGGGGCGCCTTACGCTGGGGGTTCTCGCGACCAACGACATTGACAAGGTGCCGCCCGAAAAGCGCTTTTTTGCGGGCGGCGACAAGAGCGTGCGCGGCTACGGCTACCAGAAGATTTCGCCTCGAGACGGCGACGGGAAGCTGATCGGCGCTTCCAAGCTCGCTACGGCGTCCGTGGAATATCAGTACCGCGTCACGGGCGGTTGGTGGGGCGCCGTGTTTGCGGACGCGGGCGACGCCGTTCGCAGCCTTTCTGACTTTGATGTGAAGAAGGGCGCAGGCTTCGGCGTCCGTTGGGATTCGCCCGTGGGGCCGGTGAAGCTGGATCTTGCCTGGCCGGTGGGCGACGCCAATGAAAGCGGCATTCATTTTTATGTGGGACTCGGCGCGCAATGGTGAAGCAACTTTTGAAATTCACGGGCTGTGCCGCGGGCGCTGCGGTGCTCGTTGCTGCGGGCGGCGTTTGCTGGCTCGCCGGGACGGAAAGCGGTCTTCAGACGGCGGCTTCCGTCGCGTGCCGCGCGGTGCCGGGACTCACGGTGAAGGCGGCGCGCGGGGCGCTGATGCATCCGGTGTTCACGGACTTTGCCTTTGAAAACGAGGGCCTGACCATTGCGGCGAAGGAAGTCGCCTGGGCCCTGCGCTGGCGGGATCTGCTCGACTGGCGTGTGACGGTGGCGTCGCTTCGGGCGGCGGGGCTCTCGGTGACGGTGAAGCCCGTGGCGACCGAAGCCGCCGTGCCGGAAGCAAAAGCCGAAGCGGCGTCGGAGGAAGCGGCGGCGGAACCTTTTGCGCTCCCCGACTGGCTGCCGGCGGCGACGGTGGAGTCGCTTGAAGTGACGGACGCTGCGGTGGCGGCGGCCGGCGCGGACGTGAAGCTCGGGCGGCTCGCGATGAGCGCGGCGCTTGAAGACGGCGCCTTCACCCTGAAGTCTTTTGCGGCGGAGCACCTCACGGTGAAGCTTCCGGCGTCCGAGCCTTCGAGCGAGCCCATGGACTGGGCGGCGCTTGAAGCGATGCTCAATGAATCGGGAGTTGCCTCTTATTTGCCGGGCGACGTGACGCTGCCGCTGCCCGTCGCCGTGCAGAGCTTTCGCGGCGCGGACTGGCATCTGTTTTCCGGCAAAGACGACACGGCGATTGAGTCGATTGCGCTGGCGGCGGACTACGCGGACGGCCGTCTTCGCGTGAAGGAATTTCAGGCGGCGCTGCCTGCTTATGGCGAAGCGTCGCTTTCTGGTTCCGTTCAGACGACGGGCGTCTGGCCCCTGGACGTGAAGACCGCCGGCCGCTTGAGAATGGCGGGGGAAAGCTGGAATTGGACGGCGGCGGCTTCGGGCGAGCTGCGCGGCCGGACGGAGCTCAAGGCGCAGGTGCAAGGCGCTGTGTCGGCGGAAGCGACGGTGGCGGCGGAGCTGGCTTCGCCGCGGCTGCCGATGGAGGTGACGGGCCGGCTTTCGGCGCCCCTCAAGATGAAGGCGGGCGAACGCGAGCTTACGGTGACGGCGGCGCAGGCGTCGCTCACGGGTTTTGCCACGGCGGCGCAGCTTTCGGTGACCGGGACGGCGGAGCAAAAGCTTCCCAAGGGGATGGACGGGGTGCCGAAGGCGGAAGCCCGGCTCACGGCTGACGTGACGCTCAAGGATGTGAAGAATGCGCGGCTTGTCGTGACGCCTGGAAAGAACGGCGGCGCGCTCACGGTGACGGCGGACGCGGGATGGGCGCCCTCGATTTCTGCGGCGGGCCGCGTGAAGGCCGAAAAGCTGTCGCTTGCTGACTCGGGCGTGAATGTGAAAAACGGCGAGGGCGGCCTCGCATTTTCCGTGAAGCAGACCAACGGCCGCTGGGCGGCGTCGCTCACAGACGCCGCGCTTTCGGCGAGAGTCAACGGGCGCCGGGCGGCCGTGTCGGGGAGTCTCTTTTATGACGGCGACGTCGTGCGGGCGCAGAAGTTCCGCGCGGCGGCGGGTCGCAATCAGGCGGTGCTGGACGGTCGGCTGTCGCTTGCGGAGGGCGGCGCCGGAAAGCTCGACCTTTCGGTGGCGGCGCCCTACTTGTCGGATCTTCTTCCCACGCTCTCGGGCTCGGTGAACGGCAGCCTCGGCTTTTCTGGAACGCTCAAGAAGCCCGCGGTGACCGCCGATCTCACGGCCTTGAACGTCGAGACGGGAGGCCTTCACATCGACAAGGTGCGCCTCAAGGGCGGGCTCTCCGAGACCGCCGACGAGCGGCTCACGCTGCGCGCGAAGAACGTCACGGCGGGCGGCGTCGCCATCAAACGTGCGCGGCTGCGGCTGGACGGACGCATTTCTTCGCATGAAACCACCGTTTCGGTGCAGGAGGCGACGGGCGCCTTTTCCCTGCAAACGGCGCTTTCTGCGGGAGCGGACCTTGAGAAGAAGTGCTGGCAGGGGAAATTCAAGACCTTTACGGCGGAGACAGGGCCTTCGCACTGGGCGCTTGAAGCGCCGGCCTCCGTCTATCTTTCCGCAGACAAGGTGCACGTGACGCCCGTTCGTTTGTCGGGCGGCGCTTCAAAGGAAAGCCGCCTTGTGGTGAAGGAGACGCTGGTGGCGGGGGACGTGCTGCAGGCGGGGGTGGAGGACTTCCGGCTGGTGTTTTCGGATCTCGCGTCGCTGCTGCCGCACGGCATGAAGACGGGGGGCGGCATTTCCGGGAAGGCCGACGTCTCCCGGCGCGGCGACAAGTTCGTCTGGCAGGCGTCGCTCTCCTCGGATTGGGCGGCTATCGGCCGTCCGGCGCAGGGAAAGAAAAAGGCGGCCGGCATCGAGGTGAAGAACCTCAGCGTGAAGGCGTCGGGCGAGGACGCGAACCTGACGGCCGCGGCGTCGATGACGGCGGCGGGCGTTCCGGTGAAGGCGGACTTTGCGCTTTCGGGCGACGCGCTCTCGGGGCGCCTCGTGACCACGGCGCTTCCGGTGAAGGGATTCGCCGTGTGGCTGCCGCCCGATGTGTCCCTGGAAGGCTTGCTCACGTCGGACATGACGGTGTCGGGAACGATCAAGGCGCCGCGGCTTGCGGGACGGCTGGAACTTTCGGAACTCGTCGCGAGCTCGGCGGATCTCCCCCTCAACATGGAGCCGAGCTCGGTGGCGATCGTTGCCCGAGGTTCTGCGGGCGACTTGACGGCGGATCTTCGAACGAAAAAGGGGGCGGCTTCGGTGAAGGGCGACTTCTCCTGGGCGGATCTCGCGAACCCCTCGGCGCATGTGACGATTGCTTCAGACGGCCTGCGGATTGCGGCGGAGTCGCCTGTCGTGCGGCTTGAAGTCGCGTCCGACGTGCGCGTGGCGTACGAAAACGGCGCGGCCGACATTCGCGGCACGGTGCGCGTCCCGCGCGGCTTCATCGCGGTGTCGGAGGTGCCCGAGGGCGCCGTGAGCGTCTCCTCGGACGAAGTGCTCGTGGACGACGAAGCGACTCAGACGGGCGAAGCCCTGAAGATTTCGGCGATGGTGGACGTGAAGATCGAGGACCGCGTCTTTGTGAACGTCATGGGGCTCAAGAGCCGCCTGAAGGGCGACCTGAAGGCCATGATGGTGAAGGGGCGCACCGGATTGAACGGCCGGGTCACGCTGGAAGACGGCACCTTCAAAGCCTACGGGCAGGACCTGGAGATTCAAAAGGGCGAGCTCATCTTCGCGGGGCCGGCGGACAATCCGACGCTCAACATCTCCGCCGTGCGCAACAGCGAGACGACGGAAGACAACGTCACGTCAGGCGTTCGGGTGACGGGGACGGCGGCTTCGCCTCAGGTGTCGCTTTTTTCCGAACCCGAGATGAGCGAGGAGGCGAAGCTCTCCTACCTTCTCACGGGCCACGGGCTTGAAAAGAGCGGCGACTCCGACGGCACGGCGCTCATGACCTCGGCCTTGATCGGCATGGGCGCCTCGCAGGCGGGGCGGGTCGTAGGGAGCGTCGGCCAGGCGCTTGGGATCCGGGGGCTTGCCGTGGACACGGCGGGCTCGGGCGACTCCTCGCAGGTCGTGGTGTCGGGCTACATCCTCCCGGGGCTGCAGTTGAAGTACGGCATGGGGGTCTTTGACGCGGTGACCACATTGACGCTCAAATACCGGCTGCTGCCGCAGCTATACCTGCAGGCGGTGAGCGGCGAAAGCCAGAACCTGAGCCTTTTGTGGAAATTCAAGCTCTGAGTTTGCAACAAACCATGGCTTCGCGCGCTGCGGGCGCACAGACGCGCGTGAAAAGGCTCTAGAATAATGCGCACCAATTTATGATCACCGGCGACTGCGTTCAGCCATCTGGCGGAAACCAATGCGGAAAACGGTGTTTAATGTGAAGATTCTCGCCTGCAGGAGACGTCCTGCAGGTTCATCAGCAAAAGGAAGAACATGTCTTTCGAGCCCATCATTGACGAAGTCGACCATTTTGACGCCTGCATTAAGGTGATCGGGGTCGGTGGCGGCGGCGGCAACGCGGTCGAGCACATGATTGACAATCATGCCACCGGCATCACGTTCATTGCGGCCAACACCGACAAGCAGGCGCTGAGCCGCTCCCGCGCGGACATCGTGATTCCGCTCGGCAAGACCGGCCTCGGCGCGGGCGCCAAGCCCGAAGTGGGCGCCATGGCGGCGCAGGAAGCGACGGACAAGATCCGCGAAGCGCTGGAAGGAACGCATCTGCTCTTCATCACGGCCGGCATGGGCGGCGGCACCGGCACGGGCGCCGCGCCCGTGATCGCTGAAATCGCCAAGGAGCTCGGCATCCTCACGGTCGCCGTCGTCACGAAGCCCTTTGAGTTTGAAGGCACGCGCCGCATGCGCCAGGCGCAGGCGGGCATTGAGAACCTGAAGGACAAGGTGGACAGCCTCATCGTCATTCTCAACGACAAGCTTGAAGACGAAGTGGGCGGCGTGGCAGCGATAAAGGACTGCTTCGCGGCTGCTGACGACGTGCTCTACAAGGCTTGCAACGGCATCGCTGAGATTATTCACACGCCCGGCATCATCAACGTCGACTTCGAAGACTTGCGCACGGTGATGAGCGAGCGCGGCACGGCCATGATGGGCACGGCGACTGCGGCTGGTCCGGACCGCGCCCGCGAGGCGGCGGAGAAGGCGATCGCCTGTCCGTTGCTGGAAGGCGCGAACCTTCAGGGCGCCCGCGGCCTGCTCGTCTACGTCACGGCTTCGTCGGACACGATGACGCAGCCGGAAATCCGCCAGGTCATGGCGGTCATGAAGAACTTCGTGAGCCGCGACGCCCAGACGATCATCGGCACGGCCTTCGACGATTCCATGAACGACGCGCTGCGCGTCACGGTGGTGGCGACGGGCCTCGACGATCCGCATGACGGCGGTCAGCCGCAGCAGCCGGGCCTTCAGGGACTTCAGCCGGCCGGCTATCCGACGCAGCCGCCGCGCGCGCCCTTCACGGCGACGCCGATCTTCACGAGCCAGCCGCTGCAGCAGCCGGCGTACCATCAGGCCGCGCCTCAGGCGCCCGTTTTCCAGCAGCCGCAGGCTCCCGTGTACGCGCAGCCCGTGCAGCAGGCGGTGGTTCAGCCGGTGCAGCAGCCTCAGGCGCAGCCCCAGCAGCCGATCGCGCCGCAACACCTGCAGCCCGCGCCCCAGCCGCAGCAGCCTTTGGATCCCTACGGCCGCACGACGGCTGTGAAGTCCGAAGAAAGCAAGGCGGCGCCGTTCGTTGCGGTTCCCACGTTCCTGCGCGGCGGCAATCGCTAAATGCCGGACGCCAAGCCCCTGATGCGTCAGTGCACGCTATCGCGCACGATTTCGACGGTCGGCATCGGTCTTCACTCCGGACGCCGGGTGCGGCTCGTGCTGCAGCCGGCGGCGCCGGACACGGGCATCGTGTTCCGTCGCATCGACATGACGCCTCCGGTGGAGATGCCCGCGAAGCCCACGTCCGTGAACGACACGCGGATGGCGACCACCCTCAATGAGGGAAAGATCGTCATCTCGACGATCGAGCACATCATGAGCGCCTTGAACGGCATGGGCGTGGACAACGCCTATGTGGACGTGGACGCGCCGGAAATCCCCATCATGGATGGGTCGGGGGCGACGTTCGTCTACCTCATCCGCTCGGCGGGGATTCTGCAGCAGAACGCGCCGAAGAAGTTCGTGCGGGTTCTGAAGACGGTTGAGGTGACGGAAGGGGACAAGTGGGCGAAGCTTGAGCCGTACAACGGCTTTGTGCTTCAGTTCGGCATCAACTTCGGCCATCCGGCGATTGACAACACCGTGCAGAACGCGACGGTGGACTTCGCGAAGGAAACCTACGAAGACGCGGTGAGCCGCGCGCGCACCTTTGGCTTCGTCACCGACGTGGAGATGCTTCGCTCGATGGGGCTCGCGCAGGGCGGCACGATGGAAAACGCCATCGTGATGGATGAATTCCGTGTGCTGAACGTGGGCGGCCTTCGCTCGCAGGATGAATTCGTGAAGCACAAGATTCTGGACGCCATGGGCGACCTCTATGTGCTCGGGCACAAGCTGCTCGCGCGTTACAGCGCCTACAAGTCGGGGCACGGCTTGAACAACAAGCTGCTGCGGGCGCTCATCGCCGATCCGGCGAGCTGGGAGTACGTGACGATTCCGCGCTCGGAGTCGCCCTTCCGGCCGGTGCACGCCGAGTCGCTTCTGGCGCCCTCTCGCGCGAGCTAGCGCTTTGGGCGAAGGCTCGCCGCCAGGTCCTTCAAGGCATCCTTCAAGGCTGATTCCTCCAGGGAGTCGGCCTTTTTCGCAATGGCGTCAAGCGACGCCTCCGACACGACGCGTTCGGGACCGAGCGCCTGAGGTCGCGTGAAGTCCACTTTGTCGGGCACCGGGCGGATGCGGATCTCCGCCTGCTGCAGAAAGCCCAGTTCGGCGATCCCGCGATTGATGCGGGGAAGAATCTGCCGCAGGCGGTTCTGCTGCGCGGCGCTTTTTACGAAAAGCGTGATCTTGTCCCGGTCCACCCGAATGAGTGAGAGGTCGGTGCTGTCCCAGTTCATCTTGAGGGGCGTCACTTCGCGGTTGACGACGCGGGCGACGCGCCGCGCGTCGCGAAGCTGCTCGACGATGGGCGCCCCTTCGTCCGCGCCCGCCACCGTGTTGTAGGTGAGCTGCGCAAAGGTGAGCATGCGGTTTCGACGGTCTTTGGCAAAAGAAGACATGGGAAGAATCACGGTTGTCCAGGCGACGGGAAAGCGGATGCGGCGTGCGCGTCCGGCCTAGTGTTTTTCCTGGCGGGTTCACACCGACCGAGAAACGCTTGCTTGCGCCAACGGCCGTTCAGAACGCCGGTCAAGAAGCGGCTCCCATCGCATCGAGGGGCATTTTACAAAAGACGGACTGTCTTGTGGTAATTCATGATATTTCGACGCGAGACAGGGAGGCCGCGGCTCATGGCAAGCGGGAGGCCGCTCGCTGGCAAAACGCCTTCAGGCGTAAGAAAAATCAGTATTTCGGTGTTAGCGCAAGGCGAAAATGTCACGGTTTAGGTGGTGCGTCATGTCAGTCAGCGGCAACTAAAAATGACGCACCCTAACAAAGCAACTTGACGCTCACCAACAAAGCATTGATGACACAAGCTGACAAAGCGAAAATGTCACTCGTCAGCAATGTCAGCTACCAACAAAGTGTGTGACAGACTTTGGCAAAGCAAAAATGTCACTGTACGACCCACCAATACTGTCACATGCTAGCAACGGGAAAATGTCGCAAAATCTCCTAGAGAGCCTGTTTTTAGGAGATTTTTATGAAAGACATGGTTCCGACCGGGCAATATGAACTCTTCCCTCAGGAAGACCCCGACAACTTGTTCAGGTTGCTGTCTTACGGTCTAATCAGCGCCGCGGAAGCGGCAAAAGCACTGGGCATCAGTACTAGGCAGGTATACCGCCGTCTGCAAGCATGGAATGCTAACGGTGGCAAGCTTCCGCCGCATGGAAATGCGAAGCGAGTTCCTGTCAATCGCACGCCAGACGAAACCAGAGAAAGGATTTGTAAACTTATATCAGAAAAGTACTACGAATTTCCACCGTCCCTTTTGTCCCAATACCTCTGGGAGCATGAGGGTATTAGGGTTTCGAGAGAAACGTTACGTAAGCTGATGAAAACCCTTACTCCAAACCTCACGGA
>CAVJUB010000053.1:1325-14482 GCA_963652545.1 Hallella faecis | reverse complement strand
CGGAATGAAGGTCGTCGTTTTTGACTTGCCGCAATTTTTAGGAAGTTCCTTTAACAAAAGGGGTGCGTTTTTCAGGGGGCGGCGACTTTATCATCCGAAGAACGCTTGCGGGAACGTCTTCTCGCAGAGAAATTGGCAAAGAAAGGAAACGAAAAAATGGCTGACCTCAATGACATTCCTCTGAACATTCACCTGCTTGACAACGGCTGGGAGTCGGTGGACCGCCCGGAAGAGCACCCGCAGGTTCGTCAACGGGAGGCGATGGATGAAGGCTGGCTCGTGGTGACGGGACAAGACGGCAACCTCAGAACAGCGCCGGCGGTCATGCGGGAAGTCAATGTGGCGCTGCCCGAAGTGGCGCCGGCAGAGAATCGCCGGCTGCAGGCGTTCAATCATGATCGTGCGGCGATGGCGCAGAGTGAAGCGCAGGCTCGCATCAATCGTCTGCCGCAAAGCGAGGCCGTTCGCCAGAGCCTCAAGACGGCGGTGACCGCTCGGTTGAATGAGGCCTCGGTGACGGCTCGGCTCAACGAGCTGGCGGGGCCGGCCGAACTGGACGCCTTGATTTCCGAGCTGGTTCAGGCCGAGGAGCGTTCTTTGACTGACCTTCAGAACCGCTTCAACCAAGTGAAGCAGGAGAAGGTGCTGGCGCCGCTTGCCCAGGCGGCGCAGATGCCCGAGGAACAGGTCGAGGCGATGTGCGGCGGCGGATTTGAAGTGATCAAACGGGCTTTTGATGCGACGCTCGCCCGCGTCTTTGCCACGGCGCCTCGGGATGCTCAGGGCGGCTTCTCGCAGGAGACGCTGGCGTCGATGCTGGAGGAGGCCGGCCGCACGGCCGATCAGCTCGCTCAGAACCGTCTGGCGCTGCTGGCGACGGTGAATGACTCGGCGCTCGGCGACGACATGAAGACGCAGCTGCGCCGCGAGTTGGTCAGTCTGCCGTCTCAGGTGATCGATGCCGCGAAGGTTTTCTGTGACGGCGGCGCTGATCGTGCGGCGCTCACCGAGGCGGTGAAGCTCATCATGCAGGGAGAAGCGCTCGATGACAACATCTTGACGGAAATTGAGCTTCAGCCGCTGGCCGATGTTTCGCTGCAGCAGGCGCTGGAAGTCATCATGGCGGCGACCCACAGCTTCAATGCGGCGCAGGTGGCAAAGTTTGTCCGTATGGTCAACAGCGAGTTCCCGGTGCTTGACGCTGAGGCGTTTCGACACGCTTTGAAGCTGGATGAACTGAAGTCGCATGGCGTGGAAATGACGGAGGCGCGGCGCGCCAAGCTCACCGCGCGTCTTGAGGAGCTTCGAGAAGGAGGCGACCGCCTGCAGGCGGTGATCGATGAGCTGCGACAGCGGCCGGAATTTCAAGGCCAGCGCAATAGCTTTTGGAGTGAGGTGAGCAACCTGAGGACGGAGCGGCTCGCCGCCGGAAAGGTGTCCGCGGCGGACATCTTGACCTTCAAGGCGGATGTTGAGAAGCTTCTTCGCGGCGAGCGAAGCTTTGATGAGACGCTGTCTTATTTGTTGACGGTGAAGCACTCGGATTGGACGCCCGCCCAGAAGCGGCTCCTGTCGGAAACGCTCAAATTTCTGCACCGAATGGCGCCTGGCGAGAACATCAGGGCTTATGGTCCTGGGTTGGCGACGCTGGCGCAGATCATCACCAACCAGCATGGGAGCATCTGGATGGCGGACGCGGATCCTCTGACGTTTCTTAAAGTGGCGGCGATGACTTCATTCACCCCGTTCTGCCTGCCGCTGATCTACGAAAAAATGCCGGAGCTTTCGGCGGCGTTTGCTCAAAAAGGCGACCGCATCAATTTGAAGGACGTGTTCCGCGTTCTGTTTGGAAAGGAGACCAAGGCGCCGAAAACAGAGGATTCACTGGAGAGTCTGAGCGAGCGGTTCATCAAGGAGGAACGTTTGCTGCTTGACAAACTGGCTGCAAAGACCTGGGTGCAGTATTCCAAATTCAAACAAGAAGTTTGGGATCATATGGAAGCGGAAGGCGAACTCAACAACCTTTCTGACGAGGGAAAAAACGCCAAGGTGCTTGAAAACATGGTGTATGCCTCGAAAGACTGGCTCAACATGGACGTCAACTGGCTCAGCTCCATGTACCTCAAGCCGTCGGTGGCCGTCGGCCTGCTTTTCGGGCCTCGGCATTTTGACTTGACGCTCTTTGCTGAACCGCCTCGAATCACGCTCGGAGCCGCCGGCAGCAAGAACCAGGCAGAAGCTCAATTCATGAATGACTTCTTCCGTGGCGGCGACAACGAGGAGGAAGTGGGCCAGCTCTCCTATGAGGTGATTCAGTCCGACGGCAGTCGAACCAAGATTCACAACGGTCGGGAAGGCTTTCAGTCGGAGGCGGATATTCAGCGCTTTGAGCAAGCTCACATGTGCACGAAGAGCCGACGGTTCTTCAATGCGTTGCAAAAGCTTTGTGCCGGCAATGAAGTGCAGTATCGACTGGCGCTGCAGACCATGTCGCAGGGCGGCTTCCGCTCGATGTGCGTGGCGGCGCACGGAAAAGGTGACCAGACGTCCTGTCCCATGGATTACAAAGTATCACGAAATGATCAAGGCTGCCTCATCATCACGGCCGTGACGAGTCGGGAGGACGATCCAAACCGCTTTGACTTTGCCATGACCATAACGCCTGAAGGAAAGACGGTGTACACGAAAGTTGACATCAGCAATACAGAATATGACAAGCAGTTTGAAGCGGACGTTGACGGGAGTGAGTGGACGCTGATCGGCGACAACGTGAAGAAGGAACCTACCTTCTTCTCGTAGATTCTGAAACTTCGTATCGCAGCTTTACCTCAATTTTCCTCGTGCGAAAACGGTGATTCTGTTTGGAAACAATGGCATCAGAAAGCCGTGCCGCTCAAAAAGTGTGATACACGATTTGAGAATTTAGGTTTTCTAGATAGATCGGCAGGCGGCCTGGCGGAGCCCCGTCCTTGACGGCGGGGCACCGCCAGGCCGTTGTTTTTTTTGCCGGAGTGGCGTGATGCCCGTCGGCGCCTTCGAGAGGCTGAGCATCAGATGACCAGCGTTTGCACAGAGACGCCGGCTCCGGGTGAGGCAGAAGCTTTTAAAGCCGCAATCCTCTGACGGCGCAGGATTTGCCGCAGAAGGCGATGCCGTAGGCAAAGCGCTGTTCGCAGTCAAACGGAACGAGTCCCTGAGCGTAGCGGCGATCCTGCACCTGCTTCAGGGCCTTTTCGGCGGCGTTGACCAGATCCTCCTTTTTGAGGCACCGCTTGATTTCAATGACGACGCCGACCATTTCGTCGGCGGACGTGAAAAGAAAGTCGACGTAGCCGTCGCCGGCCTCGCCGTTTGGATCAAAGTTCTTCACAGCCGTGCCAGCGCAGGCAAAGAGCGCGGCGAGAAAGCCCTGGTAGTAGTTCTCCGGCTTGGAGCGGCTCGCGGCGTCGCGGACGGCGACGTAGCCTTCCAACACCGGCATCAGCACGCTCTTCATGGCGCGGGCGTCGCCGGAGAAGGCTGCTTTGGCGAGAAGAACGCCGTGCTGCGCGCAGACGGCATTGTTCCTTGAGAAGTAGTTTTTGACTTTGTCTCGGAACGTCTCTCGAATCTCTTCGTTGGGCAGGCGCACTCGGCAGGCCGCGGCGCTCTCCGGAAGCCGTTCGGCAATCGTCAAATAGCCGGTGAAGAGGAGCAGCGTCCAGAAGTCATTGGGATGGTGCTGGGCCAGTTCGCCGTAGTTGAGCTTTTCATTGACAGTGATGTCGATGGAGCCGCCGTCAAGTAGCGTCTGCATCTTGTCGGTGTCTTCGCCAGAGAGAAAGCCTAGGAATTCGTCGATGATGTCATTGCCGCTCGAATTGGCCCAGTAGTTTTGTGGACGATATTGAAGCGGCTTTCCGCTTTTGATGGCCTTGTCGCAGAAGTTGATGACATCCCAAGGGCAGTACATGTCGCTTTGGCAGAAGCGGTAACCGTCGTACCATGCTTTGACGTCCGAAAGCCGAGGCAGGAGTTTGTAGTCCTCGAGCATTTGCCGGACATCCGCTTCCGTGAAGCCGATGGCTTCGCACAGCGTTTCGTCTTCGGAGCAAATGGTGTTGACGTCGGGATTGTTGAGGCCGGTGAAAATGCTTTCTTTGCCAACGCGCAGACAGCCGGTGAGAACGGCCTTTTTGAGGCAGGCCATGGTGTCGGGCGCGGGTTTGAGCACTTCGCCCAGAATGCCGCGGATCAGCGGCAGCATCGCGTCGTAATAGCCGCCAGCCGCTGATTTGGCGAGCGGCACGTCATACTCGTCAATGAGAAGAACGACTTGCCGGTCGTAGTGCTTTGCCAAGAAGGCGACCAGATCCTTGAGCGATGACATGACCGCTGCCTGGTTTTGTTCTGTCATCGCCTGAAGGCTTTGAAGACTCATGTAGTGAGTGAGCCGCGTCTTGTCGTCGGGCAGCAGCTTGGGACTATCGGCGAGGAAGGCGAAAGTCTTGGCGGTGTCGGAGACAAGTTGCGCGAGCTTTTGGTAGGCGATCTCAAACGAGGGTCCTGCTACGTCTTTGAAGGAAACAAAAACGACAGGATGCCGGCCCATGAAGGCGTCGCAGAACGGCTGGTCCTCCAGAATCCGGAGGCCGGCGAAAAGGCGGCGGCGCTCTTCTGCATCGGATGTGATGTCGAGAAAGCACCTCATCGTGTCCATGAACAGCGTTTTCCCGAACCGACGCGGACGAGCCACGAGCAAAACGTCCGCTGCGTTGTTCATGACGGCGCGGATGAAGGGCGTCTTGTCGACGTAGTACTTGTTTTCGTTTCGAAGATTGACGAAGGACTGAGTGCCTAGCGGAAGCGTTTTCATGAGAAACAGCCTTTCTTCAGAAAGAGAGACAAAAGCTCTGGGAGCGATGCCTTCTCATTCTACGGCAGCCATCAGCAATAAGAAAATTGTGCAAAAACAAAACAACCGAGTGCTTCGAAGCGGTGCTTCGCTTCTGTCGGCGAGGAGGCGTGGAAAGCGCTGGCGACGACGAAAAAAGAAAACAGGATGCCCGAATT
The DNA here is from genome assembly GCA_963652545.1 of Hallella faecis. Classification (GTDB taxonomy): domain Bacteria; phylum Pseudomonadota; class Gammaproteobacteria; order Burkholderiales; family Burkholderiaceae_F; genus Duodenibacillus. Next base: position 9,430 of record CAVJUB010000053.1, on the reverse strand, counting down.
CCGCTCGAATATCCACCTTCCCGGGCAGGTAGTACGGACTAGGTCGAAAGTCTAGGATTCGCTTCATCCAGATCAGCCTAACGGCGTAGTACGGATGCCGAGGCCGGTCAATAAAACCCAGATGAGGAGACCCAAAATGATGAACCGTCGTCAATTGCTCGGCACCGCCGCGCTCGCCGCTGGCAGCATGGCTTTCGCCTCCGCCGCCCAGGCCAAGGTGAAGCCCGTCAACCTGAAGGACAAGAAGTTCCCGAAGCTGAAGCTCCCGCGCCCGATCAGCCTCGCCGCGCTCACGGTTCTCGACCTCAATCCCGCCAACCAGGTGCTCTGCGCTGCGGCGGCGGGCTACAGCCACGTCGGCATCCGCCTCGTTCCCGCGACGCCCACGGAAACGCAGTACGACATGATCGGCGACACCCCGATGATTCGCGAAGTCGAGGCGAACTTGAAGGCCACCGGCGTCAAGGTGCTCGACATCGAGATTCTGCGCCTGAAGCCCGACACCCGCGCCATCAACTGGAAGCCGTTCTTTGAGACGGGCGCTCGCCTGGGCGCGACGCAGGTGCTCTGCGCCGGCAATGACAACGACCTTCATCGTCTGGAAGACAACTTCGCCGAGCTCTGTGAGATCGCTCATCCCTTCGGCCTCACGCTCAACATCGAGCCGATGCCCTGGTGCTCCATCTCCACGGTGAAGCAGGGCGGCGAAGTCATGAAGCACGTCAATCGTCCGAACGCCGGCATCCTCGTGGATCCGATCCACTTCTATCGCGCGAAGAACGAATACGCCGACATCGACAACCTGCCCAAGGGGTCGCTGCATTATTGCCAGATGTGCGACCTGACGTCCGAAATGCCCAAGGACATGGACGGCATCCTCTACCAGGCCCGCAACTTCCGTCTGTCGCCGGGCACCGGCGCCGCGGACCTGCCGAAGCTTCTGAAGCACCTGAAGGGGCTCCCGATCTCGATCGAAGCCTGCAACGCCGAGCTCGCGATCGCGATGTCGCCGCTGGACCGCGCCCGCATGTACCTGGAGGACATGGTGAAGGTTCTGAACGCCGCCGGCGAACGGTAGTCGGAGACAACATGGCGCCGGATGACGGCGCCTCAAGCCAAACGAAGCGGATCGGGAGAAAACTCGGTCCGCTTTGCTTTGGCGTTCGCCACTTTCCGAACGCCGGCACGGGCGCAAGCGAGGTGAAAGGCGGCGCTGATCGCCTCGCGTCGCTTTTGGCGATGAAGCCGCCGCAAGAGAAAGACCGCGCCTTCTTGATCTGAGAGCGCGGTCTTTTGATCGGTCGGTGACGGACTACGCCTGCAAGGCGCCGCCCGGCTGCACGCGGCCCTGCTCGTCCACCTGCGGCTGCGCCTGGCGGTTCAGCAGTTCGAGTTCGCTCTCAATCTTGTTCCAGCACTGCGAGCCTCGTCGAATGCCCACGGCCTTCAGGGTGGCCATGAGGTTCTGCTTCACGACGTCCGTGAGGCATTCCACCATGGAGAGCGGACGGTACGCATCCGCCGCTTCGATCTTCGCCTCGACGTCCTGGCGGACGTCTTCCGGAAGGTCCTCCAGATGCCCTTCGACGAGCGTCTTGCGGTCGGCGGCGATCTGCTTCATGAGCTGAGCCGATTCGTCCATCGCCGCTTGCAGGCGCCGCTGGCTTTCCAGGAAGTTGTGAATCTCGCTCGGCACTTCGATCTGATAGTCGCGCTGCAGCACTTCCAGAATGGCTGACAAGCGGGGCGCGGTGTCGGCGAGCGTGCCCTTCCCCAAAATAGCCGCGAGCTTTTCGTCGATTTCCTGGCGGTTCGCCGCCAGCGTCGCGCGGCTCGATTCGGTGAGAAGCTTCTCAAAGCCTTTCAAGAAAAGCGACGGGTCGCCAACGGCGCATCCGGCCACGACCTGCAGCACCTGCTTCTTGCGGTCGTCGTCGAGCCGCGTGGCGTTGCCGAAGTCAATCAGCGTGATGCCGTTGAATGCGGGGGCTGCGCTGTGGGCGTTCTCTGCCGGGCGCGGCGGCACCATGAGGTTCCCCTTGTGAACGTCGCCGTGGTAGAAGCCTTCCGCAAAGAGCGCTTCGTTCACCCACATGTAGGTGAAGTTTCGGACGGCCTCGTACTTGGCGCGGGCGTCTTCGTAGAGGCTCGTCAGGTGCTTCACGCCGTTTTTGAGCGCGAGCGGCGCGTTGTCGTCCGCCTTCTCCACCGCTTGCTGCGCCTGGGCGAGCGTCTGCGTGGATTCCTCGGCGGTCGTCCGGTTGTACTTTTCCAAGGTTGTGCCCGGCACTTCTTCGAGCACGAGGAGATTCTTTTCGGGCGCGGCGCCGGGCGCAAGCCGCATGCTGTGCACGTTGGCGAAGGACCCGTAGGTCTCCTGCAGCGTTTGGAGCTGCTTGCGCTGATAGTCGCGGCGGGAGTGGTCGTAGACCAGGTTGCCGGTCGTGATGTTCTCGGCTTCGCGACGCAGGTCCATTTCCTCGAGGATGCTCTGGAAGCGGCCCGCGAACGTGCGGTCCATGCCGCCGCCGAGGCGCTTGGCGACGGCGTTGAAAACCGCCTGCTCGCGCATGGCGCGAAGCTCGGCTTCGGGACGAAGCATCTTCACGATGCACGTGCGATCGCCGCCTTCGGCCATCACCATCGTGCACTTCATCACCTGCGCCACGGAGGCGGCGCCCAGCACCTTGTCCACCTTGATTTCGAGGATTTCCTGGTCGGTGCCTTTGGACTGCTTCACGATGTCATAGAGATAGGCCCGCACGGCGCGCTCGGAGATGGGCGCGAGGTTGGAGCGCATGTCAGCGAGGGCGGCGCGAAAATCGGCGTTTTGGAAAAGGTTTTCGTCAAGCCCCTGCAGCATCTTCTGCATGACGGGGCCCGCGCCCTTCAAAAGCGCGCCGAGCTTGGCGCCCTGGCTCGCCTGCGCCGTGGAAAACCGCGTCATGGACGCGATCATCGCGCGCTGGTCCATCGCGGGCATCTTCGTGAAGTAGTCCTTGAGCACTTCGCGCACGAGCCGCATTTCACCATTGGCGCTCGGGTTGCCGATGATGTCAGCAAGCGACGCGTTCTGCATTTCGGCCGCCGTATACGACTTGTTCGGCGCCACTTCGCCGAAGGCCTCGTCGATCATCTGCGTGAGCTCGCCCTGAATGCGCGTCATGCTTGTCCCGACGCTCTCCTGGATGTCCTTTTCCATCTGGGCAAAGAAATCCAGGCCTTGCATGAGCTTGCGGCGGCTGTCATCCATCTGAAGCAGCTCGTCTTCGGCGATGAGAGCCTTCAGGCTGTCGTTCTCCTGGCCGAATTTCGTTTCATGCACCTGAGCGAGGTCTTCATCGGCGAGATCGTCGATGTTGTCCGTGCCGAAGTGCGATCGCTGCGTCTTCTCGCTTCTCTCCAGCTGGTGAAGTTCACTGCGGAGAAATTCGGTGCGGGCTTTGGCGCTGTCTCGCTGGTTCCTTTCGTATTGCTTGACCCTTTTCTGCGCTTCGGCGAGGTCCTCGCGATCGAGCCGCTCCTTGCCGCTTTCGTGATCAGCGATCTGCTGCTTCGCTTCAAGATAGAGCTCTTCGCTGGGCTGGCTGCGGTCAAACTGTCCGTTGAGCTTGTCCAGGCATTCGTTGAGCTTGTCGCGAAGCGCGGGATCGATGTGCTCGAGGAGATCCGGCACGTCTTTGCCGGCCTTGAGATCCGCGCGATTGGCCATGAGGCGCCCCGCCACGTCCCGGTGGCGGTCCATCACGAGGCGAAGCCGGCGGCCGTTCGTGTGGCCGTCGGAGGAGAGGCTCTCGTCGTGCTCGGCGGCGTAGTCGCTCGAGATGAGCTCCGCCACGAAGGCATGGACGTCTTTCACGTCTTCGGGCGGCCGCGCGTTGTCCGCCTTCGGCTCCGCGGCGTTCGGACGGAAGGAGACGACGCTCGTGAGAACATCGGCCCGGAAGCTTTCGCTCTCCGCCTGTTCAAACTGCTCGTAGATCCGGCGGCTTTCCGCGGTGGTGAAGTGCGTTCCCGACGCATTGCGGTTGATGAAGGCGCGGGCGTCCTCGGCGCTCGTGATGCCGCCCGAAATCACCATCTTCGAGAGCTTGAGCCCGAGCCCGGCCTCAAGGAACTGGGCTTCGCCCGGGTTCATTCCCAGACGTGACGTGAGAAGCTCGCTCGTGTACGCCTGAATGCGATCGTGCGCCTCGCGCCACACCGGGACGCGCCGCAGCGCCAGCTCCGAGCCTTGCTCGTATTCGCGCCCGGAGAAAAGCGCATTTTCGTTGCGCAGGCGCTCGCGGCCTCGTTTCTCCACGTCGTTCGCTCGGTTTTCCAGGTCCACCAGGTTGCGCACGTTGGCGTCCTGCTCGCGGCCTTTGGGGTGGTTGAGCACCGCTTCGTACTTGGCGAAGATTTCCTCCGCGAAGTCCCGGCCGTAGATTTCGGAATGCCGCATGACGTCTTTTTCGAGCTTTTCCATCGCTTTCTGCGACGTGAAGTCGATCACCTTGCAGTCGTCATCGTGCTTGCGGTCGAGAAAATGCATCCGAGCGCCTTTGGCTTCGTCGTAGGTGAGCTTCACGCGCTCGCCCGCCACCTTGAAGGTTTTTTCAAACGGCTCGAATTTCTTTTCCTTCGCCTGCAGTTCCTGGAGCGCCCGATAGAAGGCGCGGGCGCCGTCGAGCAGCTCCCGCTGCTTGCCGGCGAGGCGATTGGCGCGGTGGGCGTGAACGCCGATCACCGCAAGCCCCACGACGCCGCCCGTGAGCACGGTGGCAAGCGAGATGAGGAAGGTCTTCATCGAGGACCAGGCGTGCTTCTGGCTTTTCGCCGCGAGCTTCTGCACGGCTTTGCCCACGCCCGCGACGTTTTTGTCAGCGAGCGACTGATTGATGAGACCGAATTCGTGTCGAGAAACCGGATCTGTCATAGTGAGGTCTTGTTGGAAAAACGAGTTTTATCGAAAAATCAGAGGAAAGCAGCGCGCAAGGCGCCTGCTTTGCCAGGTTCGGGCATTTTATGGGACGTCCGCCGGTCGTCCGGCGGCGCCGATGGCGGGCTGTGACGGGAGCCTGCGCTTGAAGAGTTCCTTTACACAGTTCTTCGAACGTGACAAAGGCCGCGCCTTCTGTTGAGGAAAAGCGCGGCCCGAGCGTCTTCCGGCCGGAGGGCTACACCGCCACCATCGCCGGCCCCCCGACATGCCCTTCGGCGTCAATCGCGGGCTGCTGCGCCTGATTGAGCGCCTCCATCTCGCCGGCGATGCGCGTGAAGCAGCGGCTCCCGGACGAGATGCCCACGGCCTTCATCGTCGCAAAGAGGTTCTGCATGACGACGTCGGCGATGCACTTCACCATGGGGCGGAAGCGGTACTCGCGCATTTGTTCCGTCTTGAGCTCGATGGCGTCGGCCTTGTCGCTGAGCTCGGCTTCGGCGTTCATGAAGACGCCGTTGGGCAGCGGTTCATCCTCCGGAGCATTCATCGCGTCGTCTTCTTCGTCCAGATCGAGCGGTTCACCGTTTCCGTTGCCGATGATCTGCCCTTCGTCGGGGCCCGCCAGAAAGTCGAGATCCAAAGGATCGTCCGGGTCGTTCACCTGCATCGCGAACATCGGCCGGGTGGCGAGAAGCGCCTTGCGGTCGGCTTCGATCTGCTTCATGAGGTTCGCCGACTCTTCCATCGCCGTCTGCAGGCGCCGCTGGCTTTCAAGGAAGTTGTGGATCGCGCCCGGCACTTCGATCTGGTAGTCGCGCTGCATCACTTCGAGGATGGCGGCAAGGCGCACCGCCGTGTCGGAGATCGTGCCCTTCGACATGATCGCCTTCACCTTCGCCTTGATTTCGTCATGGTTCGCGCGGCTCTTGAACTTCTCGCGGCTTTCCGGCGAAAGGAGCGCTTCAAAGCCCTTCGTGAAGATCTTCGCTTCACCCGCGGCGCAGCCCGCCACGACCTGAAGGACGTTCTTCTTTTCTTCAGCGTTCAAGCGCGTGGCGTTGCCGAAGTCGATGAGGGTGATGCCGTCGTAAGCCGGGTCAACGCCATCGCCCGCGGGCTTCTGCCAGTTGGCCTGCACCATGACGTTTCCCTTGTGGACGTCGCCGTGGTAGAAGCCTTCCGCAAAGAGCCCTTCGTTCACCCACATGTAGGTGAGGTTCTGCACGGACTCGTACTTTTCGCGCGCTTCGTCGTAGAGGCGGCCGAGCTTCAAGGCGGCGTCGGCGACGATCTGGTCGGCGTTGTTTCCATTTTCGCCCGCCTGCCGCAGCGCCTCGTCCTTCACGCGGGTCGATTCTTCCGACGTCGTCTGGTTGAACTTCTCCAGGGTCATGCCCGGGACTTCTTCCAAAACGAGCAGCGACTTCGTGGGCTCGATGCCCTGGGCGAGCTGCATGCTGTGGACGTTCGCAAACGTGCCGTAGGTCTCGAATTTATTCTTGAGATTCTCGGCCTTGTAGCTCTGGCGGTGGTAGTCGTAGACCGTATTGCCGGTTTTGACGTTCTCCGCTTCCGCTCGGAGGTCGAGCTCCGCCAGGATGCTTTCGTAGCGGCTCGCAAACGTGCGGTCCATGCCGGCGCCCACGGCCTGCGCGGCGCGCTCGAAGACGGCCTTTTCGCGGCGGGCGCGCATTTCGGCTTCCGGACGCACCATCTTCACGACGCAGTGCTTCTCGGTGCCGTCGGCCATCTTGAAGGTGCACTTCAAGGCCTGCGAGATGGAGGCGGCGCCCAAGGCCTTTTCAACCACGATTTCGTTGATCGGCTGCGCCGTGTTCTTCGAGGCCTTCACAAGGTCAAAGAGGTAGGCCTGAACCGCGCGCTGGGAGATCGGCGCAAGGTTGGCGCGCATGTCGGCCAGGGCCGCGCGGAAGTCGGGGTTCTGGAAGAGGTTTTCATCCATGCCCTGCAGCATCTTCTGCATCACAGGGCCCGCGCCCTTCAAAAGCGCCCCGAGACGCGCGCCCTGGCTCGCGCTTGCCTTCGAGTAGCGCGTCATTGCGGCCACCATCGAGCGCTTGTCCATTTCGGGCATTTCGGCAAAGTAGTGCTGCAGCACTTCGCGCACGAGCTTCATGTCGCCGTTGGCGCCGGGATTGCCGATGATCTGCGCCAGGCTGAGGTTGGCCATTTCGCGGGAGGAGTAGGAGCGGTTCTCCGCCACTTCGCCGAACGCGTTGTTGATCATGTCCTGAAGCTGGCCCTGGACCGTCGCCATGCTCGCGCCGATCGCTTCGTCGATCTCCTTTTCGTAGTGGCCGAAGAAGTCGAGGGAGAGCGCGATCTTCTGGCGGCTTTCCGGCTGGGAAAGCGACTCGTCTTTGTCGGTGAGCGCCTTCAAATCCGCATTGCGCCGGGCGAACTCGGTGTTGTGCACTTCGGCGAAGTCATGGTCCGAAATGTCTTCAATCGTATCCGTGCCGAGGTTCTCGCGCATTTCAGCGTTGCGCTTTTGAACTGTGTCGAGCTCGCGCTTCAAGAATTCCGCGCGGCTCGCGCCGCCCATGCCGTACTTGGCATCGCGCTGGGCGAGCGTTTTTTGGAAGAGCTCGATGCGCGCGGGCTCGAGCTTGATGGTTTTCTGCTCATGCTCCTTAAGCCGCTGGCGCGCGAGGTTGGCGCCGTTATTTTTGTCGTAGTCGGCGACTTCCGCCTGGTATCGGGCGTTGAGCTTGTCCAGCAAATCGTTGAGCTTTTCCTTGATCTTCGGATCGACGTGCTCAAGGAGGTCGGGCACCGGCTGGTGATTGAGAAGCTGCGCGCGGTTTTCCATCAAATCGCCCACGACGCCGGCGTTTTGCTGCATCACGCCCAGAAGGCGCGTGCCGTTCACATGGCCGTCGGCGCCGAAGCTGCGGTCGTGCTGGGCGGCGTAGTCGCTCGAAATCAGCTCCGCGACGAAGTCGTGCACGGGCTGCACTTCGGCGGGCGGCAGCGCGGGGTTTTCCTTCACCGAGCGGTAGTTCGCTTCAAATTTCACGTCGTCCGTCTTCACCTCGGCGGGGTTCTGCACGCCGGCCAAGGGCTGAGGCGCTTCAGCCGGGTTCGGGACCGCGGGTTCGATGACGTTGGGATCCTGCGCGGCTTCCTGAGGCTGCGCGGGCTGGGGGTTTTCGGCGGC
>CAVJUB010000053.1:0-1207 GCA_963652545.1 Hallella faecis | reverse complement strand
TGTTCAAACTGATCGTAGATCGCCCGGCTTTCCACCGTCGTGAAGAGGCGGTTTGAGGCGTTGCGGTTCACGAAGGCGCGCACGTCTTCGGCCGTGGTCATCTGCCCGGCGAGCACCTTGCGCATGATGGCAAGGCTCATGCCGGCTTCAAGGAAGTCGCACTCCGCGGGCGCCATCTCAAGACGCGTCGTGAGAAGCTCCTTGGCGAGCAGGCGGAGGCGGTCCTTGGCTTCGCGCAGCAGCGTGACGCGCATGCCGGTCAGTTCCGAGTTCTGCCCGAGATGGCGGCCGGCCTGCTCCAGGTTCACTTCGCCGTCATTGCCATGGGGAGCTTCAACGGGGGCGTTTTCGAGGGCGTCTTCCTCGCCCAGGGGATCTCTCGGACCGAAGAGGTTGGCCGCCGCTTCGTCCTTGAGCTGCAGGGCTTTTTCTTCAAGCTGCTGGAGATTGCGCTGGTTGGCTTCCTGATTGCGTCCCTGCGGGTTGTTGATGACCGCATCGTACGTCGAGAGGATCTGGTCCACGACGGCCTTGCCGTAGGCGTCCGGATGACGCAGCACCTCCGTTTCGAAGTTGAGCATGACGCGGCTCGGATCAATCGCGATCGACTCCTTTTCGAACATCTGCCGGGCCTGGCCGGGCACGCCGCCAAACTTCATCACCGCACCGCGCTCGTGCGAGTAGGAGAGCTTCACGCGCTCCTTGCCCATCATGAAGACCTTTTCGTAGTCGGTTTGCTGCCGCTCGGCCGCGCGCAACTCGACCAGGGCCTTGTGCAATTTGAGAGCGCCTTTGGCGAGCTCGTTGTATTTGTTCTCAAGGCGAATGGCGCGGCTTGCGTGCACGCCGATCACGATGGCGCCGATCACGCCGCCTGTGGCAATGGTGGCGAGGCCGACGAGGAGCGACTTGCCCCAGGACCAGGCGTGCTTCTCGCGCTTTTGAGCGAGCGCTTCGAGCGATTCGCTCACTTGGCTGTTGACGCCGTTGACGAAGCTCTGGTGAAGGAGCCCCATGTCGCGCTGATGAACCGGATCGGTCATGTGAATGCCTTTGCTGTGTGAATTTCTGCGGGGAGGGGAGCGGACGACGGAGCCGTCCGGCCGCCGACAATCTTGTGATGCGCGGATTCTATCCTTGCGCCTTTTGGTCGCCTCTCGGACTTTTGCAACCGATGGCAACCGCTGTGACGGACGCCAAAGCGGGG
>CAVJUB010000052.1:0-14799 GCA_963652545.1 Hallella faecis | reverse complement strand
TAGAAAAAGCAGCGGCTCGTCACCCAAGCTCCGCCTTTCTACGCCGAGAAAAGCCAAGCCGCGCCCGCCCAGAGGTCGTAGCCCTCTTGAAAGCATCGTCGCAAACCTCGCAGAGGCACCTCAGAACGGAACGTCGTCCCAGTCAACCGAGCGCCGCGGCGGATAAGAGCTCGCGGGCCGCGTTCTTCCGGTCTTGCTCCCGATCTTCGTCTCCCACAGGTCCCAGATCCACTCCTTCACAGGCAGCTTCCACCGCTGATCCTTGTTGGGAATGTTGCGAATGAGAGCTTTCGGGCGAAAGCCCAGTTCTTTGGCGGCGCGAATGTCGGCGTCGTTCAAATGGCAGCGCTTCTTGGCTTCCTTCCAGTCGTCGGGATTGGCGGGCATGAGCAATTTTTCCGCGGTACAGATACAAAAAAATCCCGCCGGTCGCGCCGTGCAGGATTGTTTTTGATGGACTTGGCAGGGGTAGTAGGATTCGAACCTACGAGTGGCGGATTCAGAATCCGCTGCCTTAACCGGACTTGGCGATACCCCAGTCCTGATGGTGCGGTCGGAGAGACTCGAACTCTCATGACTCTCGCCACAGCCACCTCAAGGCTGCGCGTCTACCAATTTCGCCACGACCGCACGCGGGCACTTCAAATTTTCAGTTCTCGCTGACTTGTTCTTGCGTCCTCATCAGCGAGGGTGCGCATTCTAACGCGGGATCTGGTTAGATTGCAAGTCCTTTTTTTCAGGCGTCGGAACGGAGGCGTCCTGAGAAGTCGAAACAGAGCCCAAAACGCCACCCTTATCAGTGCGCGCATGCTTCTGATAAGCGCCCGAGCCCAGCGTCACGGCGATCGTGGCGCAGAAGAAGACCGTGGCGGCCACAGCCGTCGAGCGGGACAAAAAGTTAGCGGAGCCGGAGGCGCCGAAAAGCGAGCCCGACGCGCCAGAGCCGAAGGCGGCGCCCAGGTCGGCGCCCTTGCCGTGCTGCAGGAGCACCAGAATAATCACGGCCACTGCGGCAATGATCTGCACCACAATGGCGATGTTCATCAACATCTGCATGTTTGTTTACTTTCCTGTAGTGGCCGCGCCTGCCGCCTGGCAGATGCGGTAAAAATCGTCGGCTTTCAAGGAAGCCCCGCCCACGAGGGCGCCGTCAATGTCGGGTTCGGCAAAGAGTCCCGCCGCGCTGTCGGGCTTGACGCTTCCGCCGTAGAGAATCCGCAGTGTAGCCGCTTTCGCTTCTGAATACATCCGAGAAAATTCCGTGCGAATCGCCTGATGCATGGCCTGGGCGACCTCTGGCGTCGCCGTCAGCCCCGTCCCAATCGCCCAGACGGGCTCGTAGGCGATGACGAGGCGATCAGCAGCCGATTCATCGACGCCCGCAAGCGAATCCCGCACCTGCGTCGCGACAAAGCGCTCCGCAAGCCCTCCTTCCCTCACCGCGCGGGTTTCGCCCACGCAGAGAATGACGGAAAGGCCCGCCGCAAGCGCCGCCGCCGCTTTCTTCGCGACCACGGCGTCCGTCTCGCCAAAGAGCGCCCGGCGCTCGCTGTGCCCGAGAATCACCGCCTTCACGCCCACGTCGGCGAGCATGCCCGCGGCGACTTCGCCCGTGTAGGCGCCCGAGGCGTAGACGCTCGCGTCTTCGGCCGCGAGCACCACGCGAGACCCCGCAAAGCCTTGAGCGAGGTCCGCGAGATAGACGGCGGGCGCCGCCACCGCGACGTCGCAATCCAGCGCGCCGGCGCGCGGCATGAAGCTCTCAAGCCAGGCGGCGTTGGCCGCGCGGGAGCCGTTGAGCTTCCAGTTGGCCGCCACGAGTTTTCTGCGGGTCATGGAGTGTCCTTTTCGTTGGAGTAGATGCAAAAGCGTCCGCTCAGGGCGCGAAGCCCCAAGCGGACCGGCTTTCAGCGCCCGATTAGTGAGCGGCTTCTTCGTTCAAAAGCGCCTTCATGGAAAGGCGCACGCGGCCCTTCTCGTCGGCGTCGATCACCTTGACGCGAACCTGCTGGCCTTCCTTCAGGTAGTCGGAGACCTGGTTCACGCGCTCGTTGGCGATCTGGCTGATGTGAAGCAGACCGTCCTTGCCGGGGAGGAGGCTCACGATGGCGCCGAAGTCAAGCAGCTTCTGCACGGTGCCCGTGTAGACCTGGCCCACTTCGATTTCCGCCGTGATGTCCTCGATGCGCTTCTTCGCAATCGCCGCCTTTTCGGCGTCGTTCGAAGCGATCGTCACCGTGCCGTCGTCCTCGACGTTGATCTGGCAGCCCGTCTCTTCGCAGAGGCCGCGGATCGTGGCGCCGCCCTTGCCGATCACGTCACGGATCTTCTCGGGGTTGATCTTGAGCGTGGTGAGGCGCGGAGCGAATTCCGACATCTCGTGAACGCCGCCGCCCGCAAACTCGTGCATCTTGCCCAGAATGTGGAGACGACCTTCGTGAGCCTGCGCCAAAGCGGCCTGCATGATCTCAGCCGTGATGCCTTCGATCTTGATGTCCATCTGCAGGGCCGTGACGCCGTTTTCGGTGCCCGCGACCTTGAAGTCCATGTCGCCCAGGTGGTCTTCGTCACCCAGGATGTCGGTGAGAACCGCGAACTTGTTGCCTTCCTTGATGAGGCCCATCGCGACGCCCGCGACGTAGTCCTTCAGCGGAACGCCGGCGTCCAGCATCGAGAGGCAGCCGCCGCAGACGCTCGCCATCGAGGAGGAGCCGTTCGATTCGCAGATTTCGCTCACGACGCGGATGGAGTACGGGAATTCTTCCGCGGAGGGCACCACCGCCTTCAGGGCGCGCTTGGCGAGACGGCCGTGGCCGATTTCACGGCGCTTCGGAGAGCCCACGCGGCCCGTTTCACCGGTCGCAAACGGAGGCATGTTGTAGTGCATGATGAAGCGGTCGCGGCTTTCGCCCATGATGGAGTCGATCACCTGCTCGTCCTGCTTGGTGCCCAGCGTCGTAAGCACGAGGGCCTGCGTTTCGCCGCGCGTGAAGAGCGCGGAGCCATGGGTGCGCGGCAGCACCGACTGGCGGATTTCGATGGGGCGCACCGTGCGGGTGTCACGGCCGTCGATGCGGGGCTTGCCCGCAAGAATATTGCCGCGAACGATCTGGGCTTCCATCTCAAAGAGGATGCCGTGCACTTCGTTCATGTCGGGAGCTTCGGCGCCGGCGGCTTCCGCGTCCTTCACGAGCGCCGCTTCCACGGCTTCGTAGACTTCGCGGAGCTTGTCGTTGCGATCCTGCTTGCTGCGGAGCTGGTACGCGGCCGCAAGGCCTTCGTCAGCGAGCTCATGGATGCGGGCGATGAGCGCCTCGTTCTTCGCGGGCGGCTGCCAATCCCAGGCGGGCTTGCCGGCTTCTTCCACGAGTTCGTTGATCGCGTTGATGGCGACCTGCATTTCCTTGTGGCCGAACATCACGGCGTTCAGCATCGTTTCTTCCGGCAGACGGTCGGCTTCAGACTCCACCATCAGCACGGCGCGCTCGGTGCCGGCGACGACGAGGTCGAGCTTGCTGTCGTGCATCTCGGACAAGCGCGGGTTGCAGACGAAGTGGTCGTTGATGTAGCCCACGCGGCAGGCGCCGATCGGCCCCTTGAACGGGATGCCGGAAATGCCGAGAGCGGCGGAGGCGCCGATCATGGAAGCGATGTCCGGATCGATGTCGGGATCGACGGAGAGGACGTGAATGATGACCTGCACTTCGTTGAAGAAGCCGTCCGGGAAGAGCGGACGAATCGGGCGGTCGATCAGGCGGCTCGTGAGGGTCTCCTTCTCGGAGGGACGGCCTTCGCGCTTGAAGAAGCCGCCGGGGAACTTGCCCGCGGCGTAGGTCTTTTCAATGTAGTCCACCGTGAGGGGGAAGAAGTCCTGGCCGGGCTTGGCCTCCTTCTTCGCGACGACCGTGGCGAGCACCACCGTGTCGTCCATGGCGCACACCACGGCGCCCGTCGCCTGGCGGGCGATTTCACCCGTGGTGAGCGTCACGTTGTGATCGCCGAAGCGGAAGCTCTTCGAAACCTTGTTGAACATCGTCATAGTTAACGCATCCTAAAGGGAGGTTGAGTGCCCGAACGCTTTCGATGAAGGCGCAACGCCCCGGACTGACGGCACGCTGCGGCAAAAAAGGCTCTCAAGAGAAAAACCCTTTTGTCGCAACGCGCGAACCTGTCACTCAAAGGAAAACGGCTTCGGGCAGCTTGGGAATGAAAAATCGGTTGGTCTGACAAGCGGACAGCCTGTTTGCTTCGAGAACAAACAGGCTGTCCGGAATTCGCATGTCGCGGATTACTTGCGCAGAGAGAGCGCGTCGATGAGCTTGCGGTACGCGGCGACGTCGGTGCGCTTCAGATAGTCGAGAAGCTTGCGGCGGCGGCTCACCATCTTCAGAAGACCACGGCGGGAGTGGTGATCCTTCTGGTGCTCCTTGAAGTGATCCGTGAGGCCGTTGATGCGGGTCGTGAGGAGAGCGACCTGGACTTCGGGAGAACCCGTGTCGCCGGGGGCGCGCTGGAACTTCGCAACAACTTCAGCCTTGTTGAACTGAGCAGACATTTCTTACCTTTTCAATGATTAGGGTTTTGCAAAACAGGCGGCATCGGGTGTCTAGCGCCCGACCCGTGATTTTGCGGGAAAAAAGAGATTTTAGGGAAAAGCCGGTGAAAAAACAAGGGCGATTTTCGCTGTTTTTCACCGGCCGAGATTCAAGCCGCCCGCTAGACCGTGTGCTGCGGGTTGCAGGGGGCTTCGCTCGCCAGCTTGGAAAGCGCGTTGAAGTACGCCTTCACGGAAGCCGCGATGATGTCCGGATCGGCGCCCACGCCGTTCACGATGCGGCCGGCGCGCGCCAAACGCACCGTCACGTCGCCCTGGCTTTCCGTGCCGCCCGTGATGGCGTTCACGCTGTAAAGCTGCAGCTCCGCCCCGGACTTCACTTCGGCTTCGATCGCGCGGAAGGAGGCGTCCACCGGGCCGTTGCCGGTCGCCGTCGACTGCTTCTCCACGCCGTCTTCGGTCCACACGACGGTCGCCGTCGGGGTTTCGCCCGTTTCGGTCGTCTGCTTCAGGCTCACGAAGCGGTAGCGCTCCGCGTTCTCGATGACGTTCTCGCCCTTGAACAAAGCCTGAATGTCTTCGTCAAAGATCTCGCTCTTCTTGTCAGCGAGGTCCTTGAAGCGGAAGAAGGCGTCGTTCAATTCCGTTTCGCTCGCGACCGGAATGCCCAGCTCCTTCACGCGCTGGCGGAAGGCGTTGCGGCCGGAGAGCTTGCCCAGCACAATCTTGTTGTGCGTCCAGCCCACGTCCTCGGCGCGCATGATTTCGTACGTTTCGCGAGACTTCAGGACGCCGTCCTGATGAATGCCCGAGGCGTGCGCAAAGGCGTTGGCGCCCACGACCGCCTTGTTGGGCTGCACAGGAAAGCCCGTGATCGTGCTCACGAGCTTGCTCGCCGGCACGATCTGCGTCGTGTTGATGCCCGTTTCGAGGTTGAAGTAGTCGTGGCGGGTCTTGATCGCCATCACGACTTCTTCCAGAGAGCAGTTGCCCGCGCGCTCGCCCAGGCCGTTGATCGTGCATTCGACCTGACGCGCGCCGCCGTCGTAGACGCCAGCGAGGGAGTTCGCCACGGCCATGCCGAGGTCGTTGTGGCAGTGCACCGACCAGATCGCCTTGTCGGAATTGGGCACGCGCTCGCGCAGGTCGCGGATGAACTTGCCGAAGATTTCCGGCACCGCGTAGCCCACGGTGTCAGGGATGTTCACCGTCGTCGCGCCCGCGGCGATCACCGCCTCGCACACGCGGGCGAGGTATTCAGGATCAGAGCGCGAGCCGTCTTCGGCGGAGAATTCAATGTCGTCGGTGTACTTCGTGCAGGCCTTCACCGCGGCCACCGCGAGCTCGAGCACCTCTTCCGGCGTCTTCCGGAGCTTTGCCTGCATGTGCAGGGGGCTCGTCGCGATGAACGTGTGGATGCGGCGGCGCGGCGCAAGCTTGATCGATTCGCCGGCGCGCTCGATGTCCTTCAAAGAGGCGCGGGCGAGCGAGCAAACCGTCGAGTCCTTCACATGGCGGGCGATCTGCTCGATCGCTTCAAAGTCGCCCTGAGAGCTCGCCGCAAAGCCCGCCTCCATGACATCCACGCCGAGACGCTCCAGAAGCAGCGCGATGCGCAGCTTCTCGTCCTTCGTCATCGAGGCGCCGGGGCTCTGCTCGCCGTCGCGCAGCGTCGTGTCAAAAATAATGAGGCGGTTGTTGTCCATACGTAATCTCCGACTGGAAATGCGATTTCTTTGATGCCGCCGCTTTTTCGGGCGGCGGAAATTATGAGTTTATGCCTCAGGCGACGGACGCGACTTAGGGTTTTCTACTTAATTTTCGGAGCGATGTTTCAAAAAACTGAACTTGCCAAAGCGTAGCGCTGTCTCGGACTGTGCGCCGGCGCCAGCGCCTTCACCACACCCGTCGAAAGGAGCTTGGCCAGCCGCGCCGCCACCGTTTTTCGTGAAAACCCGGACTGCCGCACAAGCTCGGCGGCCGAGACGCCGGCTCCGCCCGCGCACCGCAGCGCTTCGTCAAAGCGCCGCCAGCCGGCCTCTGTCGGCCGCTCTCGCCGCGCCTCAAACGTCACCTTGTAGGTCGCCACGCTGTCCTCCACTCGCAAGGCAGGCAAGCGCGCCTCTTCAAGCAGCCGGTCAACAAGCCGCCTTCCCTCACCGCGGTTGGCCGCCAGCGGATTTTCCACTTCATCCGTGAGGAGCGTGAAAAGCCGCGAAAGCACGGCATTTCGCGCGGCCGGCAGTCCGTCCAGCGCCGCGCCGAAGAGTCCGCCGGGATTCTGAATCTGCAGCCGCTCAAACGTCATGTCGACGCGCACCCACGAGCTGCACCCAGGCACCGAGTAGTCCCGATGCTGAAGCGCATTCACCAGCGCCTGCCGAAACGCCTCCGTCGGCACTTCCGGCGTCCGCCCCGCCGACCGCTCGACTTCAAACCGACGCACGGCTTCGGACACCATGTCACCCACGGAGCCAATCAAATCCTGCCGCCCGCCTTCCGTTCGAAAGTCCACGGCGAGCCGCGGGAAAAACTGCTGCGGAAAGGGCGAGGCCGCCAGCAGCCCCGCCACCGTCGGACAGAGCGCATCGTTCGTCTTCACGAACACGCCCAGCTTGCAAAGCACGGCTTCATCCGGCAAGTTCCTGAACTCCGGCGTCAGCCGGCGCCCGCGCTCGGCAAGCGCCGCAAGCAATGTAGCATCGAGATCCGCGTCGCTTGCCTCCGGCACCGGCCGAACGTCATGCCGCGGCTGCTCCCGCATCTCTTGCCAGCGCGCCACGGCGTAGGCGGACAGCGGCTGATTGCCGTCCGCCGATCTCACCCAAGCGCCTGCGCTCGCTCCGCGACCTGTCACAAAGCAGGGACGCTCCAGCCAGCTCACCGCCGGCACTTCCACCGCCACCAGCTTCCGACCTTCAAAGAGCACCCGCCCGGCGGAAAGGTTCAACGCCGGCGTCATCGCCTCGCCTATCTGCGGCACCAGCGCCAGCATTGCCTCCGCATCGAAATCCGACGCCGGCTTCCGCTGGCCTTCCGACAGTCCAAGCAACAACAGCCCGCCTTTCGCATTGGCAAACGCTGACACGGCTTCCAGCACCCGCGACGCCACGTTCGGTACAGCCGCCCAGCACAACCCGCCGGATTGACCGCGCCGCCATGACGCCAGCGCCTCAGCCGCTCGCTGCTCCCTCCACTCGTTCATCACCTGCTCCGGAAGTTCTCATGCTCGAAGTGTAACCCTGGCAAACAACACCAGGTGACACTTCAGCCGAACGAGCGCCTATCGGCCGAGCCAGCTACTTGTAGAACACCCGCAGCGACAGCACCACGCCCGAAACCAGACAGACCATGCCCAAAAGCATCGTCATCGACGGCCACTCCCACCGATAGAGATGCGCGTAGATAACGGCAAAGATCGTCTCAAAGACGATCATCTGGCCCGCTATCGCCGTCGGCAGACGCCGGCTCATCTCGGCCCAAAGGACATTTCCAAACCACGAGCAGACGACGCCTGAAAAGAGCATGAGCCCCATAAAGAGCCAGGGCGTCGCGCCCAGAATCGCCGTCCCTTCGGGCTGCACGCTCTGCGCCAGGGCAAAGCCCACGGCGGCCGCGGGAAGCGTCGTAATGCCCTGCGCCGTCGTCCACGCCTTGGGCGAGCGGTCCGGATGCTCAATGAGCCAGTCCGCGTTCACGATCGGGAACCAGGTCCAGATCAGAAGCGCTGCGACGCCGTAAGCGGCGCCCTCCCAGAAAACCGCGCCGCCCGAAGCGGCTGCCACGGCTTCAAATTCCGACCAATTCGCGAGCACCAGCCCCGCAAAAAGCACCGCGAGCGGCAGCGCCAGCCGGCGCCATGCCACGGACCTTCCGCGCTTTCGATCGCGCCAGTTGGCGATCACGGCGACCAGCACCGGAATCAAGGCCATGCACATGCCGGCAAGCGGCGCACCCGCCTTCTGAATGCACTGCGTTAGGCACCAGTAGTAGACGCAGTTTCCAATGACGCCCAGCTTCGCCGCCGTGAACCAGTCCCGCTTCGCGTACAGCGCGAATTCCTTTCGCCACGCCCGCCACAAGGGCAGCGTCACCAATCCGAACGCGATGAATCGCCCGGTGGCGATCACCACGGGATCGTAGCCCGGCAGCATCAGCGGAACAAGATAGATGCATCCCCAGAGCACGCAGGCAGAAAGACCAAAAAGCACGCCAGCCAGCATGTCCGCCTCCTACTCATCTCGCGCCGAGCGCAGCCGCTTCACAGCCGAGCGCACGGCCTTCGTGCGCAGACGACGCTCCTTGGAAGCTCGCGTGGGCTTCGTGGCGCGGCGCACTTTTGGCTCCGCCGACGCCGCAACCACCATGGCAGCGAGCCGCTCCCGCGCAAGGCGCAGGTTCGCTCCCTGCGTGCGCTCCGTCTGCGCCCGAAGGATGAGCTCGCCCTCCGCCGTCAGGCGCGCGCCAAAGAGGGAGGCAAAGCGCTCAACGGTTTTGGCGGGGAGCCCCGCCTTCGCCAGCACGAAGCGCAGCTGCACCGCCGTCGCCACCTTGTTCACATTCTGGCCGCCGGGCCCGGAGGCTCTCACCGCCTCCCACGTGACCGATTCTTCAGAAAAATGGACTTGAATTCGTTTCATAGCGGACGGAATTCTACGGAGCGCGAAAATGATTGGCGCCCAAGGCCTTGCCGTCCTTCTGCTATACAATCGCCCGTCGTCAGGCGAAGCTCCTTCGGTCCGCCGGACCGCCTTTCGCCTGCAAAGAACGCTCATGACAGACGCTGCTGAAACCCAAACCTACCGAACGCCTTTCTGGCGCAACTTCCCGCTCTACGCCATGGTCACGCCGTCCGCCGTCGTCGTTTCGGCCCTTCAAATGGCCGGGAAGACGATGCGCGAAAACTATGCCACGCTGTACAGCACCATCTACGACGTGCTCATGACGAAGGCAGAATCGTCCGAGTCGCTCGTCGCTTGTCTGCAGAAGCTTCGCGACTTGGATGCGCCGACTGCCGAACTCATGACCGAGCAGCTCGAGCAGTGCGCCTTGCTCCGCAGCGCCTTGGCGGCGGACATTCGTCAAGATCTCGCTGCACCTGATCGAGAACGGTTTTTCGACAGCGCCGCCACGGCCTTCAACAACTGGACCATCCAGGAAAGAAAGCTGCCTGAGCCGGTTGACAATATCTTGCAGTTTGTCATCGAACTTCTCACGGCGCTCTATGACGTCCCGCCCGACGACTTGGAAAGCGTCGTGAAAAAAGACCCGACGCTCGACGAAGAAACCCAGAAGCTGCTTGCCCTCGCGCTTCGCACCTATCTTTTTGATGACGATGTGGACGAAGACTTCTACAAAGATTTCGACGAGGGCGACGCCTCCTCACTTGAGCTTCGACCGTCCCCATCATCAGGCCAGCAAAACCCTGAGACCCTATTGACCAATCCACCCCAAGGACCTTTCATGTCAGCCACCGACGAAAACTTCTATTCCTCCTTCTGGGACGGCATTGATGACGCCGAACTTGTCACGTCCCGCGCTGTGATTCCGGCGGTCACCAAAGCCGGCAAGTCGCTGCGCCAGAACTTTGCCGCGCTGCACGACACGCTCTACGGCGCGCTCATCAAGAAGGCCGGCTCTCCCGAAGCGGTCGTTTCTCACGCCAAGGCCCTGCACGACCTTGACGACCACTCGACGGACTACCTCCGAAAGCAGCTCGCGCAGTGCGCCCTGATTTGCGACGTGCTGAAGTCCGACGCTCGCCAAGCGGCCAAGCAGTATGTCTGGGACGCATTCCTCGACTACGCCGCCGACAATTTCAACTGCTGGGCCGCCGGCAATTCGCTCGCCGATCCGGCCAACGCCATTCTGCAGTTTGACGTCGAGCTCCTCGCCGCCCTCTACGAGTGCATCCCCAGTTGCGTGGAAAACGCCGTCGAAGATGACGAAGCGATCAGCAAAGACGACAAAAAGGCGCTCATCAGCGCGCTCAGCGTCTACGATGACGTTGACTATGACGACTATGACGACGATTACGAGGAGGACGAGGACGACGAATTTGACGACTATGCCGACATCGGCGAATTCCCCGCCTTCAGCAGCAGCGCCTGGCCTACGCTCCACGACGCCCTGTCGCCGATGGACCGGGCGGTCTTCAAAGTCGCCTTCACACCGCTCGTCATCTTCACCTTGTCCTGGGCCATTCAGGAATTGAAAGACAAAGACCACTTTGATTCAGTGCTCTCCAAGCACTGTGAACATTGCGTCGCCTTCAGCAACCTCATGCTAAGCGTTCCCAAGGAGGAAGCCGACGCCGACGACAAACTCCTCCTGGAGACGGCGACCAACTCGCCCGAACGCACTCAAGAGGAAAAGGTCGAAGAGCTCCGCCAGACCGGCGTGCAGATCGCCAAGGCCATCAACCGACTCTCGGAAGCCGATTACAACCTTTTCAAAACGCTCCTCAACAACACGTCGCAGTTCGTCCGCCTCATCATGCAGACGCTGACGGAGCAGGAGATGGAGTCCCTCGCCCAGGATGCCCGCGTGAGCTACGACTCGCTGCCCACCGGCATCGTGCTCACGCGCGCCATTCTTCAAGGCCTGCACGATTTCCCGCGCCGCGCCTTCGTGGGCGAACTGTCCGCCGCCGACTGAGCTTCGCCATCCAGCTTTGAAAAGCCGCTCCGCTCAAGCGCCGAGCGGCTTTTTTGCGCCGCTCGCCTTCGGCAAAGTGTGGGACAATGCCTTCCTCCTCCCGTTTCAGCCCGGCCTCCCACCATGGAACTTCCGCACCTGCCGCATGCGCGGAGCGACTTTGAAGACATCCGCCTGAAGGAAAGCGTCAAGGTCACCTCCCCGCTGCAGATTGAGATGAAAGAGCGCATCACCTTTCCCGAAGGAATGGAAAGCGTGCGCTACACGCTCGAAACGTACCTCTTCATGCCGGCGGCGCTGCAGGTGACGTCCGCCAACTTCACGAGCGCGGGCCTGCTGAAAACCCTCAAGAACTACATCCGCCTGCGGGCGCGCAAATGCCCGCTGGAGCAGTTTCTGGCCTCGGCGGGTCCCCTCTCGCAGCTGGACGAAGCGCTCGCCGCCGTCAACCCTTCCGACTCCACCGCCGTCCGAAACTATGAAAACGCCGTGCGGCGCTTTGCGCTCACCTACCGCCAGTCCGTGAAGTCCGCGCTCGAGCGCCTGTCGCGCTTTCCGGACGACGCCGCCGTAGCGGACGTTCAGGCGCTCGCCGGCACCATCGCCGGCATCCTCGCCGCCTACCGCGAGCGAAGCCCGAAGCTCAAGGCGCTTGAATCGCAGATGACGAGCCGGGCGGGCACCTACTGCGACGAATTCATGAGCATCATCACGTCCTACTACATCAAGGACGCCTACCTCGCGCTCTCCTTTGAAAAGGAGGCGCCGCTCATTGCGCTCTGGGAGTCGGAGAAGGACTATCGAGTCGCGCACTACCCCAACTCCGTTCCCGGCCCCGACAAGGACAACGAGGCGCTGCTCTTTCGCTGGTCGCTGCTGAAAAAGTTCGTGAGCAGCTTTCTTTTCATCGAAGCGCGCACCGAAGGCGGGCAGCCCGTGCTTCTGCACACGCTCTACGGCATCGCCGCCGCGGTGGCGATGCTCTTTGCCACTGTCGTCGCCTTCTCCTGGCAGGGCGCCTACGGGTCGCTTTCGATGAACCTCTTCTGGGCGATGGTGGTCGCCTACATCTTCAAGGACCGAATCAAGGAAGGCTTGCGCGCCTGGCTCTACAAGCGCTTTGCCAAATGGATTCCCGACCGGCGCGTGCAGCTCTTTCGCACCGGCGCCGCGCACGCGGGGTTCGTGCGGGAGTCCTTCCGCTTCATCGAACCCCAGCAGCTTCCGGAAAAAATCCGCGAGCTTCGCCACCACGCCCACACGGTGGACCTCTTGAGCGCCCGGCTCCACGAAGACATGCTCCTTTACAAGAAGGAAGTGACGCTCGAGCACCTGCCGCTCCTGACGGAGGACACCGGCAACTCGGTGCTGGACATCACGCGGCTCGACGTCGCGGACTTCCTGCGCTACACCGAAAACCTCATGGAGGAGCTGCCCGTGCTGGACGATGACGACTTTTCGCGCGCGAAGACCGCGGCCTTCGGCGAGAAGATCTACCACATCTACCTCGCGCAGCGTCTTCATTCCGGCGAGCGCACCGCCTGCGCCATGCAGCGCCTCGTCATCAACGCCCGCGGGATCAAGCGCCTCGAGACGGTGTATCCCATGACGGTCGAAGGCGAAGAGACCGACCGGCCGCCCGCGGCAGTGTCATAATTTTCCAATCCGCTTTGACGCGGCCGTCCCTCGCGGCCGCTTCCCACTTCTTTCAAAAGGATTTTCTCATGACCCAGACTCCTGCAATGACCGAATGGTTCCGCCACGTCCCGGACGAAAAGTGGCTGCGCGATCCCGCGCAAAGCAAGAAGGACGCGCAGGCGATCTGGGACACGCTGGGCCTTGCGGCGGGCGTCAAAGTTTTCGAATGCCCTTGCGGCAAGGCGGACTTGGGCTACCCGCTCGCCCGCCTCGGCGCTGACGTCGAAGGCATCGAATTCAACGCCCACTTCGTCACGGCCGCCCGCAACAAGTTCTTCCGCGCCGGGCTCAAGGGATCGTTTCGCACGGATGACATGAGAAAGGCCGTCTTTCCGGAGAACGTCGACGTCATCATCAACTGGGCGAGCTCCTTCGGCTACTTCAGCGACGCAGGGAACGCCGACCTGCTCGCGCGCTTTGCGGCGGCGCTGAAAAAGGGCGGCGAGCTTTTGATTGACGTCGCCAATCCCGTGCGCGTCATGCGCGGCGACGCCGTGCGCCTCATCGCCTCGGGCGACGCCGTTCCTGAAAACTGGGATGCGGAAAAAAAGCGCGCCACCGTCGTCTTTCCGGCGACCGACTTCCGCGGTCCTGTCGCCGCCTCCATCCGCGTCTACACGACGGACGAATACCGCGCGATGCTCGAAAAGGCAGGGCTCGTGCTTGAGGGCTTCTACGGCGAAGGCTTCTCGGAATTCACCGACGAATCGCAGCGCCTCATCGTGCGCGCGAAGAAGGCGTAGTCTGACTTGAGGCTTTTCCAACGCCGGCCGACGGGAGCGCCTGCGGCCGGCGTTTTTGCGGCCGGCGCCCGCTACGGCCGCAGACAGCCGACGGGCACGACATAGACGCCGTCGGAGCGGCGGCGCGCCCACTCGCCCACCGCCGTAAGCACCATGAGAAAGGCCGGCGGGATGGATAGAAGCATCCTGATAAAATCAACGCAATCAATTGCTCCTGAGACGATCCACCATGAAATCGCTTCCCGTCGGTCAGCAGTCCTTCGCTGATCTGATAACCAGCAACAATTACTACATTGACAAAACGCTGTTCATCAAGGCGGTAATGGAGTGCGCCGCACAAGTGTTGCTCATCACGCGACCGAGACGCTTCGGCAAGACGCTATTCATGGACACGTTGCAACGCTTTCTGGAAATTGATCAAAACAATCCCGGAAAAAACGATGCCAACGCACAACTTTTCAGCGGCCTCAAGATTTTTGAAGACAAAGCCTTCTGCAACGCCTGGATGGGACAGTTTCCCGTCATTGGCCTGTCTCTCAAAGGAGCGGAGGCGGACACCTTCGAACTTGCCTACGAGCTCTTTGCCCTAAAGTTGGTGAAAGTCGCCCAACCGTTTGCTTTTCTGCTGGACAGTCCGAGATTGTCAGCAGATGACAAAGCTCTGCTAGCGAACTACATGACATCGAGCTACATGCGGGATCCAGCTAACAAGGGAACAGTCATTCTGTTTCTGAACAAACTTGCCGCCATGGCCTCCGCACATTACGGTCGAAAAGTGGTCATCCTCATCGACGAGTACGACGTGCCCCTCGCAAAGGCCGCCGCGCACGGTTACTACGACAAGATGGTGGACATAATCCGCACTTTTCTTAGCGAAGCATTGAAGCCCTCTCCGACAACGGACAACTACCTTCAGAAAGCCGTTCTCACGGGGTGCCTTCGCGTGAGCAAGGAAAGCATCTTCACCGGGCTCAACAATCCTGATGTCAATACAGTCTGCTCGGAAGACCGTACACTCAATAAAGCCATTGGCTTCACCACTAACGAAACTCAGTCTTTGCTGGAATATTACGGACTGATTTCGCGATTTACCGATGTCAAGCAGTGGTACGACGGGTATCGGCTGGCCGGCGAAGAGATCTACTG
>CAVJUB010000051.1:0-14893 GCA_963652545.1 Hallella faecis | reverse complement strand
CGACCTCTCCTTATTCGAGACTCGCGAGGTATTCGTCCTCTCGTTGCACGGCGCTGTCCACTGCGGCCTGCACCGCGTCCATCACCGTCATGCGGCCTTCTTCGTTGTCAAAAAGGGCCACCGGGAACTGGCGCGCGAGGTTCATCAGCTCCTGCACGAAAAGCACTTCGTGCTCGATGTCCTTCGGCGCCGCCTTCTGCACGATGGCGTCCACCTGCGGCGCGCCCACGTAGTTCTTGCCGCGAAGCGCCACGATGTCTTCCAAAAGACCCATCGCGGTGAGCGGGCTCTCGGCCTGCCCCATCGTGGTCTTCCAGCGATCCACCGTCTTTTCGCAAAGGATGAAGGCGCTCTGCGTGAGGCGAACGACTTCGAGCTTGCCGTGCACGCTCTCCAAATGCGTCTTGTCCATGCTCGGCGTCTCGCAGCCGATGTCCGACGAAATCGCTGAGAAGAGGAAGTCCATCGCGCGGTCAAAATTCTGGCCGTAGCGCGCCTTGATGTCTTCAAAGACTTCGTTCACGCTCGAGAATTCACCCACCGTCGTGCGATAGAAGGCGGCGCCTTCCGTGCTGTCGACGATGTCCGTGTAGCCTTCGGAAGCCAGAGCGCCCTGGATGCCCAGCTTGATCTCAGTGGCGTGCTCGGCGGTGTAGTCGTCCAACACCGCCTTCAGCTCCGCGCGCTGCGCGTCGCTTACCGACGGATCGCTTTCAAAGGCTTCAAGCGCATAAGAGAGCATGCCCCAAGCTTCAGCGGGCTCGCCATAGCGAGACTCCACCGCCTGGCGCATCGCTTCGCGGCCCGCGCAGCGCTTCAGGAACGCCACCAGGTCGTCGGCCTGCTGCGTCTTCCCGAGCTTTTCCATGTGCACCCGGTAAAGCTCCTGCAGGCGCTTGGCGACTTCCGTCGACTCACGCTCCTTGCGCTCGCTGATTTCGTAGTCTTCCGTGGTGTCCACCGCGAAGCCGAGCTCCTCGGCGGCGTCCGCCAGTAGCGACTCCGGCGACTCCACCACCTCGACGGCATGCCCCATCAGGACGCCTTCCTGTCGGACGGCCTCATGCGCGGGCGCCGTGAAATTCGCCTGAAAATTGGATCCGTTGATGCCGTCTATTGCCATGATTCTCTTCCTTGCCGCGTTTCTCGCGGCCGATCGTTAATTCTATCATCTCAAGCCCATGCCGCCCCGCGGCTCAGGCCTTCTGATCCTTCAGTCCCTGCACCCAGCGGAGCACTTCCGCCACGGGCTCGATGAGGTCCTTCGGGATGTAGCTGTTTTCCGTTCCCTCACGGTAGAGGGCGCGCGCAAGCGGCACGTTTCTCATCACGGGAATTCCTTCCTCCTTCGCGACTTCGATCATGCGCAGCGCCAGCGCCCCCTCGCCCTTGGCGAGGATCACGGGAAGCGGCGTCTTCTCCTTGTCATAGTCCAGAGCCACCGCAAAATGCGTCGGATTCACCACAAGCACCTTTGCCTTTCGCGTGTTCTCGGCCGCGTTCTGATTCATGATTTCGCGATAGAGCTGCTTGCGCTGGCCCTTCACCGTCGGATCGCCTTCGCTGTCCTTGTACTCGCGCTTCACTTCATCCATGCTCATCATGTGGTCCTTCGTCCACTTGTACTTCTGATACAAGTAGTCAAGGGCCGCAATGACGCCGAAGGCGCCCGCGGACATCAACAGCAATTCACCCACGGCCTGCCCCAGAACGCTCCACATGGCGGAGACGCCTCCCTTCGGAACATTAAAAAGTATCGGGATGTACTTTTCAAGAACCTTCCAGACGATGGTCCCCAAAACCGCAACTTTGAGGAGATTCTTTACAAGCTCGAAGAGATTCTTCATGGAGAAGACCTTCTTGAACCACTTCGTGGGGCTCAGATTCTCCAATTTGGGCGTCGCCGCCTTCGGTGCAAAAAGAAAGCCCGTCTGCATGAGAAGGACGGCCAAAGCCGCCGTCATCACGATCCCCACCACCGGAAGCACGATCGTCACTGCGACGTCGATCACGGCGCTCGCGCACTTCGCCATCGCTTCGTCAAAGGGCAGCGCCATCACGGTCATGGGAAGCATCACCATTTCGACGAGGTCTTCATAGATCGCGCGGCCGTTGCCCACCGCGTAGACCGCGATCGCGAGAACGGTCGCCGCAGGCGCCAGGTCCTGCCCCTTGCAGATGTCGCCCTTTTCTCGGGAGTCTCGAAGTCGTTTCGGTGTCGGTTGTTCGGTCTTTTCACTCACGGCAGCCACCTCTGCATCGCAGCCAGATCAAGGTTGAAGAGCGCAAAGCGCTCGGGCGCGTCCGTCATCAGCACCGCAAAGTAGAAGATGAGGAGAAAGGACGCGATGGCGCTCTTGATCGGCATGGCGAGGATGTAGACGTTCAGCTGCGAGGCAAAGCGGTTGATGAGGCCCAACGAAATATCAGTGAAAAGGCAGGCGAGCACCACCGGCGCCGCAAGGAGCACCATGTTGACGGCGAGCTTCGCGACCACGCCGGCAAAAAAGAGCGCGGCCTCTTCCGAAAAGAACTTTGCGGGCAGCCATTCCGCGGGCGGCCAGATCACGTAGGTGCCGTAGAGCGTGGAAAGAAACGTCACGAAGCACCCCGTCGCAAAAAAGACGTAGACCGTGCTCTGAAAAAGGAAGGACCCCGTGGGCGACGTTTCTTCGCTCGAGAGCGGATCCGTTTGCTGCGCCATGCTGGCGCCGCGCTGGTTGTCGATGAAAAAGCCCGCGCTTTCCACCGCCCAGAAGGTCATGCCCGCGAGGTACCCCAGAATGAAGCCCAGAAACACTTCCTTCACGACGAGCCCCGCGAACGCCACAAAGCTCGCGGCGGTAAAAGGCAGCAGGTCCGGCAGGGATGCCAGAACCAGCGGATGAAGAATGAGGTAAAGGGAAAGGATGATGGCGCTCTTCGCGCCGGCCGCAAGTACGCTGCTTCCCATGAAGGGCGCAACGACAATGAACATCCCGAGGCGCGCCGCCCCGAGAATGAAGGCGAGGAAATGCTCCTCGATCGTGTAGTCGCCGATGAAGTCCATCGTCCGCGCCTCTCTCGGACGACGTTCAGAGCAGGTAGAAGCGGTTGAAGATCTCTTCCGCAAAGCGCAGGATCTCAGCCGACATCCAGCCGCCCAGCACGAAAAGCGACCCCACCACCGCGATGAGCTTCACGCCGAAGACGAGCGTCTGCTCCTGCAGCTGCGTCACGGCCTGAATCAAGCTCAGGCCGATGCCGATCACGGCCGCCACGAGAATGGGCGGCAGCGAGATCATCAGCACCAGGTAAAGGCACTGACTCGCGTAATCCATGGCGAGGGTATGCATGATGTGTGGAGCCTGTGTTCTAGAAAAAGGAGCGGCGCCGCACCGAAATGACTCGGGCGGCGCCTGAACTTTACTACGTTGCTGCTACGAGAGGATTCTCGTGCGCGTCTGGTTGACGTTGGCCTGGATGTCGGCCTGAACGGAGGTCGCCTTGTTGATGATCTGCTTCAAAGCGTCCGTGAGGCTGTCAATCTGCGTCGCATAGGCGCGCATCTCTTCGATGTTGGCGTCCATCTTTTTGATTTCGACGTCATGGAGCGCACTTTCATATTCATTTCTTGCATCGATGAAATTTTTGATGCCACCAAAAGCAGTCGAAACCCCCTGAATCTGGGAATTCACAGCATTGAGTTCAGCACCGTCAAGCCCGCCTTTGAGAGCGCTGTACGTCATGCCAACACTCGCTGCACCGGAAGCAACCTGGATAATCCCTGAAGCAATGCCCAGCTTAAGCTTAGTGCTAGCCTGAGACGCCATCTCCTCGGCCTGATTCTGAATCGTCTGCACAATAGCCTGCGTCTGCGCCTTGCGGGCTTCCACATTAGCGCGGCGCGCCTCATCTGCCGTATCGCCGATCAAAGCGAGCACCGTAGCGCCCAGCGACGGAAGCGCAATGGCCGAGAGCGTTTCCGTATTAACAGAAGTCGAAGACTTCGGAAGCTCCGGAAGACCCTTGCCGTCTTCATCCACCCGCTTCTCCGGCGGAAGGATCACATCGTTATCAGCGGGCTTCGTCTGATCGGAATTTGCCGCCGCATTGATCGCTGCGAGATCCAGCGTATTAATCTTGTTATTGGATACGGAATCAATCATGACTCTTTCCTCTTATGCTGCCGAAGGTGAAGCTGTCAGAACCGCTGTGGCGGTTTCGCTGCAGTTTTCAATAATTTCCTTCACAGCCGTAATCAAGTTTTCGGCCACCTTCATCTGCTCTTCCACGAGGTCCTGCTCTGCACTGAGCTGGCTTCGCAACTGCTCAAGAATCGCATCAATATCGACGCTCTTCTTTTCGAGCTTGGAAATACCGTAGCTCACGACCGCGAGAGCAATGGTGCCCACGCCTTGACCAGCAGTCACAACGCCGGAAGTAATCTGCGAGGCCGAACTCAGCTTGGCCACCCCCTCAATTGTGGCCTTGCTCGCCGCCTCGCCGACCTTTGCCAAAGAGGACGCGGAAGAGCCTAAAGAAATTGCTATAGTCGCCACAATGAGGGCTGCTTGAACACCGACGGCAATCCACTTCGATGTTTCTTCACTGAATCCCATGGCCTGGCAGGCCTTCTGTATTCCTGCCGCAATGCTGACCTTTCCGTCCGTGGCCATTGAAACCACGCTGTCAGCCAACATGCCGAAGCCGATGACGCCCGCGGCAATGAGCAACGGATTGCCTGTAGCCGCCCCCAAAAGAGTCGTCGCTGCCGCCGCAATGGCGCCCGCGATCATGCCGATCACCTTGAAGACTTTGCAGAAGCTGTTCCAGAAAGACTGCTTCTTCAGTTCGTCAATCTTCTCCTTCAACGCGGCGAGCTTCTTGTTGTTCTCCGTCTTGAGGTCTTCCCCCTTGATTTCGATGCTGTTCACCGCCTGCTGAATGCTGTTGCGGCGATCGGCGTCGGAAATAGCCGTAAGAAGCGTGTCAATCGAGATGCCGCGCTGCGAAAGCGGCAGCTCCGGCAGTTCGAGCGAGGCGATCAGCTCCGTGACGGAGGTGGCCGACGGAATGTCGTCCGCCGTCGACTCAATGCGAGCCTGCTGCGTCGCCTGAAGCGCGCTCAAGCGGCCGACGCTCGACGCATTGATGCTGTTGATCACAGTCATTTTTATTCCTTCTTGAGAAGGGCCAGAAGCGCAGACGCCTTCGCGCGGCAGGTCGCCCAGCGGGCGTCCTCGGGCTTGGCGAGCGTGAGCACCGTCTGAATCGCCGTCACCGCATCGTCCTTCTTGCCGAGCTTGATGAGGCAGCGAGCGGCAAAGAGGAAGGGCTCCGGATTGTCGAGCTGCGTCGCCACGGCGGCCATCTGGTAGGCGTCAACGGCAGCCTCGAACTGGCCCAGCGCCTGACGGCAGCCGCCGAGGCCGAGCCAGAAGCGATAGTCGGTCGAGTCATAGACAGCCAGCGCCTGGAAGACCTTCACCGCATCCTCGTAGCTGCCGGACGTGTAGAGACCATGGCCGAGCGCATAGAGGCTCTCAAGCTTGTCCTTGTCCATGCCCGTCAGCTGGGCGACGGTGGCGCCGTCGTAGACGCCCTTGACGAGACTCTGGAGCTGTTCCTGGGTAAGCAGCGTTTCAGACATTTTCTGGAATCCTTTTTTACGTGTATCAGCGGCCCATGGCGATGCTCGAAAGCACCTGGCTCGCGTTGGAGATCGCAGAGTTCGCACCCTGCAGGTAGGAGTTGTACTGGCTGATGAAGTCCTGCAGATAAACCATCAGCGTCTGCGTCTTGTTGCTGATCGACTCCTGATAGTTCGTGAGCGACTGAATGTTGTACGACCACTGGTCGTAGTTGTGATTCTTGTCGCCGTTCGTCTTGTCGTAGGAGAGGCCCTTCGCGTCGAAGTAAGCGATCATTTCGTCGGACATCGCCGTCTCCTTGCCGCTCGTCTTCGCCGCGTTCTGCTGCTTGCGCGCCTCGCTGATCATCTCAGCGACCTTCTTCTGGTCATCCTGGATTTCCTGAATCTGCTTCATGTAGGTCTCGGCCTGCACCTTGCTCGCCTGAGCCTGCGCGAGCTGCAGCTTCGCGAAAGCGAACTGAATGCTGTTGGTGGGACCAAGATCGATGTCATCCATAATAGAAGTGAGAGACGTCGTACCACTGGTGTTGACCGTAGCTGTCATGATGACTTTCCTTCGTATTGCTCAATCGCGGGAGGCTTCACCGCTCGCGAAAAATAGTCGCTTGCCCGAGGGCTTTTTCTCGCTAGATGGCGATGGCGCCGCGGCGCGGACGGTGCGAACCCGTTGCGGCGGGAACTTCCATCTCGGTCGTGAGCGAAGCGGCGGCCGCTGCGCCGACGCGTTCGGCTTCGGCCTTCGCCGCTTCCATCGCCTTCTTCAGGGCGGGCGTCAGTTCGGACGGATCAACCTTCACTTCCTCGTCAACCGGAAGGCCCATCGCCTTCTTGGTTTCGTCAAACTTCTGATTGAGGCGACCAAGTTCGTCACGAAGCCGCGCGAGCTGCTCCTGCTGCTTGGCAATGTCAATCTTGCTCATGATGATTCATCCTTTTTTGAAAAATTTTTCAATGCCCCGGAATCCTTCGCGTCCCGCTTCACGTCGAAAACCCTGAATTCTCGGGCTTTCGCGGGGCGCTGAAGAACTACGATTTGATTCTAGCTCAGGCCCGGCGCCGGTCAAGGCAGTCGTCTCACATTTTGCCGTCCGCCCCCCGATTTTCCCCCTGCCGCCGAAGCTCCTTTACGCAGTTTTACAAAGTTTCCGCCCTTCACCGCACGTCAGCGCTCTGCGTCGTGAAGGTCTTTTCCGCCGTGACGAGAAGTCCCATCGGCGGCTGCCAGCCCATCTGCATCGCCGTCTTGAGGTTGACGACGATGCCCTGGTCCTGCGCGTAGAGCTGGCTCACGTCCCGAGGCTTCACGCCGTTCAAAATCTGCTCGATCACGCGCGCTTCAAACAAGCCGATGGCCTCGATGTTCTCGGCGCCCACGCCGAGGAGTATGCCCCGCATCACTTCTTCAACGCCCGTCTGCGCAAAAGCAGGCACGCCGCGGTCGGTGAGAAGCTTCACCAAGTCCGGCATGTCGTCGCTTCGCGCCGGAAACCAGGTGAGATAGACCGCATCCGCGCCGTCTTCGTCAATCGCGAGACGCACCGCCTCGCGAAACCGCCGATAGGAGGCTTCCGGCGCCTTGTCTTCGCTCACATAGCGGCGGACCACAAGTTGAAAGCCGTTTTCCTGCGCGAGCCGCATCGCGTCGTTGATCCCGGAACGGCCGACATTGGCTTCCGTCGTGACGATCGCGAGCTTGCGGAAGCGAAAGATTGCGTAAAAGCGCAGCAGCTGCCAGCGCCAGTAGTCTTCCGTCACCATGGCGTGCACGTTGTCCTTGCCGGAGTCTTCCGCGCTCTTCACAATCCCGGTCGCCACCGGATCGGAGCTGTTCAAGCTCACGACAGGGACGCCCTCCACTTCGTGCGCCATGTCCCGGCCCGCGTCCGTGCCGAAGGTGAGCACCAGATCCACGTCGCCACGGGTGCGAATGCGCTCCAGCACCTGATGACAAACCACGGCGCGCCGCTCAAGGCTCCATTCGTAGCTGTACCAGCCGTCCGAGAGAAATTCAATCCGGCCCGCGGGCGCCGCCGCAAGCTGCTCCCACATCGGGAGCGTGGACTGCGTGCCTTCCGGAACCACCGGACTTGACGCGCTCGCGAGCCCCAGGTGCGCAAGCCCCCGCAGCGTGGCCGCGAAAATCGCCTGATAGCGGTAGTAGTCGCCGCCCGAAACCATAATGGCTCGCGCCGGGCGCTGCAGCGGAAAGTCGCCCACGACCGCCGCCCGCGCCGCCCAGGGGAGCGCGAGCCCCGCCGCCAGAAGATTCCGCCGCTTCATGCTGCCTCCCTCATTCGCTTGACGACAAGCATCGTGATGTCATCGGACTGTTCGGCGCCGCTCCGATGCCGAGCAACCGCTTCTGAAATGACGTCCGCCGTCTCCCGGGGCGTCGCGCCGCGCGCCCTTTCAGCCGCAGCCGAGAGCCGAACTTCGCCGAAAAGCTCGCGCCCTTCATTCATCGCCTCCGTGACGCCGTCCGAGTACACGACAAGGAGGTCTCCCACCGACAGTTCGTCGCTGAAGTCCCTGAACTGCGCCTCTTCAAAAACGCCCACCAAGGGTCCCGACACCTGGCGCAGCCAGCGAACGGGGCCTGCCGCGGGCGCCGCCACCGGCGGACAGTGGCCGCCGTTGGCAAACAGGAGCCGCCCGGTCGCCGGATCGAGATAGCCGATCCAAAGCGTCACGAACATGCAGTTGGGGTTTCGAGCAGCGAGCTGATCGTTCACCTTCTTCATCACCTCCGCGGGCGAGAGGCCCGACGAAACCGCCTGCCGCACCAGGGTGAGCGTCACGCACATGAGAAGCGCCGCCGACACGCCCTTGCCGGACACGTCCCCCAGAACAATGGCGCGGCGCCCGTCGGGCGTCGTCATCACGTCGTAGAGATCGCCGCCCACGGCCTTGGCGGCCTCCATGGCGGCAAACGCCTCAAAGCCCGGCCCCGCCACCGCGCTGTCCGTCATCAACATGCCGCGCTGGATTTCGCTGGCGGCATTCAATTCACCTTGCAGATTGTGCTGATGCGCGAGCGACGTCTTCAACCGGCTGATGTTGAGGTCAAGCGCCGTCGTCATGTGCCGGAACGCCTCAGCCACCTGCCCCACTTCATCGGACCGTCTGGCCGGCAGTCCTTCAGACACCTCCGCAAGCCGCTGATCAAGCGGCTCCTGCGCAAGGTCGAGCGCCGCAATGCTCTGAGCGCTTCGCGCGATGCGCCGCAGCGGCCGCAGCACTCGCGTCACGGTGAGAAGTCCCAGCCCCGCCAGCAGCACGAAGACCGCCAGGACCATGGCAGTAAGCTTCGCGGCATAAGCGCGGGCGGGATCCCCCGCGACGCGCTCCGGAAGCGTCATCTCGATGTACCAGTCCAAAGGCTTGAAGTGCCGGATGGCGTAGAGAACCGCCGGATCCGTCAATTCGCCTTCGGCGAATCCCTTTGCCTTCGCCTCTTCGTACACCCGAGGGCTCAGGACAAACCGCCCTGAATAGGGCTTCACGCCGCGGCCGGCCAGAAAGACGCCGCTTCCAGTCGTCACCGCCACCGTAGCGCCTTCGGGCAGCGCGAGCGAGCGAATGACGTCCTTCAGATGTCCCTCCACGGCTTTCAGCCGGTCGCCCATCGCTGTCGAAAGAAAGCCCGCCTCCTCGGCCGCCACGAGAAAACCTTCCGTCGTGCGCCGCATGCCGACCAATACCGAGGCCCGGCGCGTGCCGTTGAATTCCGTGCGCAGGTAGGCAAAGTACTCTCGCCCCGGCCGATCAAGCGACATTCGCTCATAGTCCGCGAGCGAAAAGTCCAGAAAATCCGTCACGCCGCTCTCAAAAAGCTTTCGGACGTCAGTCGAGCCGACGAGCCACCGCCCGGACGCGAGCAGCACGTCCGCCTGCGTCCCTTCCTTCGTCATCCAGCGCAGCTTCTCCGAGAGATCCGAGCCGCCGTCCTTCTCAAGACACGCTGCCATGCCGTTCAAGACGCCGCGGACGTACTCCTTTTCCAGATCCGCCTTTTCGGTGACGATCGTCTGGGCGTCGAGGTAGGAAAGCTGCAGCGCTTCGTCGATCAAACGCGCTGTCGTCTCAAAGTCATCCTGAGCAGACTCGACGGCGCGCTCGTAAGCGTCCTGGTAGTTCCAGTAGACCAGCGGACAGCTCGCCAACACGCCGATCGCCGAAATGACGGCGACAAGCTTGGCGCGAAGCGGCAGGGAAGCAAAATTCATGATGCAAAGAGAGTGGTTGACGGGCCAATGATAGCGAGTGCGCGGACCAATCTTCTCAGCCATTTCAGGTTGTATAACAGAATCGATGACAATGTTTGCAATAAAAACATCAGTAAAGCATCGTTTATGCATGAATTTATAATTTTTAGCCTTGACCACGCCCAGCACATGAAAGGTCGGCGGCAAGACCACGCCCATCCTTTGCAAATCGCCTGTTTTTGCCGCGTTTCGACGAATCGTTTGCGTTTAGAATGATTGGCTCATGCCTTCCGGGAAGCCGATCCCGCCGCACCCCGTGCGAGCGCGGGCTCTCTGCCTTCCGGCGCGGCACAGAATGCTTCACCCAACGCCCCGAGCCCCTTGCACCATGTCACTCACCCGCTTTCCCGAGGACCTCACCGTCCTGCCGGAGTTTCTCGTTCGCACCGCCCGCATCTGGCCCGACCGGGAGGCCTACCGCTGGTTTGACTACCCCACGAACGACTGGATGAGCCTCACCTGGCGCGAGTTTTCCGAGCGGGTGCTGCGCTGGCGCAAGGCCTTTGCGAAGATGGGCCTCCAAAAAGGGGACAAGGTGGCGATGCTTCTGCCGAGCTCAGTGGACGCGCTCACCTTTGACCAGGCGGCGGTCGCGAACGGCCTCGTCCCCGTGCCCCTGCACGCGAGCGACACCGCGGGAAGCTCCCGCTTCATTCTGGAAGACTCCGAGTCGAAGTTCCTCGTCACCGTGAGCCTCGCGCGCTGGCACAGCCTTGCGGAAGCGGGCGACGACTTGAAGCACCTGGAGCGCGTCGTCTTCACGAACGACACCGACGTCGGCACGAGCTTTGACCACATCCCCTACGGGGGCCTGGAAGAGTGGCTTGCCACCGGCAATGACGTGACCAACCTCCCCGAGGGGCCGTCTCCGACAGACCTCGCCGCCATCGTCTACACCTCGGGCACGACGGGCCGCCCCAAGGGCGTGATGCTCACGCACAAGAACGTCGTCACCAACGTGCGGCAGACCTGGAACATTGCCGAAGCCACCGAAGAGGACGTGATCCTCTCCTACCTGCCGCTCTCTCATACCTTTGAGCGCACCGTGGGCTACTACCTCGGCGTCGCCACCGGCGCCGCCCTCGTCTTCTCCCGCGGCGTGAACCAGCTCCGGGACGACCTTTTTGACGTGCGCCCTACCCTCATGAGCTCGGTCCCGCGCGTCTACGAGCAGTTCTACAACCACTTCGTCACCCTCAAGGGGAAGATGTCCGCTAAAAAGGCCTTCTTCTTTGAGTGGACGCGCGACATCGGCTGGCGGCGCTTCTGCCGCGCCAACGAACTTCCTGTGCCGAAGTCGGTGAGAGGCTTCATGGACAACCTCATGTGGGGGTACCTGAACCGCCGCGTCGCCGGCCCCGTGCGCGAATTCTTCGGCGGCCGCATCCGCATGATGTTTTCGGGCGGCGCCGCCCTCAACCAGACCGTGGCGCAGTTCTTTCTCGCGATGGGCCTTCCCATGAACCAGGTCTACGGCCTCACGGAAACGAGCCCCATCATCAGCGTCTGCCGCCCCATGGGAAACCACCCGACGTCCGTGGGCGAGCCCGTCGCCTGGACCGAAGTGCGGCTGGGCGAAAACGACGAGCTGCAGGTAAGAGGCCCGCAGGTGATGGCAGGCTACTTCAAGCGCGAAGCCGACACCAAGGCCGCCTTCACCGAAGACGGCTGGTTCAAGACGGGGGATCAGGCGGACCTCTCCGACGGCGGCCGCATCCGCATCAAGGGGCGCATCAAGGAGATCGTGGTGACGAGCACCGGCGAAAAGGTGAGCCCGGTGGATCTTGAATTCGCCATTCAGGAAGATCCGCTTTTTGACCAGGTGATGATCGTGGGCGAAAACCGCCCCTACATCACCTGCCTCGTGGTGCTGCACGACGACAAGTGGAAGGCGCTCTGCGCCGCCCTGCAGGTTGATCCCAACGATCCCTCGACCATGGGCTGCCGCGACGTGCGAAACGCCGTCTTGAAACGCATCAAGACCGCCACGCGCGACTTCCCGCGCTACGGCCAGCCCCGCAACGTCGCCGTCGTCCCCGAAAAGTGGACGGTGGAGAACGGCCTTCTCACCCCCACGCAGAAGCTGCGGCGCCGGCAAATCGCCGACCGCTTTGCGCAGGAAGTCGAAGCCCTTTACACCGGACGGACCTCGCGATGAGCCCCCGCCTTTTTGACAGCCACGGCCACCTCAACGCGCCGGAGTTCGCCGCGGATCGCGACGCCGTCATCGCCCGCATGAAGGAAGCGGGGCTCGTGGGCGGCACCGTGATCGGCTGCGACGAGTCGGAAATCGAGCTCGTCAAGACGCTCGTGCGGGAAAATCCTGGGTTCCTCTACGGCGCCTGGGCGCTGCACCCTGAGTACGAAGCGAGTCCCGAGCGCCCCGAAGTAACCCTGGAACGCATTCTCGCCGTCTGTGCGGCGCCTGAAATCGTCGCCGTGGGCGAAACGGGCCTGGACTACCACTGGTGCCATGGTGACCTCACGTGGCAGAAGAACCGCTTTCGCCGGCACATCGAGGCGGCGAAGATCCTTCGCAAGCCCGTCATCGTCCACGCCCGCGAGGCGGAAGCGGACGCCCTCGCCATTCTGAAGGAAATGCACGCGGGGGACGTGGGCTTCGTGCTGCACTGCTTCGGCGGCACGACGGACTGCGCGCTGGCGACGGTGGATGCCGGAGGCTACGTGGGCTTCACGGGCGTCGTCACCTTCAAAAGCGCCGCGGCGCTCGCGGAAACCGCGCGGCAGGTGCCGCTCGATCATCTTCTCATTGAAACCGACTGCCCCTACATGGCGCCCGTCCCCTACCGCGGCAAGCGCAACGAACCGGCGTTCGTCGCCAAGGTCGCTGAAAAGATCGCGGCCGTGAAGGGCCTCTCTTACGACGAAGTCGCCGAAGCGACGACGTCCAATGCTTTGAAACTTTTCTCTCTCTGACATGCGCACTCTTTTTGCTGCTCTCGCCGTCACGGCGGCGCTCGCGGGCTGCTCGTCCGCTCCCCAAACGAATGAATTCGGCGTCGTGGAAAACGCCGCGGTCACCGTGAAGAAGGCCGGCCCCGAGGAAACGTGGGCAAACTTTGCGGGCGCCGTGGAAAAGAACCGCGCAGACGTCGTCGCCGCGATGATGAAAGACGGCGTCTCGCCCAACACGCTCGTCGCCGAAGGCGATCCCGCGCTGGTGCGCGCCCTGCGCTGGGACAACACGGCGGTCGTGGACGTGCTCCTCAAGGCGCCAGGGCTTGATGTGAACGCCGAAAGCCGTCTGGGCGAAAACGCGCTGATGCTCGCTGTTTTGAAGGGCAACCGGGCGCTTGCGGAAAAGCTCGTCGCCATGGGCGCAGCGGTGAACAAAGACGGCTGGACGCCGCTTCACTACGCGGCGACGAACGGCCGCACGGACCTCATGGCCTGGCTCATTGAAAAAGGCGCTGACGTCAACGTGCAGACGCGCGCCGGCGTGACGCCCCTTTACATGGCGGCCCGCATGCCCTCCCGGCAGGCGGTGATGCTCCTTTTGAAGCACGGCGCCTACCGCGACCTCTGCACCGAGCGCGGCGAATCGCCCGCGGCCGCCGCGACGCGCGCAGGCGACAAAGAGCTCGGAGACTACCTCGCTGTCGAAAAGTGCGTGAAGCCCGTCGCGAAGAAGTACGTGGAAACGCTGCCGAGCGCGGACGGACGCGCTCGCATGATGATTCACCTCGAGCCCGCCAAGAAGGCGAAGAAGTAACGCCATGAATCCGCAGGACGCCGCCCGCCGCTTTCCGCTGGAACTCCTCGCCCCCGCCCGCGACGCTGACGTAGCGCGCGCCGCGATTGATCATGGGGCGGACGCCGTCTACATCGGCGGCCCCGGCTTCGGCGCTCGCGCCGCGGCAGGGAATTCCCTCGAGTCGATCGAATCCCTCGCCGCGTGGGCGAAGAACTACCACGCGCGAATCTACCTCACGCTCAACACGGTGCTCTTCAACGACGAGCTCGATCAAGCCGTGAAGCTCGCGTGGGACGCCTACAACGCGGGCGTTGACGCCCTCATCGTGCAGGACATGGGGCTTCTCACGCGCGACCTGCCGCCGCTGGAGTTGCATGCTTCCACGCAATGCGACATCCGCACGCCCGAAAAAGCGGCGTTTTTGGATCGCCTAGGGTTCAATCAAGTGGTGCCCGCACGCGAGCTGACGCTCTCTGAAGTCGCCGCCCTGCGCCGCGCCATGGACCGCGCCCGCATTGAATTCTTCGTGCACGGCGCCTTGTGCGTCTCCTACTCGGGCCGCTGCTACCTTTCCTGCGCGGAGACAGGCCGCAGCGCCAACCGCGGCGAATGCGCCCAGCCCTGCCGCCTGCCCTACTCCGTCTACGACGGCGAGGGGCGGACGCTCGCGGCGCGAAAGCATGTCCTGAGCCTCATGGACAACGACCAGAGCGCCAATCTCGAAGCCCTGGTGGACGCGGGCGTCACAAGCTTCAAGATCGAGGGGCGGCTCAAGGACGCCGCCTACGTAAAGAACATCACCGCTTATTACCGGCAGAAAATCGACGCCTTGATCGCCAAACGCTCGGCGGACGGCTGGCGCGCCGCATCGCTCGGGAAAACGACCTTCACGTTTGAACCCGATCCCCGCCGCACCTTCCATCGCGGCGCCACCGACTACTTTGTCAACGGCCGGCAGCCACAGATTGCGCAGCTCGCGACGCCAAAGAGCACG
The DNA here is from genome assembly GCA_963652545.1 of Hallella faecis. Classification (GTDB taxonomy): domain Bacteria; phylum Pseudomonadota; class Gammaproteobacteria; order Burkholderiales; family Burkholderiaceae_F; genus Duodenibacillus. The sequence continues at coordinate 284 of CAVJUB010000051.1, read as the reverse complement.
GGCGAAACCGTGGGGCGCGTCGTGCGCCTTGCGACCAATCCCGCCGCCGTCACCGTGAAAACCAAGGCCGCCATTGCCAACGGCGACGGCCTCGTTTATCTCGATCGCCACGACGAACTCGCCGGGCTCGCCGTGAACCGCGCCGAAGAAAACGGCGACGGCACCGTGACGCTTTATCTGCACGAAAGCCTCGCGCGGCATCCCGACTTGTCCGTGGGAACGGAATTGAACCGCAACAAGGACCGGCTCTTTGCGAAGACGCTCGCGGGCGACACCGCCCGACG
>CAVJUB010000050.1:0-15132 GCA_963652545.1 Hallella faecis | reverse complement strand
CCTCAGTATGCTCTCTTTCTTAAGGGAGCTCGACGCGTAGGCAAGACCACCCTCGCACAACTCCTGGCCAAGGAGTATCGCTCGTCCATCCTTGTTCGCTTTGATGAGGCGCCAGGAGAGGTGCAAAAGCTCTTCACGGAAAGCCTGCTGGATTTGGACACGCTCTTTGCTGCGCTGCAGCTCATCTACAAGACTCGTCTTTATCGAGGCGAATCACTCATCATTCTTGACGAAATACAACTTTTTCCGCCTGCTCGGCAGGCTCTCAAAAAGTTGCTGGAGGACGGGCGGTATCACTACCTTGAAACAGGATCGTTGGCAGGCATCACAAAAAAGAGCAAGGATATCCTGATTCCTTCTGAGGAATATGCCATTGATGTATTGCCAATGGATTTTGAAGAATTCTTGTGGGCGCGGGGGGATGAACTGACGATGCCTGTCCTTCGCGAGCATTTTGCGAAGAAGAAGCCCATGGGAGCCATGCATCAGACGATCATGAAATCGTTTAGGGAGTACATGTTGGTTGGTGGCATGCCTCAGGCGGTTGATGCATTCATATCGTCAGGAGATTTTGGAAAAACGGATTTCGTGAAGCAGCGGATTGTGTCGCTCTACACGGCGGACATGACGGTGCAGCATGAAGAAAATGCGGAGTACGTCACCAACTTCTTTGAACGCGTGCCGTCTGAGTTGTCTCAGCATAATAAACAGTATGTAATTTCTCACATAGATGCAGGCGCTCGCATGCGAGAGTACCGAGGTCCGATCCGATGGCTTGAAGAGGCCATGATTGTTAATTTGGCAAATCAAGTCGATGAGCCGAATGCGGCGTTTGATCTGTCCATCACGAATCCGTCCTTCAAGTTCAAGTGCTATCTGATGGATACAGGGCTTTTGGTTTCTTTGGCATTCAAGGATCGGCCCTACCTGGAAAATGATCTGTACAAAGCCGTGTTGTTGGATCGCCTCCACGTTAATGAAGGAATGCTTTTGGAGAACGTGGTGGCGCAGTGCTTGCGCGCCAATGGACACAAGGCCTTCTTTTATAGCGAGAGAGACAGGCAAACTCGCAAGCCGGTGATGGAAATCGACTTCTTGATCCGTCAAGGGCGGAAAGTGGCGGCTGTCGAAGTGAAGTCCGGCAGGTCAGACAGCATCAAATCGCTGTTGCTTTTCAAGAAGAAATTTGAGCCTCGGGTTGGCGAGAGTTATGTTTTGCATCACGGAGAGGTGGCTAACAAAGAAGGCGTTTGGTATTTGCCTTATTACATGGCCTGCGTTCTCTGATGCTCCCAAAACAAAGCCGCCCCGAAAGCCAGGGCTCTCGGAGCGGCGCGCGTCATTCGGACGAGTGGTGAGGAACGATCACTTCAGGATCTTCGGCAGAACCTTGGTCCAGAGTTCAAACCCCTTGTCCATGTCCTTTTCATTGATGTCGAAAAGGGCGCTGTGGTGGCCGCTCGGACGATCCGAGCCCCAGACGAAGAAGGCCGCCTTGCCGCCGTGCGCCTGCACGCGGCGCGCGAGGATGGTGGCGTCTTCGGAGCCGCCGAAGTTCAAGGGCTTGTCAAGCACCTTGAGGCCCACTTCACGACCGCTTTCATTGAGGATGTCGATCAGCTCCTTGTCGCTCTGGAGGTCGACGGCCTCGCCCATCTTGCTGATGTCGTAGGTGACGGAGAAGCTCTTGGCGATGCCTTCGCAGATGTTGTTCACCTGCTCGCACATGTAGTTGTTGATCTCCATCGTTTCGCCGCGCACTTCAAGCTTCATCACGGCCTTCGACGGAATCACGTTGCGGCCTTCGCCGGCGATCAGCTGGCCGATGTTGACGCGGGTCATGCCGCCGCCGTGGCGGGAGATGCCGAGCATCTGCACCGTGGCGTTGGCGGCCGCGGCGAGCGCGTTGTGGCCTTCCTGAGGCGAGACGCCGGCGTGAGAGGCGCGGCCGTGGAAGGTGACGTCGTACTTCGTCGTGCAGAGGAAGCCGTAGAGGTCGGTGGCAAGCTCGCCCGACTTCGCGAGCATGGCGACGTGCGAGGAGAGGAAGAAGTCAACATCGTCCAGGATGCCGCTCGCGGCTACGCCGGCGGCGCCGCGCACGCCTTCTTCCGCCGGCTGGAAGATGATCTTCACCTTGCCTGCGAGCTTCTCTTTGTTGTCCATGATCCAGTGCGCCACCGCAAGGCCCATCGACATGTGGGCGTCGTGGCCGCAGGCGTGCATGAGCCCCGGATTGCGGGAGGCGAAGCCCTCCTTGTTGGGCAGGTGGTCGGGGGAGTCGCTTTCCTGCACCGGCACGCAGTCGATGTCAAAGCGGCACGCAAAGACCGGGCCCGGACGGCCGGTGTCAAGGATGGCGCAGCAGCCCGTGAGCTCCTGCATCTCGGCAAGGAGCTCCTCGGAGACGCCGTTCTTGCGGGCGCGCTCGATGCCGGCTTCCACGACCTTCATGCTGCGGCCGAGGCAGGCGTCGGGATTCACGACGGCGCGGCCGAGCTTCACTTCGTAGCCGTAGCCGCGAAGGGTCTTCACGAGAAAGGCGGTGGTGGTGAATTCCGACCAGCCTTCTTCAGGGTTCTTGTGCAGCTCTCGGCGGGTGTTGACCAGTTGGTCGTGATAGCAGCAGCAACTCATGATTTGACTCTCTCCTTGTGAGTATTCGGAAAGCCGGCGGTCCATGGCGAAGGTCAGGGGAAGAGACGGTTCGCGAGGGCGTCAGCACTTTTACCTAGGTCATTTTAAGCCGATCTGCGAGGGGCGCAGACGCTCGTGAAAGTTTGGAATTGTTATTTTTTCAGGGTCCGTTCGGCTTAGATCAAGATTTCTGCTGAAGCAGTGAGGCAGTCGTACGAAAAACGAACATAATGCTTTCGACTTACTGGACTGCACCCCAAAAGGGGTAGAGCAGGGCGGCGAAGGACCCCACAATGGAGAGCGCATTCATGACTGACTATTCCCGCGAAGACGCACAGCAGTTCTGTGCCAGGATTTTTGACGACGTTCGCGCCATGAGCACGGACGGCCCCGGCGTAACCCGGCAGGGGTATGGGCCGGTGGAGACGAAGACGCTGGAATACTTGAAGGGCATCGGCCGCGAGCTTGAGCTGGAGATCACGGAAGACGCCGCCGGCAACGTCTGGATGCGGCTTCCGGGCAAGAACCGCAGCCTGCCCGCCGTCGTGGCCGGCAGCCACGCCGACAGCGTGCCCCAGGGCGGCAACTATGACGGACTCGCCGGCATCGTGGCGGCCTTGAACACGGCGCGATTCATGCGCCTCACCCATTTCACGCCCGAGCGCGACTACGTCGTTCTCATGATGCGCTGCGAAGAGTCGAGCTTTTACAGCAAGTGCTACATCGGGTCGCTCGCCTTCACGGGAAAGCTCACCGCAGACGAAACCGCGCTCATGGACCGCGACAAGAAGGCGACGCTTGGAGAACACATGGCGTCCTGCGGCATTGATCCGCAGGCGATCACGCAGGGCAAGCCGCTCGTGGACCTGAAGTCGATCGCGGCGTTCCTGGAGCTTCACATCGAGCAGGGGCCGACCTTGACGAGCTCTGACACCGTGCGCACGGGCGTCGTGACCGGCATTCGCGGGAATCTGCGGCATAAGCAGGTGAAGATTCTGGGCGAGACGGCGCATTCGGGCGCCGTGGACAAGGAGTACCGCCATGACGCGGTGCTCGCCTGCGCCGAGTTCCTGAACCGCATGGACAAGCGCTGGGATGAGCGGCTCGCCGAAGGCAATGATCTCGTCTTCACGGTGGGCGTTTTGAAGACCGCCGCCACGTCGGCGATCTCAGTCATTCCGGGCGAAGTGACGTTCACGATCGACATGCGCAGCCTGTCGATGGAGACGCTTGAGGCGTTCCACGCCGAGATGATGGCGATCGCCGGCGAGGTGAGCAAGGCGCGCGGCGTGACGTTTGAATTCGACAAGAAGCTCGTGACGCAGCCCGCGCACGTGAACGAAGCTCTGAAGAACCGCCTCGTGGCGGAAGCGAAGCGCATCGGTCTTCCTGTTCGCGAAATGGCGTCGGGCGCCGGGCATGACGCGGCGGTGATTGGCTCGACGGGCGTGCCGGTGGCGATGATCTTCGTCGCCAACCAGAACGGCTCGCACAACCCGCATGAAGCGATGAAGATCGAGGACTTCATGCTCGGGGCCGAGCTCCTCCAGGAGACCGTCACGCACTTTGATTGAAAGCCTTCGCTTTCGTAAAACAATAAGAAGAAAAAATCATGCTGAACGACAAAGATCAGGCAGAGGGCGGGGCAAGCCCGCGAATCGTGGTTTTTGACCTTTGCCCCCTGTACCGGGAGGCGCTCGCCGACCTTTTGCGACGGGAGACGGGCGCCGAATGCTTTACGGTGGCGGAGGCGCGCGGCGTGATCCGCGCCTTGACCGATCATCGGGCGGACTGCGTTCTCGTGGATCTGGACGCCGGCACCGCGGCGCTTGAGATTCTGGAGCGGATCAAGAACTTTCATCCGCAGTGCCGCTGCGTCATGCTGACCACGGACGGCACGCAGCCCGAGCTGATGGCGGCGATCCGCATGCAGGCGGACGGCTTTGTCATGAAGCGGCTGGAGCCGGCGGACCTTGCGCAGGAGATCGGCCGCGTTCTCGCGGGCGAAATGGTGATCAGCGATTCGCTGACGAATGCGCTTGCCGTGACGCTTCGAAACGTGCCGTATCTGGACGGCACGCGCGACATTTCCGAGCTCAGCCCCCGCGAGCTGGAGGTCTTGAAGTGCATCGCCAACGGCATGAGCAACAAGGTCATCTCGGAAAAGCTTGCCATTTCCGACGGCACGGTGAAAGTGCACGTGAAGCACCTCTTGAAGAAGCTTCACTTCACGACCCGCGTGGAAGCCGCCCTCTGGGCAAGCGAGCACGGACACCGCTGACCCGAGTCGGGAAAGACAAAGCGCCCGGCAGGCTTGACGGTCTGCCGGGCGCTGCTGTTTTGAGCGAGAGGCCTCAATGGGCGTCGTTGAAGAGGTCGCCTGTGGCCGGATGCTGCGCGGGGGGCGTGAGCCCGAAGTGGCGGTACGCGAGCGCCGTCGCCATGCGGCCGCGCACCGTGCGCTGCACGAGGCCCTGCTGAATGAGGTAGGGCTCCACGACGTCTTCGAGCGTTTCGCGGTCTTCGCCCAGGGCGCTCGCGAGGTTGTCGATGCCCACGGGGCCGCCCGCGAACTTCTCCATGATCGTCGTCATGAAGCGGCAGTCGATGGTGTCAAGACCGATCACGTCTACGTCAAGAAGCTTCAAGGCGGCCTGCGCCACTTCCTGCGTGATGGTGCCGTTGTGGCGCACCTGCGCGTAGTCGCGCACGCGGCGCAGCAGGCGGTTGGCGATTCGCGGCGTGCCGCGGGAGCGGCGGGCGATTTCGTCGGCGCCGCCCTTGTCGATCGGAACGTTCAAGAGGCCGGCGGAGCGCGTCACGATGAAGCTCAGATCCTCGGCGTTGTAAAACTGCAGCTGGTTCACGATCCCGAAGCGCGCCCGCAGGGGATTCGTGAGCGAGCCGGCGCGGGTCGTGGCGCCGATGAGCGTGAAGGGCGGCAGGTCCAGCTTGATGGAGCGCGCCGCGGGGCCTTCGCCGATCATGATGTCGATCTGATAGTCCTCGAGGGCGGGGTAGAGGATTTCCTCCACTACGGGGCTCAGGCGATGGATTTCGTCGATGAAGAGAACATCGTTCTTTTCAAGATTCGTGAGAATCGCGGCGAGGTCGCCCGGGCGCTCCAGAACGGGGCCCGAGGTCTGGCGCAGGTTGACGCCCATTTCGTTGGCGACGATGTGCGCGAGCGTCGTCTTGCCGAGCCCCGGGGGCCCGAAGACGAGCAGATGATCCAGCGGCTCGCCGCGCTTTTTGGCGGCCGCGATGAAGATTTCCAGCTGCTCGCAGACCTTCTTCTGGCCCACGTAGTCCTTGAGCATTGTCGGGCGCAGGGCGCGGTCGATGTTCTCTTCGTTGGGGCTTTCGGCCGCGGCTGACACGACCCGTTCAATGTTTTCCATGAGGAACTCTTATTTCAAGCTGCCTTTGAGGGCTTCGCGAATGCCGTCGGTGACGGAGATGTCTTCGGGCAATTTTCTCACGGCGGCCGAGGCTTCGCGGTCGGAGTAGCCCAGCGCCACGAGGGCGGCGATGATTTCGGTCTTCGCGGACGTCGTGCCGGCGGCTGCGGCGGCGGAGCCGCCGAGGTCGGCGCCAAGCTTGCCCTTTAATTCGAGCACCAGGCGCTCGGCCGTCTTCTTGCCGATGCCGGGCACGCGGGTGAGGGCCGCCGTGTCCTGCTGCGTCACGGCCTGCGAGAGGGCGTCCACGGAGAGGCCGGACAAGACGGAAAGCGCCGTGCGGGCGCCGATGCCCGAGACCTTGATGAGCTCGCGGAAGGCGCTGCGCTCGGCCTGCGTGAGAAAGCCGTAGAGCAGCTGCGCGTCCTCCCGCACCACAAAGTGCGTGAGAAGAACGACGTTCTGCCCGGCGTCAGGAAGGTTGTAGAAGGTGGACATCGGCACGGAGATTTCGTAGCCGACGCCGTGCACATCCACAAGGATGAGCGGCGGATTCTTTTCCAGAAGCTTGCCTTCAATGCGTCCGATCATGAGTTTTTCTCCTGCCGGCGCTGCGCGAGCTGCGTCCAGGCGCTGCGGCGGCTGCGGGAGGACTTCATGCTGAGAAGCCCCGTGCGCGCCTGCACCTTGCCGGCATTGACGACGTCTGCAAGCCTCAGCGTGTGGGCGCAGGTGACGGCGCACGCGAGCGCGTCAGCGGCGTCGGCCTGCAGATCGTCCTTAATTTTCAAAAGCTGCTGCATCATCATCTGCACCTGCGCCTTGTCCGCACGGCCCGTGCCGACGACCGACTGCTTGATTTCCGAGGGCGTGAATTCGTGCACCTTGAGGTGATGCATGGCGGCGCACGCGAGCGCCGCGCCGCGGGCCTGCCCGAGAAGCAGGGTGGAGCGGGGGTTGATGTTCACGAAGACGATTTCTGCGGCGGCCACCGTGGGGCTGGTCTCGGCAATGACGCCGGCGAGCCCCCGGTGAATGACGGCCAGCCGCTCGGCAAGGTCGCCGGAGGGGACGTGAATGCAGCCTGCGGTGACGAGCGTGATCCGGTCGCCCTCGGCGTCGATGACGCCGAAGCCCGTGTGGTTGAGGCCGGGGTCGATGCCGAGAATGCGGTGAGAGGTCACGGTGAAAAACGCTCGAGAAATGAAATGCAGAGGGCGGATTTTAGCGGTTGGAGGTGCGGCGGTAAGCATCGCCTTTTGAGGGAGGGGGTCGCAGGGTTGATGCCTGTATCGCGCACCGAACCGCCAACGTTCGAGGAATGAGGAGATAAAAAACATTGCCGTTTTATCAACGCCTTATCGCGATATCGCTTTGGAATGCCAAAAAATTGGTGAAAGGGGCTTTACAACGGCAGATTCCCTCTATACAATGCGCAGTCTTGATTCGGAACGCGCGGTTAGCTCAGCGGTAGAGCATCGCCTTCACACGGCGGGGGTCACAGGTTCGAACCCTGTATCGCGCACCAAAATCTCCTTTCGAATCAAAGGAAAGGCGACCTTCGAGGTCGTTTTTTTATGTCCCGAGCTCTTTGAAAATTACAAAAAACAGTCTGTTAGTTCATTATTAAACTGTTGTTTGTAATTAAAATTTGTTTTTGGTGACAACGCCTCCGAAAATGTCGGAGGGACGCCGCTCAAGGCGTCAGCGATTCAGCTTTCACGACGCAGAGCTTTCGGCAGAAAGCGATGCCAAATCCGAGGATGCGGGCGCACTGGTAGCCGTCAAACGCTTGAGCGTAGTGACGATCCTTGATTTGCTTCACGGCGGATTCGGCTGACGACGGCATTTCTTCCGGCTTGCTGCAGCGCTTGATTTCAATGACGACGCCGGTGTCCAGATCTTCCGACGTGAAGACCAGATCGGCAAAGCCGTCTCCGGCTTCGCTGTTGGAATACAGGTTGGAGGCCTTGTCGCCTGCGCAGATCAGCATGGCGGAAAGGAAGCCGTGGTAGTAGTTCTCTGGCGGCGCCTTGGTCGCTTCGTCCCGCACGGATACATATCGCCGCAGCAGCGGCAGCAGGACCTTGCGCACGTCGTCAGATTCTCCCGACAGGAAGGCCTCGGCGAGATTTTCGCCGTGATGAGCGAACAGGCGATTCTTTTTTGAGTAGAGAGCCCGAACCTTTTTCTCAAACGTGTCGCGGATTTCTTCGTTTGGGATCTTGACCTGGTAGGTGCTGGGTGCGTTGCAGAGGGCCGTCACCGTCAGATAGCCGGTGAAGAGCAGCAAAGTCCAGAAATCGTCAGAGTTGTGATACGCAAAGTCGCTGTACGTGAGCTTTTCATTCACTGCGACCTCAATCGTTCCGCCGTCCACGAGCGTCTGCATCCTTTCGGCGTCTTCACTGGTCAGAAATTCGAGGAATTCTTCGATGACTTCATTGCCGCTTGTGCCTTCCCAGTAGTTCTGCGGCCGATACTGCGCAGGTCGCTGGCTCGCGATCGCTTTATCGGAAAAGTTGATGACATCCCACGGACAGTAAATATCCTGACCGGCGAAACGGTATCCGTCGTACCAATGTTTGACATCATCAAACCGAGAGGACAGCTCGTAGTAATCGAGCAGTGCTTTGACTTCTTCGGTGCTGAAGCCGATGATGCTGCTCAAGGTCTGGTCGTCGGAGCAAACCGTATTGACGTCAAAGTTGTTGATGTCGGTGAAGACGCTTTCCTTGCCGACGCGCAGACAACCAGTCAGCACGGCTTTTCGCACGTAGGCGGATGCATCGAATTCGTCCTGGAGCGGCTCCTTGAGAATTTGCCCCAAGAAGGATCGGATCAGCTCGAGCATCTCTGGGTAGTAGCCAAATTGAGCCGCTTTGGCAAGCGGCACATCGTACTCGTCAATCAGCAGCACCACCTGGCTTTCGTAGTGCTTTGAAAGACAGATGGTCAGCGTTTTGAGAAAGCTTTTCGCATCAGCTTCGTGGGCGCGGTCTTTGAGATAGTCTGGGGTCAAATATTTACGAAGTGCGTTTTTGTCGAAATCATCCAGCCGAGGACTCTCGAGAAGAAAGCGGTACGGGGCCGCCTTGGACTCCAGCAGCGCAGCAAAGAGGGCGTAGGCATTCGCATAGTCGCGGCCTTCGATGTCCTTGAGCGTCAGCGAAACCACCGGGTACTGGCCCATGTGTTGGCGGCAGAAATCCTGGTCGGTCAGAATTTTCAGGCCGGCAAAAAGCTTCTCGTGGCTTGCCGTGTCGTGCGGATGATTCCAGTCCAGTTGAAGAAAGCTTTTGAGCGTGTCCATGAAGAGCGTCTTGCCGAAACGACGCGGACGCGTAATCAGCCGCACCTTTTTTCCTGCGGTCATCACCTCTTTGATGAACGGCGTCTTGTCGACGTAGTAACACCTCTTCCGAATCAAGTCCGGAAAAGTTTCCATGGCGATGGGCAGATCTTTTTTCATGGGTTTCTTATTAAAAACAAATAACTATGTAGCGCTAGTCTATCACAGCCCCACTCGCAGTATTCGAAAGCGCCGTGCGATGGAGAGAGGTGTGCGGATGCCGTTGGCAAAGGATGGGCACGCTGTCGAGGAATGTCAGGTGCGTGAGGAGACCGATGGTGCACATCGAGAGGATGATTTCGCCGACTTGAGCGGCAATTTGCGCGTGCAGAATCAACCTGTTACGGAAGAAACTCACCGTTTGCTTTAACATGTTCCTGCGGTGCAGGACGGGGCATTCAGGCTGTCCTGCGTTTTGCGTGACTAACTATGCGGATAGATTTGTAGTACTTCATGCAGGGCTTGTCATCTTGTCTGAACCTGCCGTGTGTCATGGTTCAAGCGAAGGCAATCTCCAAGGATCCTTTCCCATGCAGAAAAGACTGACCGTCGGTGATGAAAATTTCCCGGACTTGATCCGGAAGAACGGCTACTACGTGGACAAAACGGAATTCATCAAGACTGTGATGGAGTCCGACAGCCATGTGCTGCTCATCACCCGACCTCGGCGCTTCGGCAAGACGCTCTTCATGGACGCCTTGAAGAACTTCCTTCAGATCGATTTTGAGGCTCCGGGCGCAGTGATCAAGCAGGAGAGGCTGTTTGCGGAGTTGAACATTCTGAAGCATCCAGAATTCTGTCGTGAATTCATGGGACAGTGCCCTGTTTTGTCGCTGTCCTTGAAGGGCGTGGAGGGCGGCAACTACGAGAAAGCCTACCGGCAGCTCGCCGGCAAGCTGAGCTCGGTGGCGTCGCAGTATGGCTTTTTGCTCGACAGTCCTCGTCTGAGCCCGCAGGAAAAATCCAAGTTCAAGCAATATCTCGACGTCGACAGCCTGCGGGATCTGGTGCGCGAGGATGATTGCAAGGACTTTCTGAAGAACATGACCGCTTGGCTCTACAAGCATTTTGAGCGGCAGGTCGTGCTGCTGATTGATGAATACGACGTGCCGCTCGCGAAGGCGGCCCGAAGCGGCTATTACGACGAAATGCTGGAATTGGTGCGGTCGCTTTTCGGGAACGTTCTCAAGGAAGACCCGAAAGCCGCCGTCGATGCTTCGGCCTACCTTTTGAAGGCGGTGCTGACGGGGTGCCTCCGCGTCAGCAAGGAGAGCATTTTCACCGGGGTTAACAATTTTGACGTCAATACCGTCTGCTCTCAGGACAGAATGCTGAGCGACATGATCGGATTCACGCCTTCGGAAGTGGAAAGCCTGCTGGCCTGCTTCGGGCTTTCTTCGCGAATGGCGGATGTGAAGCATTGGTATGACGGATATCGCTTTTATCGAAGTGAAATCTACTGTCCTTGGGATGTCGTCAACTTCGCCTCAAAGGCGATCGCCAGCGGCGACATCGAGGGTTATTTGCCTGAGAACTACTGGGACAAGACGAGCGGCAATTCGGTCATTGATGAGTTCCTCAGCTTCCTTTCAAATGAAGAAGCGGACCGAATGCAGTCATTGGTTGACGGTGAGTCGGTTGATCTGGTGATCAACGACAAGCTCACTTATGGTGATTTCGTACAACACAAGCCGCAGGATTTTTGGACGCTTCTGCTTTATTCCGGCTATTTGACGGCCGTGGAGAAGCTGTCGATCAACCACTATCGAGTCCGTATTCCGAACGAAGAAATTCGTGATTCCTTCATTACGAATGTGAAATTGCGGTTCTCCGAAGAGAATGCTGGGTTCGTGTCGTCGGGCCGCGATTTTGCCAAGGCGGCCGTTGACGGAGACGCGGACAAAATGGCGGAAATTCTGGTGCCGCTTCTGGAAAACTACGTATCCATCCGAGACACGGCGACCAAAGCTCCCGCCGAAAATTATTACCACGGATTCCTGACGGCGCTGCTGGGCTGTGCGGGCGCCTATGCCAAGGACCTCCGATCCAATGTAGAAGCGGGCGACGGGTTTGCTGATCTGGTGTTCACGAGCGGCGCAGGAAGCCGGCGCATCGGAGTGGTCATCGAAGTCAAGCGGTGCGAAAAGCCGGAGGACATGTACGACTGTGCCGATGCCGCCTTGCGGCAGATCAAAGACAAGCGGTACGCCGCTTATTTGGACCGGCTGCGCTGCGGGCGGCAGCATGTCTACGGCATTGCCTTTTGCCGGAAGGACTGCGCTATTTCCTGTGACAGTGCAGGTTGCTAGATCGGTCAGGTCGTTCTTGGTTTTTTAGGAAGCATGTTTGTACCAGTGGATCGGAGCCCGAAAAGCAGTCGAACCACGTTTCGTAGGCAGGTGTAGGTTATGTCTGAATCTCAGCTGAAGTTTACGTCTTGCGGCAATGCGGATTTTGTTTATATCCGTGACCAGAACTTGGCCTACGTTGACAAAACGAAGTTCATTGAAGCCTTGGAACGCTGTGGTTCGAACTATCCTTTCATCGTTCGACCGCGCCGTTTCGGCAAGACGCTTTCGACCAACATGCTCGAAGCCTATTACGACGAGGCGGCCAGGGATCAGTTTGACCGTGTTTTTGCCGGGACCTACATCGGCAGCCACAAGACGCCGCTCGCCAGTCAGTTTCGGGTTCTTCATCTGGACTTTTCCGGCGTTGCTTCGCCGAACCAGCAGGATTTGATCGCGGAATTTCAGGAAGCGGTCTTGGCGGGAATCCTCAGTTATTTTCAGCGGTACCCGCATCCGGAACAGGACCAGGTCCTGAAAGGGACTTTTCCCAGCGCGGCGGCGCTGATCAGTCGATTTTTTGCGCTTCTCGGCGAAGAGTTCCCGCGCAAGATCTATGTCATCATTGATGAGTATGACCAATTCGCCAATGAAGTGCTGGCGCAGGATTTGGATCGCTTCAAGGCGATCACTTCATCGGAAGGCTTTCTGAAGAACTTCTTCACGAAGCTCAAGGCGGCGACCAACCGCGCGGTGTCCCGCATTTTCATTACGGGCGTGACGTCTATTTCATTGGATTCCATGACGTCGGGATTCAGCATCTCAACGAATGTGACGACCTTTCCCGCCTTTGCGGATCTCTACGGGTTTACCGAGGCGGAATTAAGAGCGCTGGTTCCCCAAGTGCTCGATTTGCCTTTGTGGGGAGTGAATTTGGACGATCTCATTGCTCGGATGAAGGAGTGGTACAACGGCTATCGCTTCAGCCCGCAAAACGAAACGACCGTCTTCAATCCCACGATGTGCTTGAGCTATTTGCTTTTTTGGCAGAATCGCGGTGAAGAGCCGGAAGAGCTGCTGGATCCCAATCTGGGACAAGATCTCAACAAGATCGAAAAGATTTTGAATTTGGGGGACGCAGTTTTTGTACGACAGACGGTGGAAAAAGCTTTGCGTCGCGAGCCGATCCCGTTTGCGGGGCGTTTGAAGACGTTGAACCTCAATGAGCAGACGCAGCTGGATGGGTCGGCGCTGCTTTCGGCGATGTTCTATTTCGGCTTCCTCACTTACGCCGCAGGCAACCAACGCGAACTCGTGATCCCCAATCGGGCCGTCAGCATCCAATTTTTTGAATACTTTCTGAAGCACGTATTGCAGACGAAAGCGTATGAGTTTGTGGCGACGGACTTTCTTAAAGCGTTGGAAGCCCTTGTGGCCGGCAATCCGGAGCCGCTCTTTCGGGTGACTTGTGACCGTTTCAATGCAGTGAGCGGGCTGCACGCCTACGCCCACTTGAGAGAAAGCGACTTTCAGACGCTGCTTATCGGTGCGTTCAATTTCACGAATGCCTACACCGTCACGAGTGAAGCGGAGGCGCGCGGACAAGAAAAAGGATTCATCGACATTCTGGCGGTTCCCTCCGACGGCAGCCGGGCGGAGAGCGCCTACTTGGTGGAAGTGAAGTACCTTGCGCCGAAAAATGCGACGGACAAGGCGAAGGCCGAGGCGATGGCGGAAGCCCGTGCTCAGATCGACCGGTATGAGCAGTCAGATGTCGTGAAGCATCAGGCGAAATGGAAGCGGATCGTGGCGCTCTTCGTGGGGTTGAAGCTGGAAACGTTGGAAATCTACTGACCGGCGGCGCATGCTGTTTTTGCAATGACCGTCACAGGAGAGTGTCCACCAAAATGTCCACCAACTTCGGACAAAATTCGATCAAAAAATTCTAATTCAGCCGGGGGCTGAAAAACAGAATTTCAGGCGTTTTTGTTTGATATGAAATGAAAATCCCGAGTTGCCACAGACAGCTCGGGAAGCAGGGTTGGTGGAGGTTTATGCGCGATAACGCGTTGATCTTACGACGAAAGTCGACAAATCCATGCAAAACTCACCAGAATGTCACTAAATCGTGAAGTTCTGAATGTTTCTGCAATAAATTTCCATCCGTCTACGGTGGGGTATGTTAGCGCAAAGTGGCAGTGTCAGCACTCGGGGGAGTTCGGACATCAGTTGTTGGCAATGAGAACGACACATCTCGATAGTGAAGAGGCTTCAGCCAAGCGGTCGTAGAGAATGTGCGTCACCTTTGAAAACTATTCAGAACAGGTAGGAAAGTACACTTTTCCATCGTAATGTCCATTCGCATCAGTTCCCTCGGCATTGAAGTAGACGCGGATAGTCAGCTGAGGCGACGTGAATGTTTCTTCGGCAGGAACAACGGACATATCCCCGTGGGCTAACGGGGTTGTCCCTATGCCACCTTGGTTTAGGAAACCGTCTTGTCCAGTAAGAATAGAAAAGCCAACCTCCCATGCCTTGTCGTTGAACTCTTTACAACTACGGCCCTGCAGAAGCTGCTGCGCGAACAACGCATTCATACGGGATTGAGCTTCCCCTATTACAGCTTTAGCGGCCTGTATTTTGGTCTGTTCTTCCAAGTCGAAATATTTTGGCACTGCAACAGCGGCTAGGATGCCGATGAGCATAAGCACCAGCACAATTTCGATGAGCGTGAAACCGCGAGAGTGATGGGGACGAGAATAGGACATTTCAGTATATTTTCAAGCAGGAAACGATAATCCAGCGACCATGATAGTCCAGAAATAAGACCTTGTGGCAATTGATGTTTCCAGTGTGACAGAGGCTGTATTCTTATGAATTCGAGAAGAGTAACGAAAAAGCCGCCAATCTGAAGACTAGCGGCTGTTTTCGTGTCCTGCGTTAATTGTTTAGAACAAATGTTGCACTTGTGCAAAACCTGTGGCGCCCTGACGATCACCAACATAGTCCTTCACACCGAAATCAAACTTCCACGGAGAGCCCGCGGAGGGCTTCAGGGAAGCGCCTGCTTCAAGGATGCCAGAATTGCTGGAAACTGATGGCGAGACGATCTTCTGACCGTTCAACCAAGAATTCGCGTCACCGACGAAGACGTGTTCGGCGGCGACGCGCTTCGTACTTCGAGCACTACGTCAGTCCCGTCTCGACTTGCGTTGAATGCTTTCCTGTCTGGTGTGATAACCATTAATTTGTATTGTTCTGTGATTGTGAGACGACGCGAAGTAATTTGCCATCTTTGTCGAAAAGTATACCAACGCTTTTACTTTTTCCCTGCCCATAGAATGGAGTTGCAAATGTTCCGAAGTAAGTCCACACTAAAAGTTCGTTGCCATTTCCGTAATTAGATGTGTGGTTGGGATTTCCCATGCAGGCAACAATTTGCGCTTTAGTAGTT
>CAVJUB010000049.1:0-15386 GCA_963652545.1 Hallella faecis | reverse complement strand
ATTTTCCAATAACGTGACAAGTTTGAAAGCTTTTTATTCCGCTAGCCATGCCCCAGATCGGGGAACGTGAATTCGCGCCCGAACTCCGCCACCGGGCAGGGAGCGGTTGACGGCAAGCCGATGGCGGCAGGCGTCACGCGGTACTCGGTGGTGAGAAAGAAGTCCTCTGCTGTGAGGTGAAAGCGCTGGAGTGCGGGCGAGGGCAGGCGAGCGTCGTTTTCGCGCCGGAGCAGCAGGACGGCGCAGCCGCTTCTCTGCGCCTCATCCTGCAGCCATAGAGCGAAGGCCGTGCGATCGGCCGGATCGGGCGCCGTGACCAACGCGATGATGACGTCAGCCTGCCGGCAGGCGAGCACGGCGTTCACGTGCCAGCGGGCGGCGGCCGTCGTGGGGGCTGTGTGGCTGAGGTGGTCAGCCGTTCGATGAAAGAGTCGTTTTTCCGAAGCGGAAAGCGGCCCGGCGGCGACAAGCGCCGCTCGGCGATGGCCGGTGATTCGATGCGCAAAGGCGAGAAGCCTCGAGGGGACGCCGTCAAGCTCCGTGACGGCTGAAGGCGTGATGAGTTTTCCCAGATTCCGTGTGTTCATTTTCCAGTCTCCGCAACGCTTGGGTTTGCAGTGAGGCGACTGTAGCGAGTCGCTTTCTGAGGCGCGAGGCGTGCTGCGGCCGGTCTGATACGCTTGCTTGATACGGAACCCGCCCCGAGCCGAGGTTCTGAGGCACGGTCGCTGATACGAAAGCGGGGTGTCTCGCAGGCGGAAGGCCGGCGCTGCGGGCTGCGACGAGGCTTTCGTATCAAAGAGGCGGAAGCAAGCGACGTGATTTCTTGACGCAGCGCAAACGAAGGCGATTTTGGGCGGCGGCGCGACAACGGGCTTGATTTTCAAGACGCTCTTGAATTAGAATCCCGCGTTCTCGTTGGGAGGGCATGGCGCTCTCCAGCGACAAAGTCTCACAGCGTCTGGTACGGACGCTTTTATTTAAAGAGGAAAAAATGGTTGTTATTCGTCTCTCCCGCTCCGGCGCCAAGAAGCGCCCGTTCTTCAACATCGTCGTGACCGAATCCCGTCATCGTCGTGACGGCCGCTTCAACGAACGCATCGGCTTCTACAACCCGATGATCGCCGAAGGCCCGCAGCGCCTGACGTTCGCCGAAGACCGCCTCAACTACTGGGTGGAAAAGGGCGCGATCATGAGCGACACGGTGGCCCGCATCGTCAAGACGGCGAAGAAGGCTGCTCCCGCTGCTGCCTAATTCATAAAAGAAGCGGCGCAGAAACGCCCGAGGACTTCTTTGCGAACCGTTGCCCTCCGTGTCGTGCCTCAAGTGTCAAAGCACCTGATTCGCGGTTGGCTTTCCTCTTTATTTGAGCCGAGTTCGGTATCTACTCTGAAGTCTGAAAGCGATTCTCAACCGATTCTTGGAGCTCTCTGAAGCTCCGATCGAAGCGGCCTTTCCTTGACCCGGATCGGCCGCTTTTCTTATGCCTAAAAAGGATTTCAGTATGACCTCGACCGACAATCTCACGCCGCCCGACGATCTCGTCGCCGTGGCCCGCACCGCCGGCGCTTATGGCGTGCGCGGCTGGGTGCGCGTGGTGCCTTTGGGAACCGGCGAAGCCCTCGTGCAGACGGGGGACTGGTGGCTGCAGGACCTGCGGGGCGGCCTGAAGGCCCTGACGCCGGAAGACCTCAAGATGCATGGCGACGTGCTGCTCGTGAAGTTCGAAGAGGTGGCGAGCAAGGAGGAGGCGGACAAGCTTCGCGGCAAGATCGCGATTCCGCGCTCGGAATTTCCGGACCTTGAAGAGGGCGAGCACTGGGTGACCGATCTCGAGGGCTGCCGCGTCGTGAACCGCGCGGGGCAGGACCTTGGCGCGGTGGACTGCGTCGTGGACAACGGCGGGCAGTCCGTGCTGAAGATTTGCTTTGAAGCGGACGGCAAGACGAAGACCCGCCTCATTCCGATGGTCCCTGCCTACGTAGAGAAGGTGGACACGGAAGCGGGCGTCATTTCGGTGGACTGGGATCCGGAGTGGGACTGAGTCATGCGCTTTGACGTCATTACGCTCTTTCCCGAGATCTTCTCGTCGATCACGGACTACGGCATCAGCGCCCGCGCCATGAAGCGCGGCCTCTGGAGCGTTCACTACTGGAATCCGCGCGACGTGACGACGGACCTGCATCGCACCGTGGACGACCGGCCCTTCGGGGGCGGCCCCGGCATGGTGATGATGGCCGAGCCGCTTGCGAAGACTTTGGAATACATCCGCGCTTCCGGCAACGACGGTCCCGTGATCGCCTTTTCGCCTACGGGCGAGCGGTTGACGGACGGCTACGTGAGAAGCTTCTCCAGTCAGCCCGAGGGCTCTGCGGTGCTGATCTGCGGCCGCTACGAGGGAATCGACGAGCGGTTCTTGGAAGAGTACGTGGACCACACGGTGAGTCTGGGGGACTTCGTGCTTTCGGGGGCGGAGCTTGCGGCCTGCGCGCTGATGGACGCCGTCGTGCGGCAGCTTCCCGGCGCCATCAAGGAGCTCTCCGCTTCGGACGAGTCCTTTTCCACGGGATTGCTGGACGCGCCGCACTACACGCGCCCCGAGGTCTGGCACGGAAAGAAAGTGCCCGAGGTGCTGCTTACGGGCCACCACGCCAACATCGCCCGGTGGACGCGCGAGAAATCCCTCGAGATCACTGGACAAAAGCGCCCTGATTTGATTACAATCGCGCGCTCGCTTGGAAAGCTCTCGCCCGCTGACGAGAAGTTCCTCGCGAAGCAATAATTTTCGTCCGGCTCCGCTGTCCGAAAGGCGGCGAGGCTGGTTTAACCATCAGCCATCCTCTGAACGGTGCTTACTTTCGTAGAAAACGGGCCGTTGAATGATGGTTTCGGAGTCCAAGATGAACATCATCGAAACCCTTGAGAAAGAAGAAATCGCTCGCCTCACCCAGAACAAGACCATCCCGGCCTTCCGCGCCGGCGACACGGTCAACGTTCTCGTGAACGTGATCGAAGGCACGCACAAGCGCACCCAGGCCTTTGAAGGCGTGGTGATCGCGATCCGCAACCGCGGCCTCAACTCTTCTTTCATCGTTCGCAAGATCTCCTCGGGCGAAGGCGTGGAGCGCACGTTCCAGACCTATTCCCCGACGATCGCCAGCATCGAAGTGAAGCGTCACGGCGACGTCCGCCGCGCCAAGCTCTACTACCTGCGCGAACGCTCCGGCAAGTCCGCTCGCATCCGTGAACGTCTCGTTCGCAAGGAAGCGCCGAAGGCCGAGTAATTCGCCCTTTGGGACTTGTGTGAAACCCTCGCGGGAGAAATCCTTCGGGGGTTTTTTCGTGCCTTTTTGGCGCCGACCCGCCATTTCGGGGATCGCGCTGGGCATTTCTCCCTAAGCGTCAGATTCGCTTTCCCGCAAGAATGAAAGCGCCGAAGACGTTCGAACTATGAAGCGTCTCTCGATTTCCAAGGTTCCAAGGAGAAAACGAACATGTCCCTGCAGCGTCGTGAACTTTTCCGTGCCGCCGCCGTTTCCGCGGCCGGCCTCTCTCTGATGGGGTGCGCCGCCCAGAGCGCCCAGCCCGCGGCGGAAGCCGCCGCCCCTGCGGCGCCTGCCTCGCCGGCGGCCCCCGTCTTCGTGCCGCCCACGGCCGAAAAGCCCCTCCTGCTCTGCTTCAATGAAAATCCGCTCGGCATGAGCGCTCCCGCCAAAAAGGCGGTGGCTGCGGCGGCTGAGAACGGCTCCCGCTACCCGTTTGCGCGCGTGGAAGTGCTCCGCAAGGCGATCGCTTCCTACATGGGCGGCAAGCCTGAGAACATCATGCTCACGCACGGCTCCGCGGAGGCGATCCGCGCCTCGATCGAAGCGTACAACGTGCCGGGCGTGCAGGTCGTGGCGCCGGAGCTCACCTACAGCGACGGCACCGACACCGCGCAGAAGAACAACATGAAGGTGAAGCGCGTCGCGATGGGGCCCGACTGGTCCATCGACCTTGCGGCGATGAAGAAGGCGGTGGCGTCCTACAAGGGCCATTCGATCGTCTACTTCGTGAATCCGAACAACCCCACGTCCACGATCGTGAACAGCACGGAGCTTTTGGACTGGATCAGCTCCAAGCCCGCCCGCACGACGTTCGTGGTGGACGAAGCCTATCGCGAGTTCGTGGCTGATCCGACGTTCAAGTCCGCGGCGACTCTCGTGGACGCGGGCTTTGACAACGTCATCGTCCTGCGCACCTTCTCGAAGATCTTCGCCATGGCCGGCATGCGCGTGGGCTTTGCGTACGCGGCGCCCGCCGTCATCAAGAACCTGATGAAGCACGTCGCCTACGACATCATGATCTCCACGACGGCCATCGAAGCGGCCATCGCCGAGCTCGCCGACAAGGACTTCATCGAGTTCTCCCGCGCTCAGAACGCCGAAGCCCGTGAGGTGCTCACCGCGGCCTTGGACAAGCTGGGCATCAAGTACCTTGCGAGCCAGACGAACTTCGTCTTCATGGACTTGAAGGCGCCCTTGAAGCCCTTTGCGGACCGCATGAAGGCCGAGCACATTCTGGTGGGCCGTCCCTTCCCGCCGGCGCTCACGTGGTGCCGCGTGTCGCTCGGCACGCCTGCGGAAACCGCCTACTTCGTGAAAAAGCTCTTTGAGTTCCGCGAGAAGGGCTGGGTCTGATTCCGCTTGAGATCCGATGAAAAACCCGCTGACGGTCAGGTGCCGCAGCGGGTTTTTCAATAGGAGCGAAGAGGTTTTACTGCTTCGTCGCCGTTGTGGGTGACAGAGCGGCCTGATCGGAAAAGAGCGTCGCGACGTCGATCGCGTCCATGCGGTACACGCAGCCGCAGAAGGAGCAGGTGACTTCGATCACGCCCTTTTCGGCGATGAGGCTGTCGGCTTCCTCACGGCCGAGGCTCTTCACGATGTGGCGGATGCCGTCGGCGGAGCAGCGGCAGCGGAAGACGGGCTT
Organism: Hallella faecis; assembly: GCA_963652545.1. Classification (GTDB taxonomy): domain Bacteria; phylum Pseudomonadota; class Gammaproteobacteria; order Burkholderiales; family Burkholderiaceae_F; genus Duodenibacillus. Next base: position 10,414 of record CAVJUB010000049.1, on the reverse strand, counting down.
CAGATCCTTCGTGACGACGGGGTTGAGCTCCCAGAAGAGATGGCGCGCAAGCGTCATGGCGTCTTCTTCCAGAAGCTCCTTTTTCGTGACCGTTTCGGCGTAGACCGCGACGGACTTCATCGATTCTTCCGGCGTCAGGCTGGCGTTGCCGCCCTGGCCGCCCGAGTTGGCGACGTGCTGCACGAGGACGCCGCCCGCGGTGTTTTCGTCGGCGGCGAGCCAGAGGCGCGTCAAGAGCTGGTCGGACTGCGAGAGAAAGCTCTCGAGCGTCTGCGCCACCGTGTCGCCCGTCAAGGGCACCACGCTCTGGTAGGGCTGCTCGCCAGGCGCCCGTCCCTTCTGGTCGAGGATCATGGCGCAGCGGCCGGTGCCGTTGCAGTTGACGAGCTCCTTGAAGGTGGCGTTTTCCGGAACGTCTTCGGGCTTCACGGCGAGCTGCGCCGTGGCGCGCACCATGAGGCCGTTGCGGACTTCCACAAGGGCGAGGCGCACGGGGCCCGCGCCCTGGATCTGCAGGACGACCGCGCCTTCGAACTTGAGGTTGCAGGCCATCATGAGCGCCGCGCAGGTGAGTTCGCCCAGCATGTTGCGCACGGGGGCGGGCAGGTGCTGGTTGCGGCTGATGTTCTGCCAGCATTCGCTGAGATGGATCACTTCAGCGTGGCAGTTGCGATCAGCAAAGAGGACTTTGACAAGCTTGTCTTCAGCCATGGTGATGGATTTCGCTTAGAGAATTGAATGGGCGCAATCTTAACGGACGGCGCGCCCGTACAATGATCCGACAAAGAAAAAATACGGGGAAGATTGTGACGATTGACCTGCATCTCCACTCTCAGGCAAGCGACGGAGAACTTGCGCCCGACGACCTCATGCGCTTTGCGTTTGAGCGCGGCGTGACGCGTGCCGCGATCACGGACCATGACACGGCGCTGGGCGTGAAGGCGGCGCGCCGCGAGGCGGTTCGTCTCGGCATGAAGTTTCATGCCGGGATTGAGGTTTCCTGCAGCTGGGGAAAGCGCTGCATTCATGTCGTGGGGCTGGACATCAACGAAGAGGACGAGGCGCTCGCAGCGTCCGTTCGCTACTTTGCGGCGCAGCGGTCCACCCGAGCGCGCGTGATGGCGGACAAGCTTCTGGCGCTGGGCTGCCCCGACCTGTACGCAGAGGCCGTGGCGCTTGCGCCCAACAAGGACGTCGTGTCGCGCGTTCACTTTGCGCAGGCTCTGATGGCGGCGGGCGTCGTGAAGCATCAGCAGGAGGCCTTTGACCGTTTTCTGGGCGATTCGGCGCCTGCTTTTGTGATGGCGCCGTGGCCGGAGCTTGCGAAGGCCGTGGAGCTCATCCGGCACGCGGGCGGCGTCGCCGTGCTTGCGCACCCGGGGCGCTACCGCTTCAAGGAGGACTGGATGATTGAGGCGCTCGTCGAGGATTTTGTGAAGGCGGGGGGCGCTGGCATTGAAGTCGTGAGCGGCAGCCAGAGTCCGGACTTCACGCCGCGCTGCGCGGCATGGGCGAAGCAATATCACCTCGGGGCTTCGACGGGGTCGGATTTTCACAGTCTGAAAGGCTCGCGGCCGCTCCCGGGCGGGCAGGGCGACATTCCAACGGGGCTCGAATCGATCGTGGATCAGTTGAAGGATTGAGAGTGATTCTCATTTAATAAGCGTACAATCGTCGGACTTTTCAATCACGGGAGATTCTCCATGTATCAGATCACGGTGGGAGTGGAAGGCATGGCCTGCGAAATGTGCGAAGCGCATGTGAACGAGGCGGTGCACAAGGCCTTCGCGGTGAAGAAGGTCACGTCGTCTCACGGCAAGAAGCAGACGGTCATCCTCTCGGAGACGCCCCTTTCGGAAGCGGAGGTGAGAAAGACGATCGACGCCACGGGCTATCAGACGACGAGTTTTGCCTGCGCGCCTTACGAGAAAAAGGGATTCTTCGCGAAGCTCTTCGGCTGAGACGGCTTCAGCTCTCAGCCCGGAGACGGACTGCCTTTCGGGGCAGTTTTTTTTGTCTTTGTCTTTGAGATTGTCATAGCAAAGCCAAATTTAGTGTATAGTTTGTCGTTGACGTTGTCATTGGCGTTGGCGCTGTTTGTGGCACAGGTGTTTGTTTCGTTGTGGAGAAAAATATGGAAGACGAAGACTTGCTTTCGGGGGAATCGGAAAGGTTGGAATATAAGCAGCGATTTGATAATAGAGCAGATAAAAGTCGATTTTTAAGAACGGTTGTTGCGTTTGCCAATGGGGCGGGCGGACGGATTGTGCTGGGGGTGGAGGACGGAACCGGGCAGGTCAAAGGGGTGCCAGTAGACACTGATGTTGCAGATTTGATGGATGCAATGACAAATTCGGTTTCGGACAACTGCACTCCAGTAATTCCAATGAAGCTACAGGTGGCAGAGCTTCAAGGAAAAACGGTCATTGTGACGGAGATTTTTTCCGGAAGTCGGCCGCCGTATTTTGTGCGGGCATTGGGAAAAGAAGATGGTGTGTTTGTGCGCGTAGGGGCAACTACTCGCCCGGCAGACCCTGAAGTTTGCAGAGAGTTGGAATTTCGAGGGCAGCGGCGAAGTTGGGACAGCACGCGACCAGCTGCTTGTCGCGTGCTTTCTAAGGAGCGCATTGATGGTTTTTGTGAAATGTTGTACCGCGCTGCGCAGTCGAACGCGAATCGCCTCGGTTTGCCAACAAAGGATCGCAAGCCGGGACTTCCGCAACTTTTGAAGTGGCATTTGGTTGAAGAGGCAGATGGCGGCATCTGGCCTACTTACGGTTTCGAGATCTTGGAGGGAAGCTGTCGGGCTGTTATGGGGGCGATGGTTCGATGTGGCCTCTTCATGGGAACTAACCGTGTTCAAATCGGCGACACCAAGGTTTATGACGGATCAATCATCGAGCAGTTTGAGAGTGCTTTGGAGTGGATCCTTTCTAAATTGGAAGTGAGATGGGTGGTACATGGGGCGCATCGATTTGATGTGCCAGAGCTGCCGGAAGCGGCTATTCGTGAACTTCTGATGAACGCTATCTGTCATCGAAGTTGGTACGTCGGTGATGAGCCAGTGACGGTGGCATTCTTTCGGGATCGCTTGGAAATAACATCGCCCGGCGGCCGACCCAACATGCTGAGCATGAGTGAGTTGCTTTCGGGGTATACATCGCTGCGCAATCCGGCTATTGCGAATGCATTGGCGTATTGTCATATGATGGAATTGTGGGGAAGTGGTATTCCTCGAGCAACGGAAGCTATGCGACAGTGGCATCTCAAAGCTCCTGAGGTGATTGATCTTGGACGAGCATTGCGAATTGTTCTCTATCGTCCGGATGCCAATTGGAAGGCGGAGGCACTTGTAGGCGCTAGTTCGGTAGAAGAAGGAATAGTGACGGAAACCGTAACGAAGTGTGGAGATACTCTTGCAGATGCATTGTCTGCGGATGAAGTAAGAGTTTTGTCAATGCTTCGGCAGACGCCTTCTCTGACAACGTATGAACTTGCACGGACGCTTTCTGATAGTGACCGACCTCTTTCAGCGCGACAAATCCGCTACTTGGAAGACAAGCTGAAGGCAAAGGGCCGTCTCATCCGCAAAGGGCGTGGTGGCGGACATTGGATCATTCCGGACTGACGCCCAAGGAAAAGCCGGCGCTGTGAGCGCCGGCTTGCCAGAGATTCCGAGAACTCAGCGGGCTCAGTGCCGCTTTTCTTCGCCAATGAGGTGCAGGCTGTCGCAGCGGCTCTGGTTGTGGCGATGGCGCAGGATCACGAGGCACATGCTCACGGCGACGAAGACGCCGAAGACCGTCATCGTCATCGGCACTGAGAGGTCGCTCTTAATGAGAAGCGAGTAGATCCCGAGCATGACGAGGATGGAGGAGTTCTCATTGAAGTTCTGCACCGCAATGGAGCGTCCGGCGCTCATCAGCACGTGGCCGCGATGCTGCAGGAGGGCGTTCATCGGAACGACGAAGTAGCCCGCGCAGACGCCCACGAGCACCATCATGAAGGAGGCGAGAACAACGGCCCAGCGAATGGAGAAGGGGCCGACCACGAGCTCGCCCGGCACCATGGCCCCTTCGAAGTAGCTCATGCTTGTGACGAGCAGCCCCATGATGACGCCCATCGGAAGCACGTTGAGGGACTTCTTGAGCGGCACGGTGGCGGCGGCGAGAACGGCGCCGAGGGCGATGCCCACGGACACCACGGCCTGCAGAACGGCCGCCTGCGAAAGATTCATCTGCAGCGCGTGGTCCGCCCACTTCAGAACGAGGAACTGCAGCACGGCGCCGGCACCCCAGAAGAGCGTGGTGACGGAAAGCGAGATCTGCCCCAGCGCGTCCTTCCAGAGAAGGCCGCAGGAGCCGATGAAGTTCTTCACGCTCGCCACGGGTTCGAACGTGAGGTGCGGATAGCGGGCGCCGGTGTCAGGAATGGCGAGGTTGACGACGGCCGCGGCGGCGTACACAAAGACGATGAGGGCGATGGCGGCTTCGGCGTGGTTCGTGACGCCCAGCGCCTCCAGATGAAAGATTTCCGTGAGAAGGCTCGCGACGTCGGGGTGCACCAAGACGCCTCCCAGCACGACGCCCAGAATGATGGAGACGACGGTGAGGCCCTCGATCCAGCCGTTGGCGATCACGAGCTTCTCGGCGGGGAGCAGCTCCGTGAGGATGCCGTATTTGGCGGGCGAATAAGCCGCGGCGCCCACGCCCACCACGGCGTACGCGAGAAGCGGATGGGAGCCGAAGAGCATCATGAGGCAGCCGACTACTTTGATCGCGTTGGTGATGAACATCACGCGCCCCTTGGGCATCAGGTCGGCGAAGATCCCCACCCAGGCGGCGAGGAGAATGTAGCTGATGACGAAGAAGAGCTTTAAAAGCGGCGTCATCCATTCCGGCGCCGACAGGCTCGTCAAGAGCGCAATGGCGGCGATGAGCAGTGCGTTGTCCGCGAGCGACGACAGAAACTGCGCCAGCATGATGGTGTAGAAACCGCGTTTCATCGAAAACCTCAGAAAAAAATGGCCCCGCGGGGAGGAGCGAAAGAGTTTACACCGCGCCGCACGGCTTTCTGAGGCGTTCGCGGACAGAAAAAAGCGCCGGAATCCGCCCGCAGGGGCGTCCGGCGCTCAAGGAGCTCGGTCGTGTGCTTAGCCCGCGAGGCACCAGGGCTCGGCTTCCGCGGCCGGAACCTGCCACGGAAGCTTCACGACGTTCTTCATGAGGTGCTCGGCCGTCGCTCCGCGGGCGCTGATCACTTCAAGCCCCGTGTCGTAGCCGAGAATCGCGGCTTCCGTCGCGGTGAAGGCGGGATCGTCGAGAACGATCACCTGGGCGCCCCGGCTCTTGAGAAGGAGGGCGGCGGCGCGAAGCGCGTCGTAGGAGCAGGCGCAGGCGATGGCGTCCGTGATGACGTCGCGCACGCCGGCGCAGGCCCAGGCGGCGTAGGTGTCGATGGCGCTCTTGCCGATCGTGATGACGCCCACGCGTTCGCCCGCGGTGAGGGTGCGCACGGCGGTCTGCAGCAGCTTGCGGGCGGAAAGAGCGCCCTGGGGCAGGGTGGAAGCCGGTGCAAAGACGACGGCGGCGCCCTTTTCAAGCGCGGCTTCAGCCGCTGCGGCCACGCCGTCCGCGGGGGCGGCGACCGCCGTGAGCTGGGCGCCCGGCATCAGGGCGATCATGTCGGAAAGAAGGCCCGAGGGGGCTTCGCCAGCGGTGATCAAAGTAACGAGTGTCATGGAAATCTCCCTAAAGTTGTCATGGTTTTTGTCGAAGAGGCGCTCCCCGCGGCGATGGCGGGCTCCCTGAGCGAGGTCTTCGACGAAGGCGTAGCAAAGTGGAGCAAAAGGCGTGCCAAAACGGGGCGTTCTGCACCAAAACCGTGAAAGCCCTGCGGCGAGGGACGCGGCGGGCGAGGCTGAGAAAAACTGCTTAAGTTGTTTTAGGAAGACGAAAACGGTGCATTCTCAGTGGATTTTGTCTCATTTTGGTGCGGCGGACTCCGTCGGCTGGCGGATGCGCGGTCCGGTGAAAATACTTTAGGATTCGCGAACGGCTCCGGCGCCGCCCGAGCCAGGTTTTAAAGAAGAGAAAAATGCCACGTCCAATTTCCGTCACCATTCACATGGATGCTCTCCATCAAAATCTCGCCCGCGTGCGCGAAGCCGCCGACGGCCGGGAGGTCTGGGCTGTCGTGAAGGCCAATGCCTACGGGCACGGGCTCAACAACGCCGTGAAGGCCTTTGAGGCGGCGGACGGGCTGGCGACGATCGACCTCTGCGACGCCGCGAAGGCGCGCGCCTGCGGCTGGAAAAAGCGCATCCTTCTTTTGGAAGGTTTCTTCGAGCAGGACGACATCCGCGATTTGGAGAAGTACGACATCGAGACCATCGTTCACTCGCAGTGGATGATTGACGAACTGAAGAAGGCGGCGCCCTTAAAGAATGTGCGCGTGCACATCAAGGTGAATTCCGGCATGAACCGCCTGGGCTTCGTGCCCGCGGAAGTGCTCGCCGTCCGCTCGCAGCTGGAGAAGATCGAAGGCTGCCGCGTGATGGGCATCGTCACGCACTTTGCGAACGCCGAGCCCACCTATCAGCAGGACGGTCCCGCCACGGTGCAAAAGCAGATGATGCGCCTCGGAAAGCTCACGGGGCTGCCCGGCGTGTGCCTTGCGAACTCCGCGGCGTCTTTCTTTCACCCCGAGGTGGGGGGCGACGCCATTCGCGCGGGCGTCGTGCTCTACGGCGTGAGTCCTGACAAGCATTTGACGAGCGAGGAGCTGCGCATCCGGCCGGCGATGACGCTTTCGGCGCGCATCATCGCGGTGCAGCAGATCGCTCCGGGCGAAGCGGTGGGCTACGGCAGCCGCTGGGTCGCGAAGCGCCCCTCCCGCATCGGCGTCGTCGCCTGCGGCTACGCGGACGGCTACCCTCGCTCCATGCCCGACGGCGCCCCCGTCTGGGTGGAGGGAAAGCGCGCGCCTTTGACGGGCTCCGTCTCCATGGACATGCTGGAAATCGACATCACCGACGTGCCGGAAGCGGACGTAGGCAGCGTCGTGGAGCTCTGGGGCGAGCACGTCAATGTGAATGAGCTCGCGGATCTCTGCGGCACCATCGGCTATGAGCTTCTCTGCGCGCTGGCGCCTCGCGTGCCGGTGCGCGTGGACGAAAAGTAGGAACGACGGATGGCGAAGACCCGAACGGAGTACGTCTGCGACCAGTGCGGCGGCACGGTGGCGAAGTGGGCGGGCAAGTGCCCGCACTGCGGCGCCTGGAACAGCTTGAAGGAATTCAAGGTGCAGGAGTCTTCTTCCGCCGCGCGCTTCGGGTCGGACAAGCATCGCTCCCGCTCCATCATCGAGGCGACGCAGGTCGTGGACCTCTCGCAGGTGGAGGCTGAGGAGCTTCCCCGCATCGTGACGGGGATCGAGGAGTTTGACCGCGTGATGGGCGGCGGTCTTGTGCCGGGGGGCGTGAGCCTCATCGGCGGCGACCCTGGCATCGGCAAATCGACGCTGCTTTTGCAGGTGATGAGCCGGCTCGTGCTGCAGGGAAAAACGGCGCTTTACGTTTCGGGGGAAGAGTCCGCGGGGCAGGTGGCGATGCGCGCCAGGCGCCTCGCCGTCGATCCGCACGGCCTGCAGCTCATGAGCGAAATCGAACTCGAGAAGATCGAGGAGGCGCTCATTGCGCGAAAGCCCGAATTCGTGGTGATCGACTCCATCCAGACGCTTTTCAGCGCGGCGCTTGACAGCGCGCCGGGAAGCGTCACGCAGGTGAGGGAGTGTTCGGCGCGGCTTACGCGGCTGGCGAAAACGTCGGGCGCTACGCTCTTTTTCGTGGGACATGTCACAAAGGACGGCTCCCTCGCGGGGCCGCGCGTTTTGGAGCACATCGTGGACACGGTGCTCTACTTTGAGGGCGACACGCACTCGAGCTTTCGCTTGGTGCGCGCCTTCAAGAACCGCTTCGGCGCCGTGAATGAACTCGGCGTCTTTGCGATGACGGACCGGGGGCTGCGCGGCATCTCGAATCCGTCGGCGATCTTTCTTTCCGAGCATCGCGACAACGTGCCGGGCAGCGTCGTGATGGTGACACAGGAAGGCACCAGGCCGCTTCTCGTGGAAGTGCAGGCGTTGGTGGACGGAACGCATCTGCCCAGTCCCAAGCGCCTGAGCGTGGGGCTCGATCAGCAGCGGCTTTCGATGCTCCTCGCTGTGCTGCACCGGCATGCGGGGCTTTCCTGCTATGACCAGGACGTCTTTGTGAACGCCGTGGGCGGCGTGAAGATTGCGGAGCCTGCGAGCGACCTTGCCGTGATGCTCGCCATCGCGAGCTCCATGAGCGACCGGGCGCTGCCGCACGGACTGGTGGTCTTTGGCGAAGCAGGGCTCGCGGGAGAAATCCGTCCGGCGCCGCGCGGGCAGGAGCGCCTCCGGGAGGCGGCGAAGCTGGGATTTGGCAAGGCCGTCATCCCTCGCGCCAATGCGCCGAAAACGCCCATTGAGGGGCTGGAGATCGTGGCCGTGGACCGGCTCTCCGACGCGCTGGACGCCGTGCGCGCCGGCTGAGGCCTTTTGCTAGAATCAACCGATCCGCCGTCGCCCGAAGCGGGAGGCGGCTTCTCCGAGTTTTCCGTTGGCGCCCGGCTCCGGGCGCTTAGAGTTTCCTATGAAGATCACGAAGCTTTTGTCGCTGGAATCCCGTCCGGCACATGCCCTTCTGGCTCGCGCCAAGAAGGTGGTTCTTTCCTACGCTGACCGCGTGAAGGCGCCGGCTGTTTTCACGATCGGCGAAGAGGCCTGTGAAAACGCGCTGGGCGAGGTTCGTCCTCTGGAAGTGGACGACGTTCTCGTCGATGAAAAGGGCGCCTTCTACGTTGTTGAGGCGGGCGAAGACAAAGTGATGCACGTCACGGGCGACCACGAGCTCATGCAGGAGGCGGTCTACGCTTTCGTCGCTCGCGGCATCCGCGTTGCGAAGACCGAGGACGGCTTCGGCGTCATCGCGAACGACACTTTCCGTCAGATGCTGGAAGGCGTGGGCCTGCAGTGCACGGTGGTTGACGAACCGTTCGTGCCCGTCCCGCTGCCTCGTCCCCATGCGGGCGGCTGTGGCTGTGGGTGCGGCCATCATCACCATCATGACGAAGGCTGCGGTTGTGGCTGCGGCGGCCATCATCACGATGACGATGAGTGCGAATGCGGCTGCGGCGGTCATCATCACCACGATGATGACGAGTGTGAATGCGGCTGTGGCGGGCATCATCACGAACATGATGACGGCGAGTGCACCTGCGGTTGCCACGATCATGAGCATCATCACCACCACGACGAGGAATGTGGCTGTGGTTGCCATGATCACGAACACCATCATCACGAGGAATCGTGCGGTTGCGGTCACAAACATTGATGGAAATGCCGTAAGATAACGGCTCTTTGACGCGCCGAAAGGCGCGTTCTGCGGCAGTGGCGAAATTGGTAGACGCACCAGGTTTAGGTCCTGACGCCTTAGGCGTGTCGGTTCAAGTCCGGCCTGCCGCACCATAATACAAAAGTCGATACATGTTCTGAACCCCTGCGGCTGTTGGCTTCGGGGGTTTTCTTTTTCAGTCCGGCTGGCAGCAGTCGTCTTTGAAAATCGCCTTCGGAGAGGTTTCCAAAACGCCTGCAGGCGCTTGATGTACGAGCATGAAAAAGCCGCTGAGTGATCAGCGGCTCGGCATCAACAACCGTCGTAACCTTCTCTTTTGCGGCGGCCGTTTCCTGCGGTTGAGTGTTTCCTAACCGCTTCCGCAAGTCCTTTGCTCACAGTGTTCCAGCTGCGTCTCAGGGAACTTTTGGCCGCTTTGGACGGAGTAGTCGACAGCGGGATGTAGTCGCGCCGACTATCAACCGAATTGAGCAAAAAGAGACCGGCAAGAAAATTTTTGATTGCGTTCTTTATGTCTACGATCAGTGTTTTCGGTCGAAACTAGCGTCCATGCTCATTTCGTTTCCTTGGGAAGAAGGCAGAAACAAATGATGCCGTGGGTACGGCGAGAAACGCAATCGAGATAACCTTGTCCATTCCCATGTAAGCAGACAAAAAAGCAAGTCCAATGCATGCTGCCGAAATGAGGAGACCTATCTTTTGGCCTCGCGTCGTAGCCGCAACCGTTGCTACGCTTTCGCGATCAGCGATTTCGATGAGCTTCATCTTCTGCTCAGAATCGGCTTTGGCAAGCGCGAGCCTGCTGGTTTGCTCTGCTTCGGCCATCTTCACGATGCGCTCAGCGATTCCCGGAAGTGTTTGCTCGTATTGCTTGAGCTGTTCCGGATGCGGCAACGGACCCTCGAAAAGTTCATGCCTCTCGGTGTGAGCAATGACTTGCGGTTGGGGATGAATTGCAGAGTCAACGGCGTTTGC
>CAVJUB010000048.1:0-15537 GCA_963652545.1 Hallella faecis | reverse complement strand
AAAAGAGGGACTGCGGTCCCTCGAAACCGCGTCCGTAAGGGCGCGGTAGTTCATGCGCCCATGGTCGCGCTCGTTCTGCAAGGCCGAAAACAGTCCGTCATCGGCGGCGTGGCGCTTGACTACGGCCCAGGCGAAGCCGCTACGGTGGCGCTTGACCTGCCGGGCGTCTATCAGCTCACGGACGCCGCGCCTGAGACGCCGTTTCTCTCCGTTTCACTGCGACTGGACCGCCAGATCATCGCCGACCTTCTGACAAAGCTGCCAGCCTCGAGCGCCGCGGCTGCCGCTAGCGCCACCGTCCTTCAAGCCAAAGCGGACGAGCCGCTGCTTGACGCCTTCCGGCGGCTTGTTTCACTCACTGCCGCGCCCGACGACGTCGCCGTCATGGCGCCGCTTCTCACGCGCGAAATCCACTATCGTCTCCTCACCGGTCCCATGGGCGGCTGCCTGCGGCGCTTTTGCTCCAACGCGGCGCAGACGCCGCAGATCGTGAAAAGCATCGCCTGGCTGCGCGATCACTGCCGAGAACCCATTGACATTGCGACGCTCGCAGCGCTCGCCGCCATGGCGCCCTCCACGTTTCACAAGCACTTCAAGGCGCTCACGTCGCTTTCGCCCATCCAGTTTCAAAAGCGCCTCAAGCTGCATGAAGCCCAGCGCCTGATGCTCGCCGAAGGCAAGTCCGTCGAAGCGGCGGCCTTCGCCGTGGGCTACGAAAGCGCCTCGCAGTTCTCTCGCGAGTACAAGCGGCTCTTCGGCGCCGCGCCAGGCGAAGATGTCAGCCGCAAGAAAGGCGGCGCCCGCTGAAAGCGCCGGCGGCTCGCCGTCCGCCCGATAGAGTTTCAGGCAGAAAGTCGCGCGCTTTCGCCATGGTGCTACCGCGCTTTGGCCGTCACAATCATCTCATCGACCAACGCCCGCCGACATCGTCGGGCTCTCTTTGAGGTGACTCATGCAAAAACGCCATTTCCTTCGCGCCGCCGGCGCGCTTTTCTTCGCCTCCGCCCTCACCGGACCGGCCCGCTCCGCGCCCGCGCGCCGCATCGCCGTCGTCTACTTCTCCAAAACCGGCCACACCGAAAGCGTCGCCCGCGCCGTGCACGCCATGACGGGCGCCGACCTCTTCCGCGTCGAAACCGTCAAGCCTTATCCCGAGGCCTATTCAGAAGCAACCGAAGTCGTTCGAAAGGAAATCGACGACCGCGTGATTCGCCCGCTGAAGCCTCTCGTAGTCGACCTCAGCCGCTACGACGCCATCGTGCTCGCCACGCCCACCTGGTGGCACCACGCCGCGCAGCCGCTGAAAACCTGGATCGCCGCGCAGCAGTGGCAGGGACGCTTTGTCATCACCTGCAACACGCACGGTGGCGGCGGCCTCATGGAAACCCGCTGCGACTTCGAAGCGCTCCTCACCAAGGCGCGCCTGGGCACGCATCTCACCACCTTCGGCAGCGTCGTCGAATCGAGCCCCGTCGTCCGAAGCTGGCTGCGTGAAAACGAATTGCTTTGAATTTTCAAGGAGCATCACTCGTGGAAACGATTGAACTTTGCGACGGCGCGAGGCTGCCGCTGCTGGGATTCGGCGTCTACCAAATCAAGGATCCCGCCCAATGCAAGCAGGCGGTCCTCGACGCCATCGAAGCGGGCTACCGCGCCATCGACACGGCGGCCTCTTACGGCAACGAAAAGGCCGTGGGCGAAGCGCTTGCCGAATGCGGCGTGCCTCGCCGAGAGCTCTTCATCACCACAAAGCTTTGGGTTGAAGACGCCGATGAAGCCCGCGCCCGCGTCGCCATCGAGCGCTCGCTGGAGCTGCTGGGCCTCGACTATCTCGACCTCTATCTCATTCACCAGCCCGTAGGCGACGTCTTCGGCGCCTGGCGCACAATGGAGCGCCTTCATGCCGCGGGCACGCTGCACGCCATCGGCGTGAGCAACTTCGCCGCCGACCGCGTGACCGATCTCGCGCTCACGCAAGACGTCCGTCCCATGGTGAACCAGATTGAGATCAATCCTTTCTGCCAGCAGAAGGCGGCGATTCCGGTGAACGACTCGCTGGGCATCGTGACCGAAGCCTGGGCGCCCTTTGCCGAAGGCCGCGGCAGCCTCTTCACAAATCCCGTGCTGCAGACGATCGCCAAGGCGCACGAAAAGACCGTGGCGCAGGTCGTGCTGCGCTGGCTCACGCAGACCGGGCATCCCGTCGTGAGCAAGAGCGTGCGTCCCGAGCGCATGCGCGAAAACCTCGCCTCGCTCGACTTTGTCCTGTCCGACGTCGACCTCGCCGCCATCGCGGCGCTTGACACCGGCCGCAGCCAGTTCTTCTCGCATCAGGATCCGGAGATCATCCGCTGGTTCCACTCGCGTCACATCGAGCATTGACTGCCGCCCGAACGACAGATTTCCTCCTCCTTTCCGCCGGCTTTCCGCGCACCTCCTTTCGGCACAGGAGCCGGCGTTTTTTTCGCCGGAAGTCCGCTTCGCCTGCGAAAAAGCCCACCTGTTGTAAATCCACTGTCCTGCAATGACTTCTTGCAAGTTGATGAAGCCCCCGGCGCCGTCTCCCGGGAAAACTTTTTAAGATGATCCGCTCGAAATAAAACAGTGCAGGAGGCGGATTCCCGCGAACGGACGCCTCCTGCTTTCAACGGCGGCCGATGCCGCCGCCAAGGAGTCACGCCATGCCGCGCATCAACGGAATCGGTCAGAACAATCCGCCGCTTCAAATGAACGAAGCCCCGCAGGCGGCGGAGAACGCCCCGGTGCAAAATCCGCCGGCGCCTGCTTCGCGGCTTGCTCGGGCGGGCTGGATGGTGCTGGGCGTGGCGACGCTGGGGCTTTCCGCGATCGTTCGCTCCATGGTTCAATCGCATCGCACGGCGCCGCGCGTCGTCAACCCGCAGCTTCCCGCCTTGTCCGCCGCCGATCGCCGCGCCAACGGCCTCCTGGCCGCCAAGGTGCGGCTGCAGATGCTTCCCGACAAGGTTCAGATGCGCCTGCACTCGGCGATGGCCCGGCTGCGGGAAAAGCTGCCGGCGGCGGAAATCACCGACGACGTCCGCAAAGCCTGGGCGACGCGCATCGAGCGGTGCACCACCAAGGTGTCGTCGCGCCTCGCCGTCGATTTTCTGACGGACCTCGTCCGGGGCGAATACCTGCAGCACAACATCCTCAACGACCTCGTCGCGGAGAAGTCCGCGCAGCTCGCCGCCAGCTTTCAATCAGACGCCCGCTTGACGCGCAACCTCGCCAAGGTGCTCGCCGGCAGCCCGCAGGTGCTCAAGCTCGCCAGCCGCTTCAACTTCCACCGTCCTGAAGACTGCAACGCCTTCAAGGCACGGCTCTCGTCGATCGTCGAAGAGCAGGTCTCCATCGTCTTCAGCGCCGAGCGCAAGATCGCCGCCGTCACAAACGACGCCGTGGCGAAAATCGCCCGCTATGCCAACCTCCCACCAGACGACGCGCGGCAGAACCTCGCCCAGTCGTTTGCGACCGGCCTTCGCAAGCAGCTCAAGGCCGTGGTGAACGACTTCCCGCGCGATCCGCAGACCTGGCTTCCCAAGCTCTCCAAACTCCCGGCGCTTTCCCAGAAAATCGACGAGGCGGCTGAAGCTGTCATCGCCGAAAAGCGCGCCGTCATTGACAGCCTTCGCAACGCCGGCCTCTCGCCCGCCATGCAATCCGAATGGATGAAGGGGATTTTCGACGACAACGTCTTCATGACGCCGGCGTCGGCGGCGCTTTACAGCGACATCGCCCGCGACCTCGCCGACGGCCCTCAGGTCGCCCGGCTCATGACGCTTCTGGGCGGAAACGCCCCCTACTCCGCCGACGACGCGAAGCAGTGCTTCTTAGAAATGCTGCAGACGGTTCGCACCCGCCTCTCTCAAGGGCTCGATCGCGACCTCAAGCACCGCCTGGACGGCAACGCCTTCATCACCGTGCTTCGCGACCTCTTTGCCGTCGTCTACGAAAGAAAGCCCGAGCTCGCGCGCCTTCTCACGGAAAAGCGCGGCGAAATGGCGGATCTTGCCGAAGCGCTGCAGGCCTCGGGCGACCGGCATGAACTGCTCTTTGCGCAGAGCGTCTTCCATCCGGCGGCAACCCATTCCATTGAAGCGCTGCTCGAAGAACGCAACGCTGAGCGGGCGGACGCCGGACGGCGCGTCGCGCTGCAGCGGGCGCTTGCGGGCGGCGCGGCGCCTTTGGCGGAAGTCCGCCAGGCTCGCGAAGCGCTCGCCGCCCTTTTCGGCGACGCCGTTCTCGAAGACGTCAACGCCGAGCCCGGCCTCCACTTGGACGGCCGGCACGAAGCCGGCGCCCAGGCCGCCCTGCAAGCCCTTCTCGATTCAGGCGAGCGCGTGCGGCCGAATCTCGTGCGCGAACGCTACCAGGCCGTCGTAACGGAAAACTACGTCACGGCGCTTCTCACGGCGGCCGCTGCGCCGATGGCGGCGGAACTCGGAAACGGCTTCACGCCCGACCTGCGCGCCCTCTGCCGGCATCCCGACATTCAAGCCCGTCTCGCCGCGCTCGCAACGCCCGAAGACGTCACTCGTCTGATCGCGGATCTGACGCCCGTCCTCCGCGAGTACGTCACGGCGGCCAAGTCGCTTTCGGATCAGGCGGTCGCCCTCTACGACGCGCAAGTGGCGCACCTTGCGGAGCGAAGCGGCGTCGCGAAAGCCGACGTGCGCAAAAGCCTCCCGCTGGACGACTTCACGCAGCAGCTTCTCAAGGACTTCGCGGCGGCGCCGGGGCTTCACTTCGCGGAAGCCGCCCGCGCTGAAAGCGCACGGCTTTCTGAAAAGGTCGCGGCGCTCACGGCCGCGTGGGACGCCCGCTTTGCGGCGATTGACGCCGCCCCTGTCGCGGACGAAGTGAAGACCGCGTGGCGCCGGGAGGCGGTGTTGGCGAACGCCTTCGCCGACCCCGCCGACGTGGCGCACGTCGTGGCGGCGGCCGACATGATCAGCACCCGGACGCTGGAAAAGGCGCTCGCTGAAAGCCTGCGCCAGCGCCCCGAGGACACGGCCCTGCTGCTGCGCGGCGAAATGCATCGCATCAGCGACACGCTGCGGCGCTGCGCGGGCCGCGACAACATCGCGCCCGACGTCATGGACGGCCTCAGGACCGCGCTCATCACGCTTCTTTACAGCCGCAACGACCACCGCATTCCTCAGCATCTCGCCTACCAAAGCGAGTCGGTCATCAACGCCATCTTCACCCTGGACGAAGACGTGCTGAGCAAGAAGCTGGACGCCGAGCTCGCCCGGTTCGATCCCTTGCAGGCGGCGCGCATCAAGGCGCTCGAAATGGACAACGCGCGGCGCTGCCGCCTCTTCTGGTCGCCCGAGCATCCGCAGACCGCGGGCTTTGCCCAGCAGCTCGAAGCGGCCCGCGCCAAGCGCCATCAGCTCTGGATCGCCGAGCACAACAACGCCCTTTACGACACGTTCTGGAACGGCCCGATCCCCGAGAGCGTGCAGACGTCGCTCGACGCGATGAAGGAAGCGCTCCGGGCGAAGTTCGGCGACGCCGTCGTTCCGGCGGGCCGGGGCTACGTTGACAATCCCGAAGACTTGAAGCAGTTCCTCTGGTTTGAGATTCACGAAAGCCCCGTTTCGCTCACCTATCCGGAGTGCGTTGAACGCCTGCAGGACTGGCTCATCCGCCGGCATCTGGAAAAAACCGTGGTGAAGCCCGTGCTTGCCGAACTCGCGAGCCGTCGCCCCGGCGTTGCGACGGACGTCAACGGCATCGTGAGCCGCCTCATCAACTCCCCGCTCATCAAGACGCTGGGCGACGCCGTGGAGAACCAGGACCTGGGCCCCGCAAGAGAAGCCGTCCGCGAGGCGGCCGTCGAGCAAATCCGCGTGATGGACTGCTTTCAAAAAGAAAAAGAGGCGCTCCTCGCCCAGTACGCTTCAAAGCTCGCCTACGAAACGGAAAACGATGCGCAGGAGCTTCGGGATCACCCCGAAAATCTTTTCAAGAAGCTCGAAGCCAAGCTCGAGCGCGAATTGAAGCGTCTGCCCGTGAAGCCGGAGACGGGGCTTTGGGACGAAGCGGCGCTGCCGAAGCTGCGTCAGTCGATGGAAAAGATCGGCGCCGAGCATCTCGCCCAGAAAATGGCCGTGTGGCAATCGGTGGAGGCGCTCGATCTGCCCGAGGCGGCGAAATCGGCGTGGCACGCGAGCCTCCTGGAAAACGACGCCTTCTTCAACTCGAACGTCGTCGCCGTCACGATGAAAGCCGGCCGCGCGGCCGCCGGACTGGAGGGCGCCCAGCGTCTTGCCGCCGTTTTGTCGGCGCCCGATTTTGACAAGGCGGACGCGAAGCGCCTCATGGCGAGCCTCATGGAGCGCATTCTCACGACGTATTCCGATGAGCTCACGCCCGCCGAGAACGCCAAGGCCATGGACTGCGACAGCATCGGCCCGATTCTCATCCAGGCGCTGTCCGTCTTCTATGCGGCGCGTCCCGACGTTGCGGACGCCGTGAACCAGCACCCCGACCGCATGAAGGTGCTCATCGACGAGCTGAGCGCCAATTTGATCTCGCGCCCGGAACAGACCGCCGGCCTCTACTTTCTGCAGCCGCAGGTCGTGAGCGCCACCTATGCGGTGGTGTCAAGCGAGCAGCAGGACGACAATTCCGCAGCCTATCGCGCGATGATCGTTCAGGCGATCAATGAACGGCGCGAACTGCCGGACATGTACGAAGACAGCTTGACGAAAGCCATCGACCAATTGCGCAGCCGCTTCGGCACGGCGCTCGCGCCCGAAGGCGTCACGGCGGCGCGGATGCCCTTTGCCAAAGAAGCCTGGGCGGCGGTCCGGGCGCGGGTTGCGCACTTTGTCAGCGCGGACGAACTCGCGGATCTCTTTGCCCGGAAAGTGACGGAAGCCTACATTCGCACGGGCCTTCTCCCCGCGCTTTTGAGAAGCGTGGTCGCGGACGACGGCATCGACGCCACCGAAGAAGACATCACGGCGACGGCGCGCCTCGTGGCCGAGCAAAGCCGCAGCGCGCAGACGATCCTCGGCGCCCTCCAAAGCGAGGACGATCTCGACGAAGCCGAATTCATGCTGCGCCCGGTGCTGCGTCAGGCGTTTCAACAACAAAAGGCGCTTGCGCAAACCCGCGAAGCGACGCTTCTTGCGACGCGGCGGGCGATTGCCGACCTGGCGGGCGTTCCCGTTGGAGCCCCTGAAGTCGCGCAGCTCGATCTCTCCGTCGTCGCCAGCGCCATGTCGCCCGCAGGCGAAGGCCTGTCGCTGGACGCTGAAACGGGACTGCCGGACCGTGAAGGGGCCGCCACGATCGCGGCGCGCGGCGAGGCCGCAAAGAACGCCAAGATGGACAACTGGCGCGCGATCTTTGCAAGCATCAACGGGCTCCCGCAAGCAACGGATGCGCTCAAGGCCGCCTGGCGCCGCGATGCGCTCACGGATCCCCTCCTGCAGGACCCGGCGAAGATCGAGGCGCTCGCGGGCCTCGCCCAGCAGCTTTCTGCGGAGGGGCTCGCTCAGACCTTGGACGCCTATCCCTTCCCCGCGGCGGACTTCATCCAGCACCTCACGGCGATGGACGCCACGCTGGAAGCGGCGCTCGCCGCCGATCCTCGCTGGACGAACGCCGACGAGGGGCTTCGCCAGTCGGCGCGGCAGCATCTGCTCTCCGCCTTCCTCGCCGCGAATCCCGCGGTGGCGGCAAAGCTTCAAACGCGAAAAGACGTCGTGATCGAAGCCTTCCGCGGCCTCTTTGCCGGCGCCTTCCCCGACGTGACGGTGACGCAGTCGCAGCACCTTGCGCAGCTTCTCGCGGTGCCCGAGCTTGCCGACGTCCGTCGCTCGGTTTACGACGAGAGCCGTCCGACGGGCTGGGACTTCCTGGAGCAAGGCGAATTCCCCCGCCACCCGCTGCCCGTCTGAGGACTCGGCGCTGACCAACGCCCGCGACGCTTCCCGTCACAGGCGCAAAAAAGCCGGCGGCTTCCATTTTCGGAAAGCGCCGGCTTTTTGCGCCTGATGGCTCAAGTCGAACTACGCGTTCTTCTCAAGCCAGCTCAGCGCCGTGAGGCAGTGCATCATCGCGCCCTTCACGAGGGCCGACTCGTCCACCCGGTAGTGGCAGGAGTGCTGCGGCCAGACGGCGCCGCATTCCTTGCCGCCCACGCCCAGAAGCGCAAAGCACCCGGGGATCTTCTCAAGGTAGTAGGCGAAGTCTTCGCCGCCCATCGTGACGGGGTAGTGCGCGTCCCAGTCCTCGCCGAAGATTTCCTTGGCGGCGCCCTGTGCGAACGGCACGACCGCGGGATCGTTGATCGTGGGCGGCACGAGGTCCGTGTAGGTGACCTTCGCTTCGGCGCGGAAGGCGGCCGCCGTGTTCTGGGCGACGCGCGTGATCATCTCCGGGAAGGCCTTGCGGATCGCCGGATTGAAGCACCGCGTCGTCCCTTCCATATGCGCCGCGCCCGACACCACGTTCCAGCGGGAGCCCGACGTCACCGTCCCCACCGTCACGACGGCGGTTTCGGTGGGCGCCACTTCGCGGCTCACGATGGACTGCAGGTTCTGGATCACCGCCGCCGCGACGACCGTCGCGTCAACGCACTTGTCAGGCTGCGCGCCGTGGCCGCTCTTGCCGATGATGTCGATCGCGAACGTGTCGCCCGAAGCCATGCGGGGGCCGGCGTCCACGGACACCTTGCCCGCGGGCGCGTCGCTCCAGACGTGAAGGCCGAAGCAGGCGGAGACGCCGTCCAAGACGCCTTCTTCGATCATCGCCTTCGCGCCCTGCGCCGTTTCTTCAGCAGGCTGGAAGATGACGCGCACGGTGCCGTGGATGAGGTCCCGCAAGCCCGAGAGCATCTTCGCCGCGGCGAGCATCGTGGAGATGTGGCAGTCATGGCCGCAGGCGTGCATCACGCCGGGGTTCTGGCTCGCAAACGGCAGCCCCGTGTCCTCCGTCACCGTGAGGGCGTCGATGTCCGCGCGGATCATGAAGGTCTTGCCGGGGTGCGCCCCTTGGATGTCGCAAATGATGCCGATGCCGGCGCCGCAATGACGCCATTCGAGCCCCATCTTCGTGAGCTCTTCGCCGATGCGGCGGCTCGTCTCCACTTCCTTCATGCTCACTTCGGGGTGCGCATGAAACCAGCGGCGCATTTCAATCAGATACGGCTCGACTTCTTGAGCCGCCTCTTTGATCTCATTGATCATTTCAGAACTGTCCTATCAAAGCATCTGGGCAAAGATGCCGGCGATGAAGACCGAGGTGATCGTCACCGTCACGAACCCGCCGACGATCATCGACGGGAACATCTTGCTCATGAGGAAAGCGTACTCGTTTTCATCCGAGGTGAGCCCCTTGCAGGTGTTGATCGTGATGATCTGGTCAAACGGGAAGCCGTAAAGCGCGGTGAGGCCGTTGGCGAACGCGAGGTAGAAGCTCATGTGGAGGATCTTCGAGATGATCCACGCAAAAACCGCCATGCCGGCCACGCCCACCACGATCAAAACGATCATCGGCGTGATGATGTCCGCAAGCATCTGCGGCGTGCAGTCCTTCAGGCCTTCGAACACGAACATGATCAAGGCGTACATCATGATGTTGAAGGAGTTGGACTTCACGAGCGAGTTGGAATCCAAAAAGCCCAGGCGGCAGAAGATGACGCCCAGCACCAGCGCCCAGATGGCGCCCGAAATGCCGGTGACGGGGCCGAGCATGGAAGCGATCCACGCTACGATGCCGAGCTTCATGAGGATCATGAAGGGGCTGTTGAACTTGTCCGGAATCTGCAGCGGGAGGCGATGGCCGGCGCCTTCGCTGTTGGAGGGAGCCGCCATCACGGAGCCCACGGCCGCGAGCTCTTCCGCGGACACCTTGATCTTGCCCGAGCGGTAGTCAGCCAAAAGCTTCTCGCCTTCCTTCCTCAGGCAAATGGCCGTCAGCGGATAGCCCGCGAAGCCCTGCACGCAGTACATGGCGATCGCGAAGACGGAGGCCACGGTGAGGCCCGCCTGCAAAGCCGCCTTCTGCATCATGGTCGCGGCGACGATGCCGCCCGTCAACGGCGGAAGGCCGGCGATCACGAGGGACTTGTCCATGAAGAAGGGCCCGATGAAGTAAGCCAGCACGCACATGCCCGCCAGCCCCGAAAGGCAGACCACCACGGTGCGCCACTGCTGAATGAGCTGCTTCAGGCTGATGATCGTGCCCAGGTGGGTGATCAGAAGGAAGATGCAGACCGTGGAGCCGAAGGGAACGAGGAACGAATCCTTCACGAGGGTGGGCGGAATGACCGTCCAGAAGCCCACCAGCAGCAAGACGGCGGACACGAAGACCGAGGGGATCCAGGCTTTGCTCAGCGTTGAGACGATTTCACCGATGACGATGATGCCGCCGCATATGACGAAGGCAAGCAAAAAGTTGTACATGTGCATGTTGTGTTTCCTTTTTGTGGCGTCGAACGGCATTCTTCGGCCGTTCCTCACGCGGTATTTTCAGCCCGCGGCCGCGTTCGGCACGACAAAGGCCGCGGAAACCACGGCAAAGGTTGACGCAATCGTCGGATGTCTAAGCGGTAGTCATTAGAAACGCCGGCCGCTTTTCGCCCGCTGCGCGCCGGGACAAAGCTTCAGGCCCGCGACGCCCGCCAGGCAGAGCGCCGCAGAAAAGAGCTGCCACGCCGAGAGGCGTTCGCCGAAAAGCACCAAGCCCCAGGCAATTTCCGAACAGACAGCGAGCATGAGCAAAGCCCAGGCAGAAAACATGGCGTTTCTCCAGCGGGCTCAGACAGTCGGAAAGCCGGCCGCCGCATGGAAACCCAGAGACGGGACGGCTGGCAAAGGAATTTCAGGGAACGGCGGGGGGCGGAGGCGGCGCGCTGCGGCGAGCGGCGTCCTGGGCGCGCCGGGCGCGGTCGGCGCTCGTGCGGCAGTCGCTCGGATCCTGGCAGTCAAAGGGAACGCCGCGACGGATCTCGATGTGGACTTCCATGATCTGCTCGCGCAGGAGGCGCTTTTCTTCGTCGGTGAGCTTTCGCTGCGGCCGGTTGGCGGCGGCTTCAAGCAACCGAGAATCAATTACGTAGCGGCGCTTGATCAGGCGCTTCTCGTCGTCCGTCATCTCTTTTTTGAGATGCTGGCGGTCCGCCTTGCTCATGTAGCGCCACTGAAAAAGGCGCTGCTCGTGGGTGAGCATGGGCCAGAGCCCCGCGCGCTCGGACTGAGGGATCGCGTCCCAGACGACCACGTCTCCCGACGCAGGCGACGCCGGGGCCGAGTCCGTCTTGGGCGGCACGCCGTTCGCGAGCGCGAAGGGAGACATTCCCAACATCGCGCCGGCGGCGAAAACCCAGTTTTGCAGTCCGCGGGTAGTCACGCGACTCAGTCCTTTGAAAACGATACGGGCGCAAGCTTACAGCAGATCGATGTGAAAAAATGTTTCAAACCCAAAGATTTGCCCCCGCCTCTCCCCGAATTTGTAACGAAGATTTTTTACAATGGCTTCCAAGCAATTCGTATTGGGCACAATAGCGCCCGCCGACGGAAAGCGACGGACTGCGTTTATTTCCGTCCCCGTGAATTCCTTGATTCGGAGAAGAAGAATGGCTGATACTGCAGAACAAAAGAGCGCCGAACAGCGCCTGCCGAAAATCCTCGTGGTGGACGACGATCCCCGCCTGCGGGATCTGCTGCGCCGCTACCTCGGCGAAAACGGCTTCTCCGTGAGCGTCGCCGACGGCGCCGCGAACATGGACCGCCTGTGGCTGCGCGAGCGCTTTGACGCGCTGGTGCTCGACCTCATGATGCCGGGCGAAGACGGCCTGCAGATTCTGCGCCGCCTGAGGGCCGCCAAGGACAACACCCCGATTCTGATGCTCACCGCCCGCGGCGAGGACGTGGACCGCATCGTGGGGCTCGAAATGGGCGCCGACGACTACATCCCCAAGCCCTTCAACCCCAGAGAGCTCTTGGCGCGCCTTCACGCCGTGCTGCGCCGCCGGCCCGAAAAGGACCAGCCGGGCGCCCCTGACAAGGAGAACCTCGTCGTGAAGTTCGGAGCGTTTGAGCTTGACCTCGGCCGCCGCGAGCTGCGCCGCAACGGCGAGCTCGTCCCCCTCACCACGGGCGAATTTGCGGTGATGAAGGCCTTCGCGCGCCACCCCAAGGTGCCCCTTTCCCGCGACAAGCTGATGGAAATGGCCCGCGGCCGCGAGTACGAAGCGTTTGACCGGTCGCTCGACGTGCAGGTGAGCCGCTTGAGAAAGCTGATCGAAGCCGATCCCGCAAAGCCCCGGTACCTGCAGACCGTCTGGGGCCTCGGCTACGTCTTCATTCCGGACGATGACGCGCCCGACGGCCGCACCGCCGCCTGATTCCTCTTTTCGGGCCGACCGACGTCGGCCCGTTTTTCTTTTTGAGACGCATCGTGGCAAAACTGAGCTCCCCCAACCTCTTCTGGCGCACCTTCATCCTCATCATGCTCCTCATCGTCTTCAGCGTGACGGGGTGGCTGCAGAGCTTTCGCGTCTTGAACGAGACGCCCTACGCCCTGGGGACCGCGCAGCAGATCGTCTCCATGGCAAACCTCACGCGCTACGCCCTCGTTTCCGCCGACCCCGTCTACCGCCCGGACCTTTTGATGGTGCTCGCCAAGCGCGAAGGCCTGAGGATCCTCCCCCGCGAAACGGACGACGTCGTGGTGCCACTCTCTGACGGCGTCTCCTACGCCCGCACGTCGATTGCGGACGTCGAAGCCATCGTCCGCGACGAACTGGGCAAGGACACCGTGATGGCGAGCTCGGTGAACGGAAAGCGCGGCCTCTGGGTCTCGATTTCGATTGACGGCGACAGCTACTGGCTCATGACGCGCTCATCCTTCATCGAGTCGCCCTACGGCACCGCCTGGCTCTGGTGGGCCCTCGCCGCGCTCGTTCTCTCCATTCTTGCCACGACCGCCCTCACGCGCCGCCTCATCAAGCCCTTGAACGAACTCTCGGAAAACGCCAAGCAGTTCGGGCGCGGGCTCGTGCCGCGCAACCTCCCCGAAGACAGCGGCCCGGAGGAGCTCCGTGAAGTGAACTCGAGCTTCAACCGCATGGTGCAGGACATCACGCGCATGGAGCAGGACCGCGAAGTGCTGCTCGCGGGCGTCTCCCACGACTTGCGCACCCCGATCACGCGCCTGCGGCTTGAAACCGAAATGGCGAACCTCTCAGACGACACCCGCGACGCCATGGTGAGCGACCTCGAGCAGATGGAGATGATCGTGAACCAGTTCGCGGCGTACGCCAAGCGCAGCACGCAGCCCCTGGAGCGCGTGAGCCTTTCAGACACCGTCCTTCAGTACGTGAAGCGCGCTCGCGTTGACACCGACCCCAGCGTGAAGCTTGAAAAGCTCGACGTCGAGCCCGGCGTCTTTGTTTCCGCCCACCCGCTCGAACTCTCGCGCGTCGTGCAGAACCTCATCACCAACGCCCAGCGCTACGGCCGCAGCAGCGATGACGACGTGCTGCACCTCTCCGTCACCGTGCGCCGCGACAAAAACACCGCTTCCCTCATCGTGGCCGACCAGGGCCAGGGGCTTGACATGAAGGAAGCCGACCGCGTGATGCGGCCCTTTGAACGCGGCGACGCCGCCCGCACGGGCGTGTCGGGCACCGGACTCGGTCTTGCGATCGTGGACCGCATCGCCCGCCGGTCCTCGGGCACCGTGGAGCTCGCTCCGTCGGATCCGCACGGCCTCACGGTGACGATCCGCCTCCCCGTCTTTGACGAAAAGGCGGCCGGCAAGACCGCCGCGGAGGAAGCCAAAAAGGCGGCGCCCGACGTGGCGATCTGAAGCCGCCACCTCAAAAAGAAGCAAAACCGGCCGCTGGAAAATCTCAAAAAGATGCGAAAACGGCCATCTGACAACCTCAAAAAGATGCAAAACGAGAGTTGCAAAAATCTAAAAAAGATGTAAATTCGTGACATGCAAAACCTAAAAAAGATGCAGGTTCCATCATGAAGCGAAAAATTTACAGCAGTTTTCTCGAATGGAAACAAGAAGAAAACGGAAGGGTAGCTCTTCTCATCGAGGGCGCTCGTCGAATTGGCAAAAGCTACATCGTGGAGGAATTTGCCAGAAACGAGTACGAAACGCACCTTGTCGTCAACTTCAGCAAGGCTCCCAAGGAGGTTTTCGATCTCTTCGACCGCTATTTGGAAGACCTTGATCTGCTCTTTCTCAATCTCGAGTCCGCCTACCCCAAAGCAAAACTCCTGCCAAGAAAGTCCCCTGACGCGCCGGCACGCACGCTGATTGTCTTCGACGAAGTGCAGTTCTGCCCTCGCGCACGAGAAGCCGTCAAATACCTCGTCGAGGATCATCGCTTCGACTACATCGAAACCGGTTCGCTCGTCTCCATCAAGAAAAACGTCAAGGACATCTTGATTCCTTCCGAAGAACGCTCCATTGACATGTTTCCCATGGACTTCGAGGAATTTCTGTGGGCGCTTGGTGCAGAGGCGCTCTGGCGCGCTGTCTGCGTCAATTTTGAAGCGCGCCGCCCGATGGGCGACCTCCTTCACCGCCGGGCTTCGGATGCCTTCCGACAGTACCTCATTGTGGGCGGCATGCCGCAGGCCGTGAGCCGCTTTGTAGAAACCAACAGCTTTCGATCAACGGACGCCGTCAAACGAGACATACTCCAGCTTTATCGAAAGGACATCTACCACTACGCTGACCGCGATGAAACCAAGGTGGCGTCCATCTTTGAGCAGCTTCCGGGTGAACTGGCCAAGCACGAAAAGAAGTACCGTCTCGCCTCGCTGGAGGAAAAGGCTTCCATGCGTTCCTATGAAGATGCCTTTTTCTGGCTTGAGGACGCCCGCATTGTGAACTGCTGCTACAACGCCACGGAGCCTTCGCTGGGCCTTCGCTTGAACGAAAGCCGCACCACGCTGAAGTGCTACATGGGGGACACGGGACTTCTCGTGAGCCACGCCTTCGATTCCGCAATGATTGAAAAAGAAAGCCTTTACGCCAAGCTTCTCTCTGGAAATCTGGCCATCAATGAAGGCATGCTGATCGAAAACGTCGTGGCGCAAATGCTGCGCGCCGCTGGACACAAGCTCTTCTTCTACTCCAAGGCTTCCGCCACCGCCGAAGACCGCATGGAGATCGATTTCCTTCTGCCTCAGCACACGCTCAATCGAAAGCACAACATCTCCCCCGTGGAAGTGAAATCCAGCCGCTACACAAAACTCACCTCTCTAAGAAAGTGCCTCGCCAAATACCCGGAGCACCTCGGCACCCCCTATGTGCTGCACGGCGGCGACCTGAAAACCGAGGACGGCATCGTCTTTCTGCCGCTCTACATGGCGCCGCTTCTGCCTTGATCCTTGAAGCGCCCTTTCAATCGCTTAATTTCATTGAAAATTTCAATCTGCGTCAATGCTAATATTCGTTCGAGCGCACCTCCCTATCTTTCTACAGGCTTCCGCATACCATGACTGAAAGCAAGCTGCTTCTCGTCGGCGC
>CAVJUB010000047.1:0-16116 GCA_963652545.1 Hallella faecis | reverse complement strand
GGAACACCGGCTTCAAATAGAAACGCTTCTCGATATCGCTGCCTCCGCGCAACGGTCCGCTCACTTTCGGCGAGACCGGCGCGGAGGCTTCTTTTTGTCTTTTGACGGAGATCTTTGAACGCACGAAGTTCAATTTTTGTAATTCAATGAAAAGCAACATGAATCCGGCCGGGCAGGAAACGCAGGACACGTCTGCAGCCCCGAATTCTTATGTTCAAACGGATCACTTTGAATCCGAAGCCGAGTATGCCGGCCACAGCGCGGGCGACAGCAGCTGGACGCACAGCGCCGCCAAGGTGAAGACGAGCGTGCTGGGCGTGGCGGTGGCGCTCACGCTTGGGTTTTCGATCGTGGAGCTTCTCGGGGGCTGGTGGTCGAATTCGCTTGCGCTGATCGGCGACGCTGGCCACATGGTGACGGACTCGGCAAGCCTTCTTTTTGCGCTCATCGCCAACCTTGTGGCGCGGCGGGGCGTGGACAACGACCACAGCTTCGGGCACGGGCGCATCGAGGTGCTCGCGGCCTTTGTGAACGGCATCGCCATGCTGGGCGTCGTGATCTGGCTTTTCATTGAGGCGTACGAGCGCCTGTCGGATCCGCCGGAAGTGGCGGGCGGCTCCGTCATGATCGTGGCGGTCGCGGGGCTCGTCATCAACGTTCTGGTGGCGCTGAGCCTCTCGCGCGATAAAAAGAACGTCAACACACGGTCGGCGCTGGTGCACGTCATGGGCGACTTGCTGGGCTCTGTCGCCGCCATCACGTCGGGCGCCCTGATCTATTTCGGAGGCGAGCGATTTGCGCTCGCTGACCCCGTGCTCTCCGTCTTCGTGGGGCTTCTCGTGCTGCACGCCACCTGGGGCGTCTTCCGTGACACGACGCGCGTTCTGATGGACGGCGTGCCCGAGGGCGTGAAGTACCAGGATGTGGGCGACGCGCTGCTTGCGGTGAAGGGCGTGGAGGAGGTGCACGACCTGCACGTCTGGACGATGGCTCCCGACCATTCCGCGGTGATGGCGCATCTGCAGTTGGCGCCCAACACGAACTGGCCCATCGCGCTTACGGAAGCCCGTGAGCTTTTGAAGGAGCGCTTCGGCATCGACCACGTGACGCTGCAGCCCGAGAACGCCGCCATGGCGCGCGGCTGCCGCTGGTCTGAAGGCGGCCAATGCGGCTGCGGGGCGAGGACGGCTGCTTGTCCGCACGGTTCCCAGTCGTAAGCTGATTTGAGGCGAAGGCGCTGTAAGATGCGGGCATGACTTGCAGCGCTTTTTTGTTTGACTTTGACCTTACGCTCGCGGACTCCTCCGAAGGCATTTTGAAGTGCTATCGCGAGGTGTTCTCGCGTCACGGATTTTCTGTGTCCGACGAAGCGATTCTCGGCACGATCGGGCACACGGTGGCGGAGTCCTTCACGCTTTTGACGGGCGTGAAGGAGGAGGCGACGCTGGATTGCTGGCGCGAGGAGTACCGCGCCTGCGCCGATCGCTGGATGAATGCGGGCACGGTGCTCTATCCGGAGACGGTCGCCGTGCTCGCGGCGCTTCGAGCGCGAGGCGCGCGCCTTGCGGTGATTTCCACGAAGATCCGGGAGCGGATCGAGGACTTTGCGGCGGCCCGCCTGCCCGCGGGGACGTTTGACGTCATTGTGGGCGGCAAGGACGTTCAAGCCGCGAAGCCCGATCCGGAAGGCCTGCTTCTGGCGATGAAAAAGCTGGGCGTGACGGCGGACGAGTGCTTCTACACCGGGGACACCGTGATTGACGCCGAGGCCGCTCGCCGCGCGGGCGTGCGCTTTGGCGCGATTTTGCGCGGACTCACGCCGGCGGCAGCCTTCGCGCCGTATCCCGAGGCGCGCTGCATGACGACTCTCAATGACCTTTTGACGATCGACTGACATGGAAAACGAACTTCCCCAGGGGCCGCAGCTTTTGAAAGAGCTGCGCCGCATTTTTGCCGACGTGCCCGCCTTCAAGGACCCCGATCCCGTCTCGCCTGAAGTGGCCGGCGCCTGCCGGCAGGCCGCAGAAGAGAACATTCGCCTCCTGCAGAAGGCTAAAAGCGACGAAGCGCTCACCCGGCTCATCGAGGAGCGCGTGAAGGAGCCGCTGACGCTTCCGGACGGCACGCAGATTCCCATGACCGAGACGCTCAAGATGTGGGAGCTGGAGTTCCAGAACCAGCTCATGTTCTTTCGGCACCGGCCGGAATTAAAGCCCGTCTGCGAAGCGCTCGTCACCGGCTGGTACGCTGACGGCGAGCCCATGACGCTCTTGCGACTCATGACGTACCTCGAAGTGACGACGGGCGCCGTGACGATCAACTGATGGGGAGCCGTTCGTGGACGAGATATTGATCAACTGCGCGATGCGCGAAACCCGCGCCGTGGTGCTCTGTGACGGGATTCTGGAAGACATCTGGATCGAGCGGAACGCGAGCCGCGGTCTGGTGGGCAACATCTACAAGGGACGCGTCATTCGCGTGCTCCCCGGCATGCAGTCGGCGTTCGTGGACATCGGGCTCGAGCGCTCGGGGTTTCTGCATGTCGCTGACATCGAAAGCGCCCGGGATTCTGCCGGCACGAAGCCCATTGAAAAGGTGCTGGCCGAAGGCATGAGCCTTCTTGTGCAGGTCGCGAAGGACCCGATCGGCACCAAGGGGGCGAGGCTCACGACCACGATTTCGCTGGCGGGCCGAAAGCTCGTTTACTTGCCGCACGACAGTCACATCGGCGTGAGCCAGCGCATCGAGGACGAAACGCTTCGAGAGGCGCTCCGGGAGCGCGTGACGCAGCTGCGGCGCCCCGAGGAGAAGGGCGGCTACATCATCCGCACGAGCGCCGAGGAGGGAGCGACGGACGATGAGTTCACGGACGACATGGACTACCTCGGGCGGCTCTGGGCGGAAATTGACGACAAGTCGCGGCATCTGCCCGCGCCGTCGCTGCTTTACAACGAGCTGTCGCTTGCGCAGCGCATGCTTCGCGACAAGGTGACGGCCGTCACCGAGAAGATCTTCGTGGACAACAGCGAAACCTACGCAAGCCTCAAGTCCTTTGCAGAGCGCTTTGTGCCGGGCGCCGCGGACCGGCTTGAGCTCTACAAGGCAGAGCGCCCCCTTTTTGAAGCGCGGGGCGTGGATGCGGAGATCGAGAAGGCGCTTTGCCGGCGCGTGGACCTGAAGAGCGGCGGCTACCTCGTCGTGGACCAGACCGAGGCGATGACGACGATCGACGTCAACACCGGGGGGTTCGTAGGGCGCCGAGACTTTTCTGAAACCGTCTTCAAGACGAATCTTGAAGCGGCGCAGGTGATTGCGCGGCAGCTGCGGCTCCGAAATCTGGGTGGGATCATCATCATCGACTTCATCGACATGGCCTGCGCCGAGCACCAGCGGGCCGTCCTTTCCGAACTGCGCCGCGCCTGCGAGAGCGACCGCACGAAGCACACGATTTCCGAGTTTACGGAGCTGGGGCTTGTTGAGATGACGCGAAAGCGCACCCGCGAATCGCTTTCGCACGTGCTTTGCGAAACCTGCCCCGTGTGCGCGGGGCGGGGGATCGTGAAGACCGCTCGCACGGTCTGCTACGACATCTTGCGCGAGATCGTCCGCGAGTACAAGCAGTACCGCGACGCGCAGGAATTCAAGGTGCTTGCGAGCCAGAGCGTGATCGACCTCTTTCTGGAGGACGAGGCGGACGCTTTGAACCTTCTGCAGGACACGATGGGAAAGCGCATCATTCTCGAAGTGGAGAGCTGCTACACGCAGGAGCAGTTTGACGTGATTCTGCTCTGACGTTGACTTTTCCGACGTACAAAAAGGCCGGCGGCTTCTTCGTGAAGCGCCGGCCTTTGGGCGAGTAGCAGACGGGCTACTTGCCTTCGCTGCCGTAGAGATCTTTGTTCACCATGGCGGCGACGCAGCTGTCGCTCCAGACGTTGAGGGTCGTTTCCACTGCGTCAATCACGGCGTAGAAGGGGAGAATGACGCCCATCAGCACGAGGGGCACGTTCATGCTCGCAAGAAGCGACGCTGAAAGGAAGAAGCAGCCCATCGGGACGCCGGCGTTGCCGACGGCGGCGACAGTGGCGATGACAATCCACGCGGCGAGCGTGCCGATCGTGATGTCCGCGCCCGCGTTCTGCATCAGGTAGACCACCGTGAGGAGAATGAAGGCGGCGCAGCCGTTCATGTTGATCGTGGTGCAGATGGGAAGGACGAACCGGGCCGTCTCGCGGCGGATGCCGAGGCGGTTTTCGGCGCTCGCCATCGTGACGGGCAGAGTGCCCGCCGAAGATTTCGAGAAGAAGGCGACGGTGAGCGCAGGCAGCATGGCGCGGGCGACCAGAATCGGGTTGTGGCCGCGGGCGATGAGCACGAGGGGCAGCACGACGAGCATCTGCACGAGGTTGGCGGTGAGGACGGTGATGAAGTAGGTGCCGAGGCCCCCGAGCTCCACGCCGGAGGCGAGGTCCTTGGCAAGCACTGACACGAAGCCGAAGATGCCGACGGGCAGAACCTTGATCACCCAGCCCACGATCTTGAAGAGCACTTCCTGCAGGCCGGTGAAGAACGCGAGCAGCACGCGGCGCGGCTCGGCGTCGGGGAGCTTCGCGATGGCGATGCCCACGGCGGCCGCAATGAGGAGCACCGAGAGCACGTTTGCGGAAAGGAACGGCGCGAGGATGTTGTCGGGGATGACGGACTCGACGTACTTCAGGTAGGAGCCGCCCCCGGCGTTCGCGAGCGCCGCGACGGGTTCAGCCGAGGCGACGGAGACGCTCGCGGGCGCGAAGATTTCGTACAGGACGGCGGCGAGCGTCGCGGCGAGCACGGTCGTAAAGAGCGTGTAGAAGATCGTGCGGCGGAAGATGCGGCCGGAATTGGCGGAGAGGTTCGCCAGGGTTGAAATGATCGACACGGCGATGATCGGCACCGCCACGAACTTGAAGACGCGGATGAAGAGCGTGGAAATGAAGTCGGCGACGGTGTGGCCCGTGTCGCCGCCCCAGACGCCGTTGGCGGCGCCGAGCGCCGCGGCGATGAGGTAGAGCGCGAGAAGAAGCCAGCCGCCGGCGCTTCCTTTCACCGCCTGAGTGTTTTGAG
The DNA here is from genome assembly GCA_963652545.1 of Hallella faecis. Lineage (GTDB taxonomy): Bacteria > Pseudomonadota > Gammaproteobacteria > Burkholderiales > Burkholderiaceae_F > Duodenibacillus. Next base: position 11,013 of record CAVJUB010000047.1, on the reverse strand, counting down.
GCATGAGGTTCCCTTTGGAAATGCAAGGTGTGTGAATCGAAGCCGGCCGCGCCCTTCAGGGGCGCTGAAGACAGTTTGACCGGCGACCCCGTCATTGTGCCGCAGGAAGCGGACGCAATGGACGGCGGCGCCGGTCAGAAAAATGACAAATCCGAAAGAATGCCGATCAGGCGAGGTAGCCGCGCAGGAAGAGCTGGATGCCGAGGCAGACCATGACGACCGCCAGCAGAATCACGATCCAGCTCGGACGGATCTTCTTGGCGATCTTCGCGCCGGCCTGCGCGCCCACGAAGGCGCCGGCGCCCACGGCAATGGCGGGAATCCAGACGATGTGGTCAAGCAGGGCGTGGCTCACGACGCCGATCACCGAGCTCACCATCAGCACGAAGGTGGAGGTGGCGACCGCGATCTGCGCGGGGAAGCCGAGAAGGAACACCATCATCGGCACGTGGACGACGCCGCCACCGATGCCGAGAATGGAGGAGATGAAGCCTACGCCGAAGGAGAGAATGATGCCGAGCGTCTTGTTGAATTCAGCGTGCTCCACGTCAAAGTCTTCGGGACGGGCGGTGGCGCGCTTGCTGCGGCTCTTCCAGAACATGAAGAGGCCGAGGAAGGCGAGGGAGACGCCGAACGTCATCGAAAAGCCCGGACCCGAGAAGTATTCCGAGATGTAGCTTCCTGCGAAGGCGCCGGGGATGGTGGCGATGGCGAAGGGGATGGCGGCGCGGAACATCACGCGTTTTTGGCGGATGTAGGCGAGCGTGCCGGAAATGGCGTTGAGAAACACGCCGAAGAGGCTGGTGCCGATCACCTGCTGCACGGTCTGAAAGGTGCTGCCGTGCGGGGGCATCATCGCGAGCATGAAGAGGGGGACCATGATGAGGCCGCCGCCGATGCCAAGCAAGGCGCCTACGACGCCGACGCCGATGCCGACGCCGAAGAATTCACAGAAGTTGAGAAGTTCGAGCATGTTGTCTGCCGTTGGAAATGCGCGGCTCGCAGGGAATCGGCCGCCGAAGCCGCAGATTCTAGGCGCGCGGGGCAAAAAAAGCCCGAGGCAGACGCTCGGGCTCGAAAAATGCGAAACGCTTCAATGCGCGCTTTTAAAGAGGGAGAGCTTTAAAAACGGCCCCTCGGGAGCATTTCGCACAGGGAGATTCGGATCAAGGCGTTCTCGATCCGCTCCTCACTCTAACGCCCCGATAGGTGAAAGCCAATAGGGGTATTTACTTATCGGCGTTTCCCAACTTGTCCAGCTCTTCCGACGACATCCGAAAGTCAACGTAGGGCGCCTCGATGTCGGGGTGCTTTTCGTGAAAGGCTTTTTTCGCGGCAAGCGCCTGCCGGCGCAAGGCGCTGATCTGCTCCTTCAGGTCGCCCATGCGCACGGCGGCAAGAAAGAGCGGGTCTTGGAAGAAGTCGGGATGCACAAAGCCCGCCAGAACAAGGTCCTTCACTTTTTCGGCCGCCGCAAAGAGGCGCTGCGTCATGTGACTGTTCAAAAGCTCCGTGTTGGTCCATTCGCCAAAGAGCTCGATGCCTTCGTTGATCGTGTCGAGTTCTTCTTTCGGAAGGTCGGCGATGATCATGCCGGGCACGGTGCCCAAATCGTCCAGGTCGTCCAGAATCATTTCAAATTCCTTTTGAAAAAAGGCGCCGAAACCCAACGAAGGATTTCGGCGCCGCTGTCAAGTCGGCTTAGGCCTTGTACTGGGGATCCGTATGGACCTGTTCAAGCGGGCCTTCGTCCACGGCCTCCACCTTCACGCGGGGACGGCCGGGGTACTTCACCGCCACGTAGGAGTAGGGTTCGGCAAGAGACGCATCGGTCTGCACCTGCTCGAGTCCCGCCTTCTCAAGGTTGGCTTCGAGCCCCTCGGCGATGTTGTGCGCTTCAGGCGCCGGCTCCTCCGCCGGATCCTCGGCCTTTGCTTCCGCAGGCGCTTCCACCGGGGCGTCAGCCGGGGTGGAAGCAACTGGGGCGGCTTCTGCCGGGGCTTCGGCGGGCGTTTCTTCCGGAGCGGCCGCGGTTTCGACAGCCGCCGGGGCTTCCGGCTTCGCTTCAACAGGGGCCGGAGCCTCAGCGGGCGCTTCGGCAGCTTCCGCGGCGGGAGCGTCGTTCATCACCGGCACGGCTTCCGTCGTGTGGGTGGGACGACGGCGACGGCGCGGGCGACGGCGACGGCTGTCGCTTTCAATCGTGGGCTCGGCGTCGTTTTCCGGCGCGTCGCTTTCGACTTCCTGCGCGTCTTCGGCGTCAATCGCATTCATCTCGCTCACGGGAACGATGGGCGAGGGGCCCTTGCGGTCGGCGTAGCGGGCTTCGTTGAGCGCTTCGTTGATGTCGTCGGGGTTGAAGTCGGACGCGGGCTTCTGAGCCGATTCCGTCGCCTCATCCTTTGCTTCCGAAACGGCCTGGCGGCGCGGACGGCGCTGGCGCACGGGCTTTGCGGGCGCTTCTTCCGCCGCGGGGGCCTGAGCCGGCGCTTCCGTCTTCACGGCGTCTTCGGCGGGCGCCGCTTCAACCGGGGCTTTTTCCGCAACGCTCGCCGCGGCTTCCGTCGCGACGGCCGTGGTTGCAGCCGCAGCGGCTGCCGTGGCGGCTTCTTCTGCTACGGGCGCTTCTTCACGACGAGGACGGCGCGTGCGGCGGCTGCGGCGCTCTTCAGCGACCGCGGCCTTTTCCGTCTTGTCGGCGGCGGGCGCTTCCGTCGTCACGTCCGTCTTTTCGGCACGCACGTCATCGCGCTTGGCGGGACGACGGCTGCGGCGGGCTTCCGCTTCCTCGGGCGTTCTTTCAGCGCGAGGCTTGCGCTCCGGACGCTCGCCGCGCTCGGGGCGGCCGTCCTTGGCAAAGCGGTCGCGGCCGCGACCGCGGCGGCGTTCGCCTTCGCGGCGATCCGTCTTCTCGGCGGGCTTTTCTTCAGTCGCAGCCTTGGCCTTCGGCGCGGCTGCAACGGGCTTCTTTTCGCCCGTGACGGACGCGATGAACTGCGTCACCTTGGCAACGAGGCCCGAGAGGAAGCTCGTTTTGGCGGGGGCCGCGGGAGCGACCGGCGCCGCCGGCGCGGGTTCGGCGGGCTTTTCCTCAACCTTTTCATGCACCGGCGCATAGCCCGTGGGGAGCATGTTCTTGATCACGGGCACCTGCTTCGGACGAACGGGCTTGTCTTCGTCGGACTTCAGCGCGTACGGATCGTCCGCCACTTCCTGCAGGTCTTCGGGACGCTTGTAGCTCGCGACGTCGTCTTCAAGACGGTTGTCGTCGGAGCGCAGACGCTCGATGTGGTAGTGCGGCGTCTCGAGCATCGTGTTCGGAATGAGCACGACGGGCACGCGGTAGCGGGCCTCGAGCTTCGCGACTTCCGGACGCTTTTCGTTCAAGAGGTAGGTCGCCACGTCGACGGGCACCTGAGCGTGCAGCGCGCCCGTGCCTTCCTTTGTCGCCTCTTCCTGCAGGATGCGCAGCACCTGCAGGGCGCAGCTTTCCGTGTCGCGGATGACGCCCACGCCGTTGCAGCGCGGGCAGGTGATGTGGTGGCCTTCCGAGAGGGAGGGACGCAGGCGCTGGCGCGAGAGCTCCATCAAGCCGAAGCGGCTGATGCGGCCGATCTGCACGCGGGCGCGGTCCGGACGGATGGCGTCACGGAGACGCTGCTCGATTTCGCGCTGGTGACGGGGCTCCTCCATGTCGATGAAGTCGATCACGATGAGGCCGCCCAAGTCGCGAAGGCGCATCTGGCGCGCCACTTCGTCGGCGGCTTCGGTGTTCGTCTTGAACGCGGTTTCTTCAATGTCGGCGCCGCGGGTCGCGCGGGCGGAGTTGACGTCGATCGCCACCAGAGCTTCCGTGTGGTCGATCACGATCGCGCCGCCCGAGGGAAGCGGCACCGTGCGCGAGTAGGCGGATTCGATCTGATGCTCGATCTGAAAGCGCGAGAAGAGCGGCGTTTCTTCGCGGTAGCGCTTCACGCGGCTCACCATGTCGGGCATGACGTGCGCCATGAACTGGCGGGCCTGCTCGTAGATGTCGTCCGTGTCGACGAGGATTTCGACGATGTCGGGCTGGAAGTAGTCGCGGATCGCGCGAATGACGAGGTTGCTCTCTTCCACGATGAGGAAGGGGGCGGGGTTGGCGCGCTTCAATTTGACGCCGTTCTTCTCGCTGTCGGTGATGTAGTGCGTCACCGTGCGGCCGTTCTCCTGCGTCACGTACTCGTACTGCGGGGTGGCGGCTTCGGCGATGGCTTCCCAGAGCTTGAGCAGGTAGTCAAGGTCCCACTGCAGCTCTTCGACGCTGCGGCCGATGCCCGCGGTGCGGGCGATCGTGCTCATGCCAGAGGGAAGCTGCAGCTTCTCCATCGCTTCCCGGAGCTCCTGCCGCTCTTCGCCTTCGATGCGGCGGGAGACGCCGCCTCCGCGCGGATTGTTCGGCATCAGGACGAGGTAGCGGCCCGCGAGGCTCACGAAGGTCGTCAAGGCCGCGCCCTTGTTGCCGCGCTCTTCCTTTTCCACCTGGACGATGAGCTCCTGCCCTTCCCACAGGGCGTCGCGGATCGTTGCGGTGCGGAAGTCCACGCCCTGCTTGAAGTAGCTGCGGGACACTTCCTTGAAGGGAAGGAAGCCGTGGCGCTCTTCGCCGTAGTCGACGAAGCACGCTTCGAGGCTGGGCTCGATGCGCGTGATGACGCCCTTGTAGATGTTGGATTTACGCTGTTCGCGGCCGGCGACTTCGATGTCGATGTCGACGAGCTTCTGGCCGTCCACAATCCCGACGCGGGTTTCCTCCGCGTGGGTTGCGTTAAAAAGCATGCGCTTCAATTCATTCTCCCGGGCCGCCCTGACGGGGGCAGGCATTACCGCCCGGGACGCGGGATCGCGCGCTGCGGTTCAGTGACAGGAAGAAATGGTCAGACGAACCGACGCCCGGAGGCGGGATCGTCTGGGGAGAGCATTCGCATGGCTTCAAGGAAGCCGCCCGCCCGACGGAGGGCGGCGCCCGGCTGTGTCGGTCCGGCGCAGGGCGTCAGACGCAATGGGGAGAGCACGTGGACGCAGTCGCCCGTCCGCAGGTAGCCTGCGGCAGCTCGATCCCTCACAGATTCGGAAGCCTGGCGAACCAGGGGCCCGCTTTTCGCCGCGCGACGAAGCGCCGGGTGCGGCAGGGCCAGCACTCGGGCGATCAGCGTCATCAACAGGTAAGCGGCGGAAAGCACGAAAATTTCTTCTTATCAGAACCGCAGTCGCAAACGATCGGTTCGCGTCCGCAGGAATCCGGTCTTCAGGCCGTCTTTTCTGCTGCTCAACAAAGCCGCTAAGGGTAACTTCGGAGCGAGCCGAGGAAAAAGACGCGCCGTCCGGCCGGACAGACAAAAAATTGTTACCAAACCCGCGCGGAGTCAGCGACTTGCGGCAACGGCGTGCGGCAGTATCGGCTCCGACGAGCGGGGTTGCCGGCTTGGGTAGCAAGACCGGCGCCGGTGTCTCGGCTAAAATGGCCGGCACCTTCGTTCCTGAGCTCCTCTCGGCGGCTTTTCAGCATTTTCCGTTCGGGAAAAAACGAAAAGCGCCCTGGGAGCGCGGACCACAGTATATAGACTTATGCCACCGATTTCACCCGGCGATGCCGCCTCAAAGCCCGTCCCGACGCCCGTGAAGGCGCATGACGTGCGAGCCGTTCCTTCGGATAAAGTGACCTACATCGAGATCGATGAGTCTGCCGACGGACAGCGTTTGGACAACTTTCTCCTCAAGGTCGCCCGCGGCGTTCCGAAGAGCCACCTCTACCGCGTGATTCGAGCGGGTGAGGTGCGCGTCAACAAGAAGCGCTGCGAGGAGAAGACGAAGCTCGCCTTGGGCGACGTTGTCCGCGTTCCGCCGATTCGCGTGAGCGAGGCTTCGGCTCGGGAAAAGACCGCTCCGGCCATCTCGGAAGCGGATCTTCCCGTTCTTTTTGAAGACCGCGACCTTCTCATCGTGAACAAGCCCTCGGGCCTCGCCGCCCACGGGGGATCGGGCGTTGCGTTCGGCCTCATCGAGCGGCTTCGCGCCGCGCGCCCCGCCGCGCCCTTTTTGGAGCTCGCGCATCGGCTTGACCGCGACACCTCAGGCGTCTTGATCGTCTGCAAGACCCGCAAGGCCCTGGTGCGGCTTCACGAGATGCAGCGCGAAGGCAAGGTGGAGAAGCACTACCGGCTCCTTGTCATGGGGGACTGGGTGAACGACCGGCAGCACGTGAAGGCGCCTTTGGCGAAGTACACGCTCGCAAGCGGCGAGCGCCGCGTGCGGGTGGACGCGGAAAATGGGCTGCCCTCGCACACGATCTTCACGAAGATCGCTCGCTACGGCGACGTCACCTACCTTGATGCGGAGCTGAAGACCGGCCGCACGCATCAGATTCGCGTGCACGCCTTGTCCGAAGGCCATCCGCTCGCGGGCGACGACAAGTACGGCCATTACGACGCCAACGCCGCCATGGCGAAGGGGAGTCTGGGCGCTCCCTTGAAGCGTCTCTTTCTGCATGCGCGTCAGCTCGTGTTCCGCCATCCGGTGACGGGCGAAAGCCTTACGGTGACGGCGGAGCTGCCGGAAGAACTGAAGAAGGTGCTCGCGGCGCTGGACGCCCGGGCGCTGAAAACCGCGGCTTGACAAAAGGATTTCCGCAAAATGACCGACACGCAGCGCCTCGGGCGCTATGAACTCTACGTCTTTGACTGGGACGGCACGGTGATGGACACCACGGCGCTCATCGCCCGCGGCATTCAGGAGGCGGCGAGAGCGCTCGCGCTGCCGGTGCCTGACTTGGAGACCGCCCGCGGCACGATCGGGCTCGGTGTTTCTGAAACCATGGCGATCGTGGCGCCGACGCTTCCCGTTGAGCGCTGGGAGGAATTTCAGCTGGCTTACCGTGACTGGTACATCGTCCGCGAGGCGGAGGTGTTTCTTTTTCCGCACTTGCGCGAGCTGTTTGACGCCATGCGCAGCCACGAGGCGCGGATGGCGATCGCGACCGGCAAGAGCCGCCGCGGCTTGAACCGCGTCTTTGAAAAGACGGGAATCGGCGGCTACTTTGAAGCAACCCGCACCGCGGACGAGTGCTTCTCGAAGCCTCACCCTCAGATGCTCGAAGAAATTTTCTTGGAAACGGGGGTGGCGCCGGAAAACGCCGTCATGATCGGCGACACGGGGCATGATTTGCAGCTCGCGGCAAACGGCCGCTGCCACGCCGTGGGCGTCACCTACGGTGCCGCGCGGCGCGAGGAGCTCGAGGCGTTGCCGCATGACGCAATCGTGGACAATGTGGACGAACTTGCCCAGGCGCTGGGGCTTTCCGACATTCTTCGAGAAGAGCTCGCTCGGACGCCTGACGGAGACCAGCCCGCTTGAAGAAGCCGTGGCTGCGGAACGAAAGATCTGTTTGGAAAGGTGGAAAGGATTTCATTATGACGAAGAAGGTTCTCATCATTGACGCCGGCTGCCAGAATTTCGGCAAAGGCGGCACGCTCAACCATGAATTCGCGGCGCTCGCCGCGATGGAGCTGCAGAAGCTGGGCTGGACGGCGGAAATTACGACGGTGGATCGCGACTTTGACCGCGCGGCTGAAGTGGAGAAGGTGGCTTCGGCCGACGCCGTCATCGTGCAGACGCCGGGCTGGTGGATGAGCACGCCCTGGCAGCTGAAGCGCTACGAAGACCTGGTCTTTGGTGACGCGAAGCTCTGCGGGGGCGACGGCCGCAGCCGCGAAAATCCAGAAAAGAAGTATGGTTCGGGCGGCTTTTTGACGGGAAAGCACTACCTGCTTTCCTCGACCTGGAACGCTCCGTTGGAAGCCTTCACGGACCCGAAGCAGTTCTTTGAAGGCCGCGGCATCGACGGCGTCTTCCTGCCGCTGCACAAGACCTTCGAATTCATCGGCATGAAGCCCATGGCGAGCTTCATGGCAAACGACGTCTTCAAAAATCCGACGATTGAAGCGGACTTCGAGCGCTTCAAGAAGCACCTTGCGACCGAATTCGCGAAGATCGCCTGAGACGAATTTTTCAACTCCCGTCCGCCGCGCTGAGGAGGTTCGGCGGATTTTTTACTGAAACGAAATGAAGCGAATGATTCAAGCCGCTCTGGCGGCGATGACGCTGGCGGCGGCCTGTACGGCGCAGGCCGAGTTCAAGGACTTCACCGTGAACGGCGTGACGGTGACGAAGGCGCAGCAGGAGGCGCAGGCGAAGGATGTGATGGCCGCCCGGCGCACGGACAAAGTGACGCCGGAGGTGGAGGACGAGGTGCGCCGCCGGCTCACCCGCATCACGGTCGTGGCGCAGGATGCGAAGAAGTCGGGCTTGGACAAGACGCCAGAAGTGATGGCGGACTTGGCGACCGCGCAGAGCATCGTGCTTTACAACAGCGCGCTTACGAACTTCGTGAAGAAGAACCCGGTGTCGGAGAAGTCCGTGAAGCTCATCTACGACGAGGAGCGCAAGGCCTGGGGCGAGACGGAGTTTTCGATCGCGCACATTCTCGTGAAGGACGAGAAGGAGGCGAAGGACCTCATCGCGGAAATCCAGAAGGGCGCGGACTTCAAGAAGCTCGCCGCCCAGAAGTCGCTCGATGAAGACACCAAGGATCAGGGCGGGGTGCTCGGCTGGCAGTCGGCGGCGGTCTTCGGGCCGGAGTTCCGCGGCGAAGTCGAGAAGCTGAAGAAGGGTGAGGCGGCCGCCAAGCCCTTGCAGAGCGCCGCGGGCTGGCACGTGATCTACGTGGCGGACACCCGTCCGACGCAGGACTTCCCGTCGCTTGACGCAAAGCGCGCGGAGATCAGCGAAATGATCTCGCAGAAGATGCTCCAGCAGTATGTGGAGGATCTCGTGAAAAAGGCGAAGGTGAAGTAGCCGCTTCGACTTTGCGCATCGGGCCGGACGCTTTTTGGGGCGCCCGGCTTTTTTTACGCTCGGGCGCTCAGGAGGCGGGCGATTTCCGCGATGTCGGCGGGAAGCGTTCGGCAGCAGCCGCCGAGGCATTTCACGCCCAGGCCTCGCCATTGAGGCGCGAAGTGCGCCCACGAGGGGCCGTTCACCGGATGGTGCCAGGTCTTCGTGGCGGGATCGTAGGCTTCGCCCGAGTTGGGGTAGAGCAGGAGGGGCTTGGCTGTCACGGCGGCAAAGCGCTTCAAGGCGCCCGCGGCGAGCTCGCGCTTCACGCAGTTGAGGCCGACGGCGTCTACTGCGGAACTTGTGTCGCAAAGCCGGGCGGCGTCTTCGACCGTCGTGCCGTCGGCGATGTGCGCTTCGTCCTGCAGCGTGAAGGACACCCAGGCGGAGAGATCCCGTTCTTCCAGCATCTCAAGGAGCACCGCGACTTCGTCAAGCCGCGGCTGGGTTTCTACGGCGATGAGATCGGCGCCGGCGGCCTTGAGCGCGTCCAGACGCACGCGATGAAATTCCCGAAACTCCTCGCGGGAGAGCCGGTAGTCGCCCGTGTACTCGGCGCCGTTCGCTAAAAACGCGCCGTAGGGGCCGACGGAGCCGGCGACAAGAAGCGGGCGCCGGGCGTGCGTATTGAGGTAGTCGGCGCGGGCTTCCTTCGCGAGCGTCACGGAAAGACCGATGAGGCGCGCCGCTTCGGTTTCCGTAAGGCCTCGCCGGGCGAATCCGGCGGCGGAGGCTTGGTAGCTCGCCGTGATCGCGACGTGAGCGCCCGCTTCAAAGTATTGCGAGTGCACCGTGCGAATCTTGTCGGGATCGTCGGCGAGGAGCCGCGCGCTCCAGAGGGCGTCGTTCAAGTCGCAGCCCAGCGCTTCGAGCGCCGTGGACATGGCGCCGTCGATGACGACGGCGCCGCCCGTGGCGTTGATGAGGTCGCGAAGAGGATGGTTCATGGTGACAAGGCCGAAGAGAGTTTTTGAGGCGGGAAGGATACCCGAGCGGCCGTCGTTTGACGGTGGTTTTGCGCTTGTTTTGACGCAAGAGGTAATACCAGCTCGGCCGCAGCGGGCGAAGTGGCTTGCGGCGAGTAAAGTGGCGGAACTTTCACTTTTTGGGCAGACACACTCATGCAAAAACGCATCTTTCTGGCGGGGGCCGCGGCGGCGTGCCTCGGTTTTCTCTCCTTCTCGGCGGCGGCCTCCGAACCCGTTCTCACGGCCGGCATGGACGCCGCTTATCCGCCTTTCGGCTCACAGGATTCGAAGACCCGCGAATACGTGGGCTTTGACGTGGACATCATCCGCGCCATCGGCAAGAACGCGGGCTTCAAGGTGGTGGTGAAGAACCTTGCCTTTGACGGCCTCATTCCGGCCTTGAAGACCGGCAACATCGACATCGCGATCAACGACATCACGATCAGCGAAGAGCGCGCCCGCAGCGTGGACTTTTCGCACCGCTACTACATCGCCGGTCTGGGCGTGGTGGTGAACGCGGACAATCACTCGATTCGCACGGCGCGGGATCTTGAAGGCAAGCGTCTTGCGGCGTCGATCGGCTCCACGGGGGAAATCGCCGCGAAGGCCGTTCCCAACGCCCGCGTGCGCGTCTTCAACGAACTCAACGAGTGCTACCTCGAGCTGCGCAACCGCGGCGTCGATGCCGTCATCAACGACATTCCGACGAACGACTACTACGTCGCCAAGGCGGGCAAGGGCAAGGTGAAGACGGTGCCCGTGGCGCTCTCCACCGAAGACCTGGGCATTGCCGTGAAGAAAGGTAATACGGAGCTTCTGGAGCGCATCAACCGGGGCTTGACCGCGATCAAGCAGAACGGCGAGTTCAGCCGCATTTACAAGAAGTGGTTCGGCCGCGAGCCGGCGGCGGAGCTGCTTCGCGACTGACGATTCGATCAGCGTGAAAATAGAGGACGGGTCCTTTGGCGGGATGCCGTCCTTTTTTTGCCGATCGACGGAGGCAGGCGGCCGTTTGGCCGGAAAGCGTGCGATCAGTCGATTTCGAGCGTCTCGAGCTTGAGGCCGACAAAAAGCGCGGCGATGCGCGTGAGCTTGGAAAGAGGCTTCACGTTGTCCG